>NZ_DATBTY010000057.1:0-10295 GCF_036516575.1 Cerasibacillus sp.
GGTTTATATGTATACTTCTTTAGCTTTGCGACTGCCTCATTTATTGGATTACCGATTTTAATTTTAGGTAAAATATTTCCAAATCACATAAAAATTAAAAATATACCGATGGCACCATTTATCGCACTTGGTACATTAATCACTTACATCGTGATTCAAAATTAAATCCCCTCATTCAAATTACTTGTATAAAATAATTATTAAGCGCTATAATAAATTATAGGGCTTTAGTAATAAAGCTCTATAAGACCACTGCTGCGATGCCCATAAATTCGACAGCTCGTGGTCTTTTTATTCATATAGTTGGGTAACCTTTGAAAATCTATGGTTGTAGCTCTTTAAATATTTTTTTATTATTATCTTCATAGTTCCTCATTACCTTTTTATTTAAGTTTGTGTACCATTCATGGCCTAACTTCTTATATCTCTCGGTTCGTTCGCTTCTCATCTCCGCAAAATAACGATGTGCCTGGTCGGTAATATAGCCCGTATTTCTTAATTCATTAATGATAAAAAAGATATTTGCTCTTTCACGATCATTTACTTTTTTCCATTCATCATAGAATTGTTCTATTTCCTCAATCTGATCATTCTTATGCTTATCCAGTGATTCTTTTGTCTGTTTTTGCCACTCTTTCCACATACGTAACATGTCTTCTTGATCATGAAATGCCTTATTTAGTTCTTTTTCATTTCCAGCCTTGGCATACAAGCCTTTTCCTACTTCGGCTATCTGTTCTAGTTGTTTCTGAGCCTTTTTATCTACACCAAACCCAATAACATTAATAATCGGATGAATTTCTGAATCACTTAATGACTTAGCGACAGCTATTGGATCTCCATCACATGTTTCAATACCATCACTAACAACGTAGACAAGATTTGTATATTCTTCTCTTGGATATTCAGCAAAATCCTCAGCTGCTTGTTCTAAACTAAATGCGATGGGTGTCCAGCCTTTTGGCTCATATTTATTAAGTGCTTCTTTAAATTCACTTTTGTTATAGGGCTGAATGTCATATATCAAATCACTTCTTGAGCATGAACGCTCTTTGTCTGAATCTTTTCCTGATCCGATATGTCCGTAAACACGGAGTCCAACATTTGCGTGACTTGGTAATTTGGATAAAAAATCTTGGATTGCTTCTCTAGCAATTTGAATCATAGGTTTTCCTTTAATTTGCTTGTTCATGCTACCACTTAAATCTAAAATGATTAATACATTTAGATTCTCTTTATATACGGATTGTTCTTCTTGCAAAGCTGGATGAGAAAATGGTTGTACAATTTTCTCTTGAAAAATTGAAGTCGGATCCGGGTATTTTTCAGCGAATAAAGAATGATAGCCTTGCCACCAATCATGTAAATATGCTTCATCTACTTCGTTTTCAATCCGTGGCAAGTGTGTTTTTATAACATCAATCATCTCTTCCATTTCATCTCTGTAAGTTTTTTCTGCTAAAGGTCCTGTTGGATAGTTTACAATTTCATCTATTGACGTAGGGTATTCGTCAGGCAACTCTTTAAGTAGCGCCTTTAAATCTGGCTCATTTTCGTTTGAGCTGCATGCTACTAAATTCAACGAAAAAATAACAAATATGGTAGTTAACTTCATTAAATCTTTTAAATTCACACTTTAACACCTCTACGTCTTAAAATGTCTTCTATCCATTTTTAGCGCAATTGTAACGTTCGACTTGGCCAGTTAAGTGCTCGAATAAATGGCACTTCAACACCCATTCCTATTTGCGGTAAATCCTCTTTCATTTTCCGCATAAATCCAGGTACTTCACTTGATTCAAATTCAGCAGAAGTTATCACTTCGATACGATTTTTATTATTAAATATCTTAATTTTCGTATCAGATACTTTGGCGTTATTTTTTCTTATGACATTCTTAACAACACCCGGAATTTCTGCTGTCGCTCTTTGCATAGCTAAACGAATTTGTCGTTTTAATCTTGCGTCTCTTGACATTCTATAGAGAAGCGTTTTATCAATTGCTTTTCGATGCCTTTCATTCTCTGATAACGAATCACCAGATAATGAACTTTTTTCCGCATGATAATCATCAATTAAATAACAAATATCGTCACCACAAGGGTACGAATAGTGCTCAATCACATTCATCGCCTGTTTATATACAACCCCTGTTGCAGCAAGACTTCCTTGTTGTGCAGCTGTATTAGCTTGGTTGTCTACAGCAAACACTTTAATAAAATTTAGTAATAACACAAACATTAATATCCCAAAAAATACAACAGCCATCATTAAGAGTGACATACCACCAGATTCATCTTGATATAGTTTTCTTAAACGTTTCATCATTCTAACACCCTACTGTATGATTTATGTGGTATTGTAAATGTTTTTCTCCAACGCTCAGGCAAAAAAACGATTTTATAGTTGGCATCGAATTTAACGTTGAAATATTTATCTCCTTCAGATTGAACGGAGAAGTTTGTATAGTTCATGCTACTATTGGAACCAATGATATTCCGTACTGCCCGCTCTGCATCACTCCTGTCTTTTGTTATTGAATAGACTTTGGCAGATTCATTTACAGCTTTTTGTGCCATTAATAACGATGTGCCTGTACCGATTAATTGCCATATAATAAGAAGCAAAATAATGACAAATGGCAACAGGCCGATGAATTCAATCGATAACGAACCTTGTTCATTATGAAACAAATCATTTTTTCCTTTCATATTATCTTCACCCCTTGAAAAGTATTTTTTATCACTTTGTTCCATCTTCATATTCCTTATTTATATCCTGCAATAGTTTTTCATAATTTTCATCAATTTTTTCTTTTAATTTCTTAAACCATTCTCTCTTAATATTCTTATATAACTGGGATCTCTCACTCACCTTTTCTCTATTATAGTCATATGATTGTTTTGTAATATATTTTTCAGATAATAATTTGCTATTGATAGCCCGAATATTATTAGATTCATTCCAATTAATTCTACTCCACTCACTAAAGAACTCATCCGATTCCACTCTCAGTTGTGAACGTTGTTCTAGGACACTATGACTAGCTCCTCTTTTCCATTCATCCCACTTTTTCAAAACTTCTTCCGCTTGTTTAAACGTTTCTTGTAATTGCTCTTCATTCCCTGCATTTGTATAGACCCCACCACCTGCCTCAGCGATTTCTCTCAGATGGCTTTGACCTTCGATATCAACATTAAAGCCAATGACGTTAATAATCGGTTCAATATTGGAGTCTACGAGATCTTCTGCTGCTTTGACTGGATCACCACCACAAGTTTCGGCTCCATCACTGACTACGTAGACGAGATTTGTATTTCTATCACTAGGATAGTCTGCAAAATCTTCTTTTACCTTTTCTAAACTTAAGCCAATTGGCGTCCAACCTGTTGGTTCGAATGGCTCTATCACCTTCTTAAATTCTTGCTTATTTAAAGGCTGAATATCATAGACTAGTTCTGTACTCTGACAAGATTCCTCTTTTGTTTTTCCTGTACGTTTTCCCTCATGACCATACACCCTAAGACCGATATTTACATCTTCTGGCAAATCTGACACAAAATCGTTAATGGAGTCTTTTGCGATATCCATCATCGATTTACCATTAATTTCATTGGCCATACTGCCGCTCACATCCAGAATGACGAGGACGTTCATGTTTTCCTTAAAATGAAAACGCTCATCTTCTATATTTGGGTTTCCAAATTGTTCCATATTCATCATACGTATTATATTATTTGGATCTGGATAGTCTTCAGAAAAAAGATAACTATATGCACGCCACCATTGTTCTAAATAAGCCTGATCTTTTTCCTCTTCAATAGGTGGTAATTTTTCTTTCACATATACAATCATTTCTTCTATTTCTTCGTTACTGTCTTTTCCAGCTAATGGACCTACTGGATAGTTAAGTATTTCTTCTAAGTTTTTTGGGTCTGCTGGAGCCAAATCTAGTAAGTTTTCCGTTAAGTCAATCGGTTCATCTTGCATATCTTGATTATTAACGTCACCATCCTTTTTTAAATTAGTCATATCTCGTGTTTGTTTATTTTCATCAATTTTCCCTTGATTATTTTCTAGCCGCTCTTCATTTGATGAACACGCAGTAATAACTAGAATCATTAATATTAACATAAATACAAAAAGATAATTCGTATTCTTAATAGACAAATTTTACACTTCCTTTTTAAAATAGTTATATGAAGTTAATATCTAGAAGAGCTTTGATAACTATATGTTAAGCATATGTCCTAGGTATTAAATTAAGTGATAGGAACAGATTGAATCACTGTTCCTATCACTCTAATAATTTTTAAGTTTAAAATCCAAACCAACCGCTTACAACGTCAATTAATCCACCTAAAATAGATGTAATACCTGAGGAACCTGCTCCACCATCGCCAAAGAATTTAGTAAAAATGAAAATTATTAAAACTACCACTGCTGCGATACCCATAAATTCAACTGCTGTAGAACCTTCCTCGCCGTTTTTCAAATTATTGAGCTTTGTCCGGCCATTTACATATAGCTTTTGTCCAAATTTCGTCATTATTTTCCTCTCCCTTTTAATTTAATAATAATCCTTAAACACTTTTTCAAACAACAACTGATTAAAACCCCTTTCTCATTAATCACCCCCTTAAAATTTCGACACTCATTAAAACAATCCACTATTTCTTACATTATCTATTATATTTAAAAGTACTAATCCTCCTATCAAAACAAGTGCTGTTGGCATAACGACAAATGTCGTAATCATTGTTACTTTTGGTGCTGCTTTTGCTGCTAGCTCTTTTACTTTTTCTTTCCTTAGCCTTCTAATCTCCATCGATTGAGTTTCAAATGTTTTTGATACAGGTACTCCTAATTGTGCTCCGCGAATTAATGATTTGATCACCATTTCAAATTCTGGTACATCTGTACGATCAATTAATTCCCTATACGCTTCCTCCCGTGGTATCCCTAATTGTAGGCGTTGATTAAATCGCGCAAATTCGTCTTTTATCGGTCCTCCGAAATAACTTGATATTTGATTTAAAGCTTGATCTAGACTTGCACCTGCTTTTAAATTGACACTTACCATATCTAGAAAATCTGGCAAGGCATAACTAAGTTCCGCTTGTCGTTTTTTCGCCTTATTTCGTATCCATATGATTGGATAGAAAAATCCTATGATAGGTAATAACACAATTAATAAATAACTGAAAGGAAAATCAATAATTACAGTAATAATTCCAGCTATTAATCCTATAATAAATAGAACAATTTTAAAGCCATGAAATCGTTTAACTGTAAGATTTAATGGGTGATTAGCATGAATAAGCCAACGTGATACATCATCTGATTCACTAAAGAAATTAAAGCGCTCTCCTATATCAGAAAAATCATCAGCATAAACTAATAATCTCTCTAAAACACGTTGAAACAAACTTTTCTTTTTAACATTAGTTGTTTGCATTGGCATATCGGCAACATCAACTAAGTAATCTTGTACTTTTTCTTTCTCAGTTAAGTAGCGGTACCAAGCCGAAAACATAATACCGATAAATATGACTCCCGCAAAAATAACTGTAAATAATAGTAGTTCATCCATGGTCTACACCCTTATATTCGTTACTTTTCGTACTAAAAAAAATGATAACGCGGTACCAATTCCGAAAATAACCAATAATATTATTCCAAATCCTGAAAACAAAACGTTTATGTACCCCTCTTGCATGAGATTTAATGCTATTAATAAAAAAATAGGTATAGAAGGAATAATATAAGACACAAAACGTTGTTCAGACGTTAACGTCTTAATCTCTTGCTCTAAAAACTGTCGTTCATCTAGGACATGAGCCATTTCTTCTAATGTGTCATGGATATTCCCACCTGATTTCTTTTGAGTGATGAGAGTGACAACGAATATCGTAAATTCTCTACTTTTAAAACGCTTTTGAAACTTTAATAGCGCTTCTTCAAAGTCAACACCTAAGTTCAATTCATTTGCCAACCGCTGAAACTCGCTTTTCGACGGCTCGCTAATTTCATCGGCTACAAGTTGAATCCCTTGAGTAATGGTCATTCCAGATCTCGTTGCATTTGAAAGGGTGGCACAAACTTCAGATAGTTGTTCATTCATCTTTTCTTCTAATTTATTTCGGCGAACGAGGAATAACAATCGACTCATTCCAAAACTTCCGCTGACACCGATGATAATACTAATGTACATTGGAAACTTTAAAAAATTATTTGATAAAAAGAATAAGATTAATCCACCAAGTATGAACATGCTGACATATTCAGAAGGTGTTAAATGTAAGTTTATTTCTCTTAGTTTCCTTTGAAGTTTATGGCCACGATCTGATTGATCAAACTTTTCTCCCCATACGACGATAAAGCTTTTCCGTCTTTTAGGTGCATCTAAGGCAACTTTCGTCTTACCTTTCCATTGCCTTTTCTCCATGCGGTAATCCATATAACTATAAAGACCCCATATCGCAAATACTGCGGCGATACTAAATATAACTGATGCTGTCATCTGGGTTCACCCCTTCTTTCGCTTTAAACATTGACTCAGGCATATCCTGACCAAAAACTTTCAAGCGTTGTAAGCTCGTTGGCTGAATTCCTGTAGCTGTAAAGTCACCTAATACTTTTCCATCTAAGCTAAGTCCTGTACGGCTAAATTTAAAGATTTCTTTTAGCATGACTTTACCACCTTTGTTATCGATAACGACTTCAGAAATGGACATCATTTTACGTTGTCCATCTTGCAATCGCACGATTTGAATAATAAAGTCTAGTGCACCAACTATATACTCTCGAATGATTGAAGACGGAAGTTCCATTCCTGCCATCATAATCATCCCTTCTAGACGCCGAATAGCATCGAGTGGTGAGTTAGCGTGTACTGTTGTAAGTGACCCTTCGTGACCCGTATTCATCGCCTGCAGCATATCAAACGCTTCTGCGCCACGAACTTCCCCAACGACGATACGGTCAGGTCGCATCCGTAAAGCATTTCGTACGAGGTCGCGGATAGTGATAGCACCTTTATCTTCAGTGTTCGGCGGTCTTGCTTCAAGTCCGACAACATTCGGTCTATCTAGTTTCAATTCTGCTGAGTCTTCTACGGTAATAACGCGCTCATTTGGTGGAATAGAGCGTGCCAATGCATTAAGTAAAGTTGTCTTTCCACTACCAGTTCCGCCTGAGATCAATACATTCGATTTCGCGCTGACGACGCCTTGCAAAAATTTTGACATATCTTGATTAATTGATTTGAAATCAATTAAATCACTCATCGTGTATGGGTCTTTTCTAAATTTACGGATGGAGACAAGTGTCCCATTTAAGCTGATTGGAGGAATAACCGCGTTCACACGGCTTCCATCTGGTAATCGAGCATCTACCATTGGCGAACTTTCATCAATTCTTCGGCCTAAAGGTGCGACAACCCGATCAACAATATGGCGGACATGACGCTCATCTCGGAACTTCACTTTTGTAAGGCGTAGTTGTCCTTTCTTCTCAATATATACTTCACCATGACCATTAATGAGTATTTCTGTAATTTCTTCATCGGCTAATAGTGGTTCAAGTGGTCCAAATCCAACCGATTCATCAATAATACGTGTTAATAAATGTTCTTTATCTCGTTGTGAAATAACGACTCTTTCTTCTCTCATGAACTGAGTAACAATCCGTTCAATTGCATCGCGCATTTCTTGTTGACCTAACTTAGTCAATTGATCTAAGTTCATTTCATTTAGCAATCGGTTCTTATAATGGTTGCTAAGTTCCTCAACATACGGATTATCATATGGAGAATAGGCTACTTTATTTGGTTTTTTTTCTAAAGTCATTTCCCTTTTCTTAAAGAGTCCCATTTTCTTTCACCAACCTGTATTATTTTAGCTGTGATACGACCCATTTTCGGACTTGTTTAGAAATAGCCGGAAGTTTCTTTTCTTTTATTTCCTTACGTAATGGCTCCCCTTTGTTGATAGATGGGAGAACCCCTTTCTTATCTTCTCTGATTTTTGCTGCGATTGAAAAAGATATAAATTCATTTACATCAGACGGCAATAGTTCATTACTGCGTTCTAGCCGATTCATAACGACTTGTAAACGATCTTCCGTATCTAAGCGTAAGCGCGTAAATAAATCTTGTACTCTTTTAAACAACGTGATAGATGGCGTATCTAGGGTCATCACATAGTGAATAATTTCGGATTCTTCTAAGGCGCTAAATGTTTTTGCATCCATATATGATGGAATGTCGACAATGACAATATCGTAAGCACGGCTGCACGTTCTTAATAGTCGGGTTATATGTTCATCAGTCATTCGTTCTTCGATTTCCGCATCTTGTGGACTTAGTAATAAGTCTAATTTGGAGTAAGGCTCTTTAACGGCTACATTTCGAATGTGACTTTCATTGAGCTCGTCCATAACTGGCAATAACTCAGCATATGACCGAATACGATCCACGCCTAAAAATGTTTCTGCACCACCATATTGAATATTTAAGTCAATAAATAAAACATCTGCCGTCGATTCGAGTTTGACTGTTTGGGCGTACAGAGTAGAAAGAAGTGTTTTTCCTACACCGCCCTTTCCACTGTAAAAGGAATGGATACGCCCTTTTCTTTTTTTCAAAGCATGCTCTGTTGCTATTGTTTCTTTCTTTGATGTTAGTTGTTCTGTTACAGCATGTACAGCTTGTTGGAGACGCTCATTTAAACTGTCCAATTCTTCTGGGAGCACGAAATAATCTTGCATGCCTTCTCTAAGTAAATTTCTGAGCAAACTAAAATTCTGCTGGTCTGCTAGATAAATAAAAATAGGTGGAAAATTTTCAGCCAATTCTTGTTGAATATATTGTATTAACTCAGTCGCCGCATTTCCATCATATGCATGTACGAGGACAATATGCGGCGTGACTCTGCTAACTTCTCTAGCAACCTCATTTGAAGTAATCGCTTGAATAACAGCATTGTCTGTATTTAACTGTAGAATGAGTTCTTCACTTCTATTGTAATCATTTGAAATTAACAGTATTCTAACTTGGTTATCCATTGATTGCCCTCCAACTATGTGTATCAATGCAAGGTCATTTATTTGCCTTATTTATCGTTGTTTTTCTTCTTTGTTTCATCTTTTGTTTTATCAGTTTTCTCTTCTTTTGATTTTTGATCTTCTGTATTATCACTAGGTTCTTCATCTTTTTTCTCTTCCGCTACTTCATGGTCTTCTTCATCTGACTCTTTCTTTGTTTCTACTTTTTCAGACTCTGCAGCACCTGATTTTAAAACTCTTAAATAGTCTGCATAGTTCTGCATATGAATAAGTTCTGGTGCATCTTCAGTCGATACTTCTAATGCTACGCCCCTAAGGCCTTCATCATCATTAATAATCTTATGAACTGGCACATCTCTCATAAAAAGCTCTGTTACAGGATCATCCTCAAATGAATGTGACACAATGATATCGACTCGATCTAAATATTCAAGTTCATCATCAAAATGAACATTTCCATTATCTGTTAACAATTCAACTAAGCGCTTTCCATCAGCTGTTAGTTCTGTATCTGGCTTTAAAATATTATGTGTTATGAGATCGCCTTCTTTGAGTGGTATGATAGATACTTGGTTTTCGAGTTGTTCTAAGGAGAGGATGTGTCCATCTGTTACGTAGCGATTAGGTATTTCAACTGCAACAACATCGTCAGGTTTGATGATTTGTCTTGAGGGGATATTCTTACCTGCGAAATAAACATCAGTCATTTTTCCTAAATCAGAATTTAATTGTTGATATTTGTTGTAGAATAACATGCCAGCAATAGCTGCTAGAATAAAAGACAAGACCATAAATATGAGTGCTCTTCGTTTGGATTCAAACATGCTTTCATTTACCTCTTTCGATTATGATAGATTTTCGTTGTTTGTTTAATTACTATGATTCAATTAATAAAAGAGCTTGTGTTGTGATTGTGTCATTTTTATGAACAAGTTACTGTTTCTGTTATAATACTAAACTTTTAGAAAAAATCAACCCTTCAAAATACAAATGGTATGTTGGACCTATGTTTACAATTAAGCCCTTCCATATTAAAAATATATTCCTTTTTACTCAATAAAAACAGTTCATACGTTCGTTTATTTCCCCATATTATAATTTAAAATATATATTTAGTTTTTTATACCTATTTTATCCATAGTGGTTTAATACTATTATTTACATATACGTAACAAAAATTTTACATTATAATAAAACTTAATTTTTTGCATAATGCTTGTTCTTGTGGG
>NZ_DATBTY010000058.1:0-102208 GCF_036516575.1 Cerasibacillus sp.
ATTTTGTCTTTCAAATCATTCTGTCTGGTGACGATGGCGAAGAGGTCACACCTGTTCCCATATCGAACACAGAAGTTAAGCTCTTCAGCGCCGATGGTAGTTGGGGCATAGCCCCTGCAAGAGTAGGACGTTGCCAGGCAGTCTTTATCCATAAATAATTCATTAAATCTTAGATTTTTTAATACCGCGGGGTAGAGAAACGAGCGAAACATCGTTGAAATTGCAACGAGTAACCCCGATGCACCAAACATCCCTGAATAAGCTATCAGAAGCAGGGGTCATTTAGTAGGTAAACTAGCATAATATGCATGTACCGTTTATAATTTTTCTAATATCGCGGGGTGGAGCAGTCTGGCAGCTCGTCGGGCTCATAACCCGGAGGCCGCAGGTTCAAATCCTGCCCCCGCAACCAAAATTGGTCCGGTAGTTCAGTTGGTTAGAATGCCTGCCTGTCACGCAGGAGGTCGCGGGTTCGAGTCCCGTCCGGACCGCCATATAAATTGATACATATTAACATGATTTCATTTCACGTGGAATCATGTTTTTTTTGTTAATAAACTAAACCGATTTAATTAGGTGAGTTAGTATATATAAATGACTCAACTCTGTAAATTTATCACAAGAGTTAACTATTAAATCAGTGAATAGTTACTTTAACATTTTTACAGTCTTTCCTTCTTATATAAACGTATGGGGTATTTAAAGTGGTACTACTCGGAATGCCCTTAACATTCCTTGGGGATATGAGATTTTATTCTGATATATGTTAAAATGTAAACAGCTAGCTAATTGGCTTCTTATAGATTCTCTAGTACAATGAGAAGATGATATGTCTGATGGAAGAAGTGAGACAAATGGATGAATTTTCATTTATTAAAGCTATTCAACCTGATTATTATAAACAGTCATCACTTATTAAAGGAATTGGTGATGACGCCGCAGTCATTCGACATGGAATAAACGATATTGTGACAGCGGTTGATACGTTTGTAGATGGTGTTCATTTTTCAAGGAAAACGATGGACCCGATTCATATAGGATACCGAGTCCTAGCTGCGAATGTAAGTGACTTAGCAGCAATGGGAGCAAAACCCGCATTTTATCTCGTAGCTATCGTCATTCCAGCAGCATGGTCCGATTCAGAGTTATTGGACATCATAAAAGGAATGAAACAACTTGCAGAGCCTTTTAAAGTTGATTTAATTGGTGGCGATACAGTTCAGGGTGATCAACTTATGATATCAATCACTGTTATTGGTTATGTATCAAAAGAAAAGGCCCGTTACCGGCATACATCTGTTCCAGGAGATGTTGTATTTGTAACGGGAACATTGGGTGATTCACAAGCAGGGCTTCATATTTTAACCCATCCTAGCCGCTATAAACAAGAAGAATATTTCATTAGACGTCACCGCATGCCTACACCAAGAATAGAGTTTGTTCAGGAGTTACAAGATTTAAAACGTTTGACATTAAATGATATTAGTGATGGTATTGCTAATGAGGCTACGGAAATAGCTGATGCGTCAGATGTATCCATCCATCTATTTGATGAACACATACCAACCGTTCCATCATTTCAACAGTTCCCAAAAACGTTACAACACCAATGGAAATATTTTGGTGGAGAAGACTTTGAACTAATAGGGACAGTAGCTGAATCGGAATGGGAAACGGTAATGAAAGCAGCAAAGCAAACAGACACACCGATAAAAAAGGTAGGATATGTCACTTTAAAAAGCAAAACAAATCAAAGCCCTGTTATGCTACATAAAGAAAGAAAAGAAATACCACTAGAGAAGAAAGGATATATTCATTTAAAGTAGGTGACAACATGGATGTATTTAAGTTAACGACATATAGTGAAGATGATACGATGGAAATAGCCAAGCAATTAGCGTCTCTTTTAGACCGTGGTGATGTGTTAACGCTCGAGGGAGATTTAGGGGCTGGAAAAACGACATTTACTAAAGGTCTTGCTAAAGGGCTTAACATAGAGGAAAATGTAAGCAGTCCTACTTTTACGATTATAAAAGAGTATACAGATGGTAAACTACCTCTATATCATATGGATGTTTATCGACTAGAAGGTTCGGATGAAGATATCGGATTTGAAGAATATTTCTACGGTAACGGCATTAGCATAGTGGAATGGGCACAATTCATTGAAGATTATTTACCAAATGAGGTACTATCTATTACAATTCATTATGGGGAAGAAGGATCACGCATCATTGAATTCGCCCCATATGGACCATATTATCATTCAATCGTTGAGAGTTTATTTATAAATGTGAAAGGGTTATGAAACATGTATACACTAGCTATTGATACATCAAATTATGTACTTGGAGTTGCTATTACGACGCAAGAAACTGTCGTTGGGCAAATAGCAACGAATTTAAAAAAGAATCACTCTGTACGTTTAATGCCAACGATTGATTTATTAATGAAACAAGTTGACATAAAACCCTCACAATTAGAGAAAATAGTCGTTGCTAAGGGACCAGGCTCATACACGGGGGTTCGCATTGGTTTAACGACAGCAAAATCATTGGCCTGGGCATTGAATATTCCTGTGGTTGGTGTATCTAGTCTTGAAAGTCTTGCCTATCAAGGACGTTTTCATGAGGCACTTATTTGTCCATTTTTTGATGCGCGCCGTGGTACCGTTTATACAGGAGGATATATGTGGCAAGATGAGAAAATGACTTGTCATATAGAAGAATCAAATATACTAATGGCAGACTGGCTCGATATTTTATTAAAAGAAGAAAAAGAAGTTGTCTTTCTAAGTCCGGACATTAAAATATTTCAAGAGCAAATTAAAGAAAAGTTAGGGACATTGGCAGTCATTCCCGAAGCACCTTATCATATAGCAAATCCAGCCCATTTAGCATTAGCCGCTACACACCATCCAGAAGATTCGACGCATTTCTTAACACCTAATTATTTACGTTTAGCGGAAGCAGAAGCAAAATGGAAACAAGCACAAAAGAGAGAGAACAATCATGGATGATTTAATTATTAGAGAAATGGTTGAGGCAGATATTGAAGCTGTGTTAGAAATTGAAAGAGAGTCCTTTCCAGGGGATGCATGGACCCGAGAGATATACCGTTGTGAAATTATCGAAAATCATTTTGCGCATTATTATGTGATGCTTTTAGGTGAAGTTTATGTCGGATTTGTCGGAATGTGGATTGTCATAGATGATGCACAAATAACGAATATCGCTATTTCACCTGATTTTCGCGGACGTAAGTTAGGAGAAAAGCTATTTGGATTTGCTATGCAAAGGGCAATTCAGAGTAGGGCGAAACGATTATCATTAGAGGTTAGAGAATCAAATATAATCGCACAACGAATGTATAATAAATTCGGCCTCATACCAGGTGGGATTCGAAAAAATTACTATAAATATAAACAAGAAGATGCGATTGTCATGTGGGTGAATTTATGATGAATAAAAACAAAGACATATATGTATTAGGAATTGAAACGAGTTGTGATGAAACGGCGGTTGCCATTGTGAAAAATGGACGTGAGATCATAACGAATATTGTCGCATCACAAATTGACAGTCATAAGCGATTTGGCGGTGTTGTTCCAGAGATTGCATCAAGACATCACGTGGAACAAATTACGCTTGTATTAGAGGAAGCATTCACTCAATCACAACTTGATTGGGATGATATTGATGCGATAGCTGTAACGGAAGGTCCGGGGTTAGTTGGTGCTCTGCTTGTTGGTGTTAATGCGGCAAAAGCCATAGCTTTTGCCAAGGGAAAGCCACTCATTGGTGTCCATCATATTGCGGGTCATATTTATGCTAATCGATTAATTAAGGAATTTGAATTTCCATTACTAGCTTTAATTGTTTCAGGTGGGCATACGGAATTAGTGTTAATGCAAGAACATGGACAGTATGAAAAGATTGGTGAAACGAGAGATGATGCAGCAGGGGAGGCCTATGATAAGGTCGCTCGGATGCTCGGTTTACCATATCCAGGCGGTCCACATATCGATCGTTTAGCAAAACAAGGTGAAGCTAATATCGATTTTCCTCGTGCATGGCTAGAAAAAGGGAGCTATGATTTTAGCTTTAGTGGCTTAAAATCGGCTGTTATCAATTATATCCATAATGCTAAACAGCGAAATGAAGAAATCGTTAAAGCTGATATTGCAGCTAGCTTTCAAGAAAGTGTAGTTGAAGTCTTAACTGAAAAAACGTATCAAGCAGTACAAGAATATAAAGTTAAGCAAATCATTGTTGCAGGCGGTGTTGCAGCAAATAAAGGCTTAAGAACAAGCCTCAAGAAGAAATTTAAAACGACAGAATTACTTATACCACCGTTACATTTATGTACAGATAATGCTGCGATGATTGCATCAGCAGGCACGATAAAATTTGAACACGGAAAAAGATCAGATTTAACGTTAAATGCCAACCCATCTTTACCACTACAATAGAAGCTGTTTTCCACAACAATTAAAGGGATATCCACAAGGCTGTGGATATCCCTTTTGTATTATGGGCTTCTAGCACAATTGATTGTGGATACAAACTGTTGATAACCTAAATAAACCTTGTGGACAATGTGTATAACTATGTTGATAGGTGAATAAAACAATCTTTTAACTCATGAAATCATGTGGATAACTTTACTCCTCTACAGACAAAGATATCATTTGTTATTAACGACTTAAATAAAGAGGTATGTTATAATATTTTAGAAGTGAACATATATTTAGAGAGTACTGGTGAAGAACCGTGTCAAAAAAACATTCACATTATATGCAATACGATTTAATTATTATTCTAATCTTTTTTATGAGTGTTAGTTTATTAGCTATCTACAGTGCTGATCATATGGATCAATATGCAAATGATAACTTTGTCATTAGGCAAGTGATTTGGTATGCTTTAGGAATTGGTTTAGCTATAATGATTCAAATGTTTGATTTAGATCAAATAAAAAAGGCTAGCGTTTATATTTATATATTCAGTATTATTATGTTGGTGGCATTGTTTTTAAGTCCTGAAACAATTGCAAAGCCTATTAATGGTGCGAAAAGTTGGTTTAACCGAATGGGCGATAAGCCATTACCACTTTCGATACAGCCATCTGAGTTTGCGAAGATTGGCTTTATTCTATTTTTATCAGCGACGATTAGTAAGCATAAAAATAAATTTGAAGTAGCGACATTAAAATCAGATATCATGTTATTAGTGAAGATAATTGGTATTACATTGTTACCGATTGCTTTTATTAGCCAAGAAACGGATTTTGGATCATCGATGGTCTATGTGTTTATTGCTGGAGTTATGATTTTACTCTCAGGTATTAATTGGAAAATCATTCTTTCATTAATTGTTGGGGGTACTGCTTTTATTGCGGCAGCATTATGGGTCATTATTACGTTTCCAGATTTATCACAAAGCCTTTTAGGTCTTGAACAATACCAAATTGACCGTGTTGTAAGTTGGTTTGACCCGACCCATGAAGATAGTAATACGTATCAGTTTGACTTGTCGATCATGGCACTTGGTTCTGGGCAATTATTTGGTAAGGGAATCGGTAATTTGGAAGTGTATTTTCCAGAAGCACACTCTGATATGATTTTTTCAATTATTGGAGAAACATTTGGGTTTGTTGGTAGTTCATTAGTCGTTCTTCTGTATTTTATTTTATTGTATCGCTTATTAATCTTAGGTATGAAAGTGTATGATTACTCTAAGTTCGGTGCTTATATTTGTTTTGGTTATTTAAGCTTAATCTTTATCCATGCTTTTCAAAATATCGGTATGATTGTTGGCGTGATGCCGATTACAGGAATTCCATTATTACTTCTTAGTTATGGCGGAAGCTCTATTATGGCGACAATGATTGGCTATGGTTTAGTTTACCGTGTAGCAGTCGAACTCTCGATTCAAAACGATTATTTATTCAAATAAAAAGTTGCCTTTTAGAGGCAACTTTTTTATTCGTAATGAATTAATTCTTCTTCTAGCATTTCCCATTCTTCCATAAGTTTATGGATCTTGTTCATGATAGATTCAGTCTCTTGCATGAGTTCATATGATTTTTCATGATTTTGATAGACATCGGGATTTGTCATTTTTTCTTCTAATGCTGAATGTTTTGATTCAAGTGCTTCAATCTGTTCTTCAATTTGTTTAATCTTTCGCTTTAGTTTGCGTCTTTCACTTTGCCTTTTCTTCTCCTCTTGGAAGTCTTGTTTTGTTTGAACAGTTGAAATCTCTTCTTTTTCTTGTTGATTGAGAGCTTGAAGTTCACGTTCTTCTATTTTTTTCTCAATATAATAATCATAGTCACCTAAATAGACTGTTGCTTTATCCTGAGCTAATTCTATTACTTGATCAGCAATTTTATTAATAAAATAACGGTCATGCGATACGAAGATGATTGTTCCTGGAAAGTTGATTAATGCTGATTCAAGCACTTCTTTACTATCGATGTCTAAATGGTTTGTCGGTTCATCTAATACGAGTAAATTCGCCTTTTTCATATGCAATTTAGCAAGTGCAAGACGTGCTTTTTCACCACCACTTAAAGATGAAACAAGTTTCAATACATCGTCACCGCTAAAAAGAAAATGCCCTAGAATTTGACGAATCTCCTTTTCATCGACGGTTGGATAATCATCCCATAATTCAAGAAGAACTGTTTTATTTGAGGATAATTGATTTAATTCTTGATCATAATAACCGATATCGACATTTGTACCATAATGAATGCTTCCCTTTATCGGTTGAAAACTCCCTACAATGGTTTTTAATAGTGTTGTTTTACCAACACCGTTTGGCCCGACAACCGCAATCCGTTCTCCACGGTTAACATGGAAACTTACATCCCTAAATAATGGTGTCTCAGTGTCGGTATATCGAAAAGATAAGTTATCGACTTTCAGGACATCATTTCCACTTTTTTTATCAATTTTAAAAGAAAAGTTTGCTGAAGCTTCGTCACCAAGTGGTCGTTCCATGATATCCATTTTTTCTAATTGTTTTCTACGACTTTGTGCTCGTTTTGTTGTTGAAGCACGAGCAATATTTCGTTGGATAAAATCTTCCATACGCTTAATCTCTGTTTGTTGCTTCTCATATTCCTTGAGTGCTATTTCATATTCTTTTGCTCGAAATTCAAGATACTTTGAATAACTACCGTGGTATTTTTTCATTCTTTGATGGGCGATTTCATATACGGTATTGACTGTTTTGTCTAAGAAATAACGGTCATGTGATACAATAACAAGCGCACCTGGGTACCCTATTAAATAACTTTCTAACCATGATAACGTTTCAATATCGAGATGGTTTGTTGGTTCATCCAAAATTAATAGATTCGGTTTTTTTAATAGTAACTTTCCAAGTGCTAATCGTGTTTTTTGTCCACCACTTAATTCATTGATTGGTGTATTATCATCATATTCAGCAAAGTTTAACCCCGTTAAAACAGAGCGTATTTCAGCCTCATACGTATAGCCGCCTGACGCTTCAAATTGCTGTTGTTTTTCATCATATGTTTTTAATAAACTTTGATAATCTGTTGGTGACATAGAGTCGATTTCAGTCATTCGCTGTTCTAATTGACGTAACTCGGTTTCTTTTTGTAATAAGGGTTCGAAGACAGCTAGCATTTCTTGCCAGATCGTTTGATTTGATACGAGGCCTGTATGTTGTGATAAATAGCCAATTGTAATATCTTTTCTTATATAGCGTTCCCCATGTTCATAAGCTGATAGCCCAGCAATGATTTTTAATAAAGTCGACTTGCCAGCCCCATTGCGTCCGACAATAGCGATTCGATCACGATCTTTTATTTCCAGTTTTATATTGTCAAATACTTTATCTGCCCCATAGTATTTAGATATATGACTTAATTGCATAATAATCATTTCAATTCTCCTCATTTCATAAGCTAGATAAGAATGACCTAGCTATTGTTAGTGTAGCTTATAAATCACTAGACAGGCAATCCTTTTGTGAATGTCCTCACTAAAAACTTGCTATTTGCCTATATAAATAGATATAGTATAAGTAATTGTGTCAAATCAATGACAGATAATATCTTATTATCTGAGGAGGTAGACATCATGTCCGAATTTACACATTTCAATGTGGATGGACGAGCACATATGGTTGATATTAGTCATAAACAAACGACAGAACGGACTGCAATAGCTAAATCAAGTGTGTTTGTAACAGAGGAAATATATGAAAAAATGACTTCACATACCATTAAAAAAGGTGATGTGTTATCAGTTGCCCAAGTAGCAGGAATTATGGCAGCCAAAAAAACATCTGAGTGGATTCCGATGTGTCATCCACTTAGCTTAAAAGCTGTAGATATTTCATTTGAATGGCATGTCTCAGAAACGACATATGAACTCGAAATTCATGCCATGGTTAAAACGGTTGGAAGTACAGGCGTAGAAATGGAAGCGTTGACTGCGGCTTCAGCAGCAGCATTAACTGTTTATGATATGGTAAAAGCAATAGATAAAGGAATTGTAATAGGGGAAACTTATTTATTAGAGAAAACAGGTGGTAAATCTGGGGATTATCGACGGAAAGAGAAATAAATGTTAACTCTTTTTACAAGGGGGAAATGACATGGAACAACATAAGATACCACAAGCAACGGCAAAACGATTACCGTTATATTATCGTTATTTAAATAACTTACAACACCAAGGTAAGACCCGCGTGTCATCACAAGAACTAAGTGACGCTGTTAAAGTTGATTCTGCTACAATCCGAAGAGATTTTTCTTACTTTGGCGCACTTGGTAAAAAAGGTTACGGATATAATGTAGAATACTTACTTCACTTTTTTAGAGAAACATTAGACCAAGATGAATTAACTGAAGTCGCTTTAATCGGTGTTGGGAATCTAGGAACCGCATTTCTAAAGTATAACTTCTTAAAAAATAATAATACTAAAATTGTTATGGCCTTTGACCGTGATCCGAATAAAGCGGGGACTAAAATTGGTGGAGTACCGGTTTATCATGTTAACGAACTCGAGGAAAGGCTAAGTGACATCCATGTCGCTATTTTAACGATTCCTGCAAGTGAAGCAGAAGCTATGACAGAACGCTTAGTGGGAAATGGTGTTGAAGGAATCCTAAACTTTACACCAGCACGAATTACTGTCCCGAACCATGTTCGTGTTCACCATATTGATTTAGCTGTCGAGCTACAAGCACTGGTTTACTTTTTAAAACATTATCCATTAGAAAGAGAAAATAAAAAGAAGTAGCATGTTATGCTACTCCTTTTTGTTTCTGTCTTTTCTTTGTACGTCCATACGTATCAATTTAATGGCCAGTCCAAAATCAAATGCTGCGATACCAGCTAAAAACATAGTTTTAAACGTCCAAATCGTGTCACCAGCTGTTTGAATCGCTAACCATAAAAACATGGCTCCTAAAATAAAGGACATGACAGCTTGAAATTTTAAAGAACGCATTGATGTTAGCCCCCAATGAATATAATTGTTTTAAGTTGTTCAAGTTGTTGTTGCATACGTTCAATGTCTTCAGGTGTCAGATTATACTGGGCTATAATCGTGATTGTGTTCATTGACATATGAACGATAATGGGCACGATGATACGTTTTGTCTTTACATATAAGTAGGCAAATACAAGTCCCATCGAGGAATAAATTAAAACATGTTCTGGTTCACCATGAATGATCCCAAAGATAAATGAACTTGCTAATGCAGCAATGATGAAATTGCTTTTCTTATACAATGTACCAAAAATGATTTTCCTGAAAACAATTTCTTCTAAGAAAGGTGCAACTAGAGCCGGAACAATCATAAAAAGAGGAAAACTCCGCGAAATATTCATAATCATACCTGTATTTTCTGACCCTATTTCTACACCTATGATCATCGTTTCAATATAGACAGCGATCATTTGTGCAAAGTAAGCCATAAACACCCCAAGAATGGACCAAAGGATAACCGTATTCCATGAAGCAGCTTCTGGATGTGGATCCATTTTCATATCTGGTTTGAGTAAAATAAGGACAACAATTGCCCCAATTATAAAACTGATAATTTGGTAATAAATGGCTATTGTTTGAACATCAAATTGGAAAAGTAAATATATCGCTGGTATACCAATAATTCCAGAAAATAATGTTAATATATATGTTGCAATAATCCACCAATAATGTTTTGCCAATGAAAAAACGTCCCCTTCATCAAAAGATATCATTACGATTCTTTTGTATTTTATCATATTTCAAGTGGGCTGAATAATAGTATGTGTCATAACCTCTTTTTTAAAAAAACAATGATAAATGAGCTTTCCTACTTAAGATTATCGTCATTTAGTTTATTTCACTTGCATTTTTTTTTGTTATTATTTATGATATTAATTGGTGTTAGCACTCGAAGATGGTGAGTGCTAAAAAATATAGGAAAAGGAATTAAGGAGGTTGTCTACATGATTAAACCACTAGGAGATCGAGTTGTTATTGAACTCGTAGAACAAGAGGAGAAAACAGCAAGCGGAATTGTTTTACCTGATTCTGCTCAAGAAAAGCCACAAGAAGGAAAAGTTGTTGCAGTTGGAACAGGTAAGAACAAGGCAGAAGAAGTGAAAGAAGGAGATCATATCATTTTCTCCAAATTTGCTGGTACAGAAGTGAAATATGAAGGCAAAGAATACTTAATTCTTCGTGAAAACGATATATTAGCTGTATTAGGTTAACTATACTTAATGATAAAAACAAGGCATTAGATTTTAAGGAGGGCATTTAAATGGCAAAGGAAATTAAATTCTCAGAAGATGCACGTCATTCTTTAATGCGTGGTGTCGATAAATTAGCAGATGCTGTGAAAGTGACACTTGGACCAAAAGGACGTAACGTTGTTTTAGATAAGAAATTTGGCTCACCATTAATTACAAATGATGGTGTAACAATTGCTAAAGAAATGGAATTTGAAGACCGTTTTGAAAATATGGGCGCACAGCTTGTATCAGAAGTAGCAGCAAAAACGAACGATGTTGCTGGTGACGGTACAACAACAGCTACAGTGCTTGCACAAGCTTTAATTCGTGAAGGTTTGAAAAACGTAACTGCAGGTGCAAATCCTGTTGGTGTACGTCGCGGAATTGAAAAAGCTGTCGCGGCTGCAGTAGAAGAGTTAAAAACAATTTCTAAACCAATCGAAGGTAAAGACTCAATTGCACAAGTTGCAACGGTTTCTTCTGACGATAAAGAAGTTGGAAACTTAATTGCAGAAGCTATGGAACGTGTCGGTAATGACGGTGTTATTACAATCGAAGAATCAAAAGGATTCACAACTGAATTAGAAGTTGTTGAAGGAATGCAGTTTGACCGTGGATATGCTTCTCCATACATGGTAACAGATCAAGATAAAATGGAAGCTGTTTTAGAAGATCCATATATCTTAATCACGGATAAGAAAATTAGCAATATCCAAGAAGTATTACCAGTACTTGAGCAAGTTGTCCAACAAGGTAAACCACTTCTTCTTATTGCAGAAGATGTAGAAGGTGAAGCATTAGCTACACTTGTTGTTAACAAACTACGTGGTACATTTAACGCGGTTGCAGTTAAAGCACCTGGATTTGGTGACCGTCGTAAAGCAATGTTAGAAGATATCGCGATTTTAACTGGTGGTCAAGTCATTACAGAAGATCTTGGCTTAGATCTAAAGAGTGCTACAGTTGAACAATTAGGTCGCGCTTCAAAAGTTGTTGTATCTAAAGAAAATACAACAATCGTTGAAGGTTCAGGTGACCCTGAAGCAATTGCTTCACGTGTATCTCAAATTCGTGCACAAGCAGAAGAAACAACTTCTGAATTCGATAAAGAAAAACTACAAGAACGTTTAGCTAAATTAGCTGGTGGAGTTGCTGTTATTAAAGTAGGTGCAGCAACAGAAACAGAATTAAAAGAACGTAAACTTCGCATTGAAGATGCATTAAACGCAACACGTGCGGCAGTTGAAGAAGGAATCGTTTCAGGTGGAGGTACAGCTCTTATCAATGTTTACGGTAAAGTAGCTGAACTTGAGCTTGAAGGTGACGAACAAACAGGAGCAAACATCGTTCTACGTGCTTTAGAAGAACCGGTTCGTCAAATCGCATTCAACGCTGGACTAGAAGGTTCAATCGTTGTTGATCGCTTGAAAAATGAAAAAACAGGCGTCGGCTTTAACGCTGCAACTGGTGAATGGGTCAACATGATTGATGACGGTGTTGTAGACCCTACAAAAGTAACACGTTCAGCGCTTCAACACGCAGCATCTGTAGCAGCTATGTTCTTAACAACAGAAGCTGTTGTTGCTGACATTCCAGAAGAAGAACCAGCAATGCCTGATATGGGCGGCGGAATGCCAGGCATGATGTAATATACAACTGAAAAGGATTGATATAACGGGGTTTGTCTAATGACAGACCTCGTTTTATGATGGAGATATCACATTTATATCACTTATTGAGAAGTCCACTTCTCGTTATTCTAATGAATAATGAGAGGTGGGCTTTTTTGTGGTTAACAAAGAATATAACAATCTTAACCAGCAATTGTTCTTATGTTTCTTAACTATAGAACAGATTGGCTTCTCATGGAGGCACACTAACTCTTTTCATTAGAAAGGTATGAGAAAAGTGGGGTTGACTGTGAACGTGATAAATTGCCTTATGTTTCCTTTAAAAGTTTAAGCGATTACTTTTTATGAAAATTCCCAAAAGGGTAAAATATTAGTATGCATATGACTGATTATTGGTTATAATTATAATAGAAAAACTTAAATTTAATTCAGCAAAATAACTTAGAAACATGTATTAATCGTATTTTATAATTGATATGAAAGGGGAATTTAAAATGTTAAAAATCAACAGAAAGAGAATCGTTTTGATTATCATAACTCTAGCCTTTTTTGGATTTGGAACGTCGACTTACGCAAATAACATGAAAGAAACTGTTGAGAAGCATGAGCAGTTACCAACGGAAATTGGAATTAGCGTACTAAAAGAAATGTTAGACCAACAAAAAGAAGGATTTAAAAGTGGAAATCCGCTTTTAAATAGTCAAATTTCGAAACTAACCGAAACAGATGAAGCAGTACTGCTTTATTATGCAATGGTTGATGTTGACAAACTCCCTTTAACAGATTTTACCTATTCAATTGATCATGTGGATGTTTATTTAGATGATAAAGACCAAATGATAGTGGAAGGGTACATTATTAGGAATTTTATATTTGGGAAAGGCAATGATCAATTTGAAACGTCACTTGGTGATAACATTGCGGTGAGGATCGATGGAGAAAAAGATAAATTTCTTCAAAATGGAATCATTAACGAAATGAGTAAAGTTAGCTTGACTCAAAATACTGCTGAAAATAAACAGTTGATAAGTAAAGATGAGTTTTTAAAGAGATACCAAGAAGAGGTTGACAATGATAATCAACAAGGTGAAGATACTGACTTTGAGAGTGAAATAGAAAATGAAGAACATGCTCAGTTGGCATACACGTATAAAGGGTCAGTTGCCGCTTATTATGCTTTGAAATATGCTTTAAATCCAAATAAGAAATACAAACTCTATCGTGCAGATTGTACGAACTTTGTTTCTCAAGCGTTACATTATGGTGGTATACCACATTTCACAAAGTGGAAACCCTATACCAACGCGTGGATAAATGCGGGAAGCTTTAGGAATTACATCAGAGAATCTGGCGGATTAAAGATGAAAACAGTTAAAGATACTTATGCCAATGTGAAATTAGGTGATGTTTATCATTACGATACGAGAAATAGTATCTTTTTACCAATACCAGACGGATGGATGGAACATACTGCTATTGTAACCAGTCTCCAGAACAAGAAAATTTTGGTGAGTTATCATTCGAATAACCGTAAGAATGTCCCTAGAGAGTACTATACAAGTGTTGAAGGTGGTAAAAGATATTTATCTAGTATAAGGTAAATCGCGTTTATGGATTTACTCTAGAAGTAGTAGTGAACAATTTATAAATGAAGGGAGTTTTTAAATGGTATTGTTAATAATCGCTTTATTAGCATGGCTTTATTACCTTTCTTTAACCTTCTATTTCAATTGGCAGCCATTCTCAATGGATGGGATATCAGGCGTGTTATTGATTGTGGGTATTATTTCCTTTCTAGGTGCTGTTTTTTCTTACTTTTTCAGCGACAAAAAGAGACTTAAAGTAACAGTTTCCACCTGCATAATCAGTGGCCTGCTTATACTATATATGATTTACCTGTATGCAGCCGAGGATGTAAAATTATGGGGAGACATCGAATCTCTCTTTCCTTTCTTAACAATTAATTAAAGAAAGTAATGAGTATAAATAAGTAATCGACTTTATCTGTTTTGGTCAAAATAATTTGTTGCGTCAATAGGTTCCTTTAATTGTTTCACGGAATGTTTTATAGCCCCTTGCACGCCTGCCGAGAAAAGTTGATAGATAGTTTGAGATTTATCTATCAGCATTTCGTACAATTACCAGTCCACACAAGCTATGTTATAAAATTTAATCTTTACACTATATTGACAAAACTATTAAAAATAGTATATTTGTTATAATACAAATAGACAAACCACTTCGGCATCTAGAGATAGCATATATTTCTAAATGTTTGGAGTGGTTTTTTATTTGAAAACTATTTTTTAGAGGGGTTTTTAATTCTGGCCGTAACTTTATTGTTAAGCACCCAAGTGTTGAGTGTTAAAGCAAGTGGAGTTGAGATTAATATGACTCCAAAAAGGATTTCAGCTAAGTCTGGGTCATGGCACACTATTACTGTCAGCACCAATGTAGGAGGAACGAATTATATTAGGTTTTCAGAAACTCCCGAGGCTTGTTGGAGAGGGGGATACGCAAATTGTTCTAGAAAATTCTCACAGCGCTGGTGGTCGAATACGATTACTAATTATACGTATATGGGACAGGTGACAAGATTAGTTATTGACAGAGTGAGGTGCAAGTATAAATGAAGACAATCCGGTTACATTCAAATAAAACACTTTGGATAGGAATCACAGTGTTGACGCTCATCATCAGCACTGTTTCTTACACATTTTCTCTCTTTGCAGATGCAAATGAACAGGTAGAACAAAATATTACCAACTTTTCTCGGGGTACATATGACATATTAATCCGACCGGGTGACGCGCGTACAGATTTAGAAAAAAAGCTCAATTTGATTGAAGAAAACTATCTTGGAGTGGGAGATGGTGGAATAACGATTGAGGAGTGGCAGGCTATAAAGAGTCACCCTCATGTAGAAGTTGCAGCACCAGTTGCTTCCATTGGCTTATTTACCGCCCGCGAGCGAACATTCATGTATGCAAAAGATCCAATGGACCGACTGTATTTCGAAGTGGAATATTCTACGAATGATGGCGTACAAACGTATTCAAGAGAAGAAACAGACTGGTTATTGGATTTTGGTATTTCCGTTGAGGAGACGTTGCAATTTCCTTCGTCTATTGAGGTTATGAAAAATTATTTTAGTTACGATACGATTACGTTTCAGTTTCCGACGTCATATCATCAAGTTGTTGCTGTTGATCCATCTGAGGAAAAAAAATTAACTCAGTTTGATTTACATCAGCTTGCTGAAGAAAATGTTTATGATCGAGATGCATACGGCGGAGGGAAGTATTCTATTCCAATTATGAGTTTAGCCGATACGACTATTCCTGTTGAATTAACATACATAGTAGATAAGCTAGATAATGTAACTAAAGATGAAATAGAAGAATGGAGAGAGATTTTTAACGATAGCGATGATGACCATCCTGATCCATGGGGAAGAATGTTGTTTGAAAACCAAAAAAAGTATGAAGAAATCGTACGAAAACATGTCATGGCTAAGCGTTTATATCAGGAAAATGTATACACTCTTATCCCTGAAGAAGACCATTCTCCTTTTCGTCAAGAAATTTTGTATTTAGATGAAGAAATGAAATTGAGGTTAGAAGATGAAGCGCTTATTGAACTTGGTCATGTATATAATCCTCACACCCAAAGAGTTGGATACCAACTGTCTCCTGTCACATACGAAATAGTAGATGATAAGAAATTAGTAGTGCAACAAACAGGTGTGGATGAAATATATGCGGCACCTACATATCGGGATTTAGAGGAGATTGAGTTCTTTGATAAGCCCGAATTTGATGAGTCTGGTCGGCTAGTCGATGATGAAGGTTACTTCAATTTCACTGAAAATGGAACGTTTTCTATCGAAGAAAACACGACTTCCCTAGCCTCATCTCCCCTCGGTATTTACGGTCGAGAAGCGCCTTACTTAGCAGATGCTCCAAATAAAACATTACACCCGTCAGCCGTGCCAGGTAGTTTCATTAATACGCCTGCTCATGGCTTGATTTCCATTGATTATGCCGAAAAGATTAAAGGTGATGCACCGATAGATGCGATCCGTGTCAAAGTAGCTGGAATTACCGGGTACGATAAAAAAGCTGCCGATTTGATTGAGTCATTGGCGAATGAATTTGAAGAAAAAGGTTTTACCGTTGATATTGTAGCAGGTTCTTCCCTTCAAGATTTAACCGTTGAAGTGGAAGGGATTGGTGAAGTGATCCAGTCGTTCACGACGTTAGGTGCAGCTGATACGGTTGTATCGAGTTGGAACGCAATGCAGATTGGACTGACGATTTTATATGCGCTCGTTGCACTCATATTCGTAAGCTTTATGTTCTTCAACTTACTCATTGATCGGAAAGAAGATGAGCAATTACTCGCGCGTCTTGGCTGGTCGGAAAAATGGATTCGGAAACTTAGAAATCGAGAGTGGATGATGCTGTTAGGTATTCCAATGATTGTCGTTTCTCTCGTATTTGTTGGACTTGGATTGTGGCAAGGGAAATGGGTCCCTCTCATACTATCCATTTGCTTAAGTCTCTTACTCGTAATCCTTTATTTTGTGTCTATTTCCTTAACGAAAAGACCAAAGCGCACCCTTTACAAGCAGAGGAAATCCGTTACATTCCAAAATATTCGCTATTACCGAAACCAGTTGCTTGCGGCTAGTTTCCAACTGTTCTTAACAACGATTGTCACGTGCTTTCTCCCATTCTTTTTAATCGAACACGTGCAAATGACAAAACAAACTCGATTAGGAGTATATGTACACGGAGAAATCGAGGGGATTTTTATCATCGTTATTGTTTTATTGTATGCTCTGAGTTTAACGACGATCTATCAAACGTTTCGTAGGTTGTGGGAGCAGCGGGGTGCTGAAATCAAGTTATTTCAAACGAACGGTTGGGATAAGCAGTTTGTGCGCCATTATTTCTTAAAGGAAATATTAATTTGGGCAGGAGGTTCGGCGGTACTAGGCATGCTTGTGAGTATGGGGACAATGCTATTATTGTTTGATCTGACACTGACAATCGTCCTATTACAAAGTGCCGGATTGGTGCTCATCATCAGTATAGCAATCACATTTTCATTATATACGTTAAGTAAAATGAACGTAAAGGGAGGAACGATAGATGCACATGGAGCTTCGTAATATTCATAAAACCTATGAAACGAATGTGGATTCGATTCATGTTTTAAGGGATATTTCCTGTACGGTTGAAAATGGGGAGTGGCTGACAATTACAGGTCCCTCTGGCTCAGGAAAAACGACGTTTTTACGGTGTTTATCCGCGATTGAATTAGTGGATGAAGGAACTGTTACAGTTGGTGGCATGTCGTATGAAAGTGCGTCAGACGATGAACGACGTCGCTTTCGAAGGGAAAATATCGGCTATATTTTTCAGGACTTTCAATTGTTTGATCAATTTGATGTGTTAACGAATGTGATTATTCCTCAACTTCCCGATCACAACCGGTCTGAAATCGAGAAGCGTGCAAAAGAATTACTTAATCTCGTTGGCTTGACCGAACGGCTTCACCATATGCCTACTCAATTATCAGGTGGGGAAAAGCAACGTGTCGCCATTGCGCGAGCCCTTATGAACAATCCACAAATGTTATTGTGCGATGAACCGACAGGTAGTTTAGACATCGAAAATAGAGACCAAATCATTCAAGCATTGCAAGAAATACACGCTCAGGGGGTGACAATCATTCTTGTGACACATGATCCGGAACTTGGAGCATATGGAGATACGATGTATGAACTACGCGCAGGACATCTAACGAAAAAAGAGATGCCAGAAAGAAAATATGGATAAATCGAATAATCTCCGTTCAAGCGCTTTTGGGCGCTGAGTATGGAAGCTGTGCTAACGCTGATAATTTCATTCGGTATGTTAATAGCATTCATTATGTCTGATAAAAATAAAAAATCCTTCAGGTCAGTGAGGGATTTTTTATTCATAGAGCCTATCTCTCTTGTCAGGATTCGGTCTGTTGGTGACTGTTTCATGTTACAGCAAGGGCGATCTTTTGTTATGATATGGATTTCTAATTATAGAATATGTCGTTTGAATCAATAAATACATATATTTAAACATCCGTTCCTTTTTAATAAGCCATTTCGGCATCATGATAATACTTGAATTCGATTAAGTTATTAGCCGGGTCGATCAAAAAGAATGTCAAATGTTCCTCTCTTTTTCCTTCAAATCGTACCATTGGTTTATTAAAGAAGGGGAGTTCTTGTTCAGTTGCGAATGCTAATATTTTCTCATACTCTTCTTTATCTAAAAATGTAATACCGAAATGACGTGGATACATCGAAGGTTCAGCATCAATATTTTTCGGGCTTAAATGGCAGACGAGTTGGTCACCAAAGAAATCAAATGTTACGCGATCATCATACCTTCTAGCCAACTTGCACCCCATCTTTTCATAAAAATCTACTGTTTCATCCAACTCTTTGCATGGAATAGCTAAATGAAACACTTTATTATTGTCTCTCATTTAATATCCCCTCCAATTTAAAAATATTAAAGGTGTCGGATCGTAAACCTAAGCGTAATGTTTCAAGTGAAATGACATCCTGAAGGGAAATATTTGCAAGGTTGACATCCATTCCTAGCTTTTTTATAAAATATGTTTGCATCTTTTTAGTAGGTGCCTCAAAAATTAGTGTTTCGACAGGGATAGAAGCATCTAGGATTAAATCAAGTATATCCATTCGTATATTCCCATCTTCCCTACAAATTCCACTTGTTCCACTTTCTCTAGATTCCAAGATTACTTTTGTAGCTCCGGCTTGTATATCTTGTTGTATATATTCGAGCCATGTCAATGAATCTTGTGCGTTGGCCTCTGTAACATCTTTTTTACCCACTTCACTAAATACGATAAATTCCTGGGAAAACTCCGATATGAATTTAGCTTTTTCACTGTTATCAATGGCCACTGTTCCATTAGATAGTTCAACATAGTTACACTCAAATTGTTTACAGTAATCATAATAATGTTCGACTTTACCTTGGCTTAAAAACTTTTCAAATAACGTACCACCGAAAAAGAATTCAATGCTATGATTTCGTAAACATTCTATCTTCTGATGCAAACTGTTCGTTACGAGGGATGTTCCCCAGCCAAACTTTACTAAATCAATATAGTCGCTGAAGCTGCTAATCGTATCTTTAAAAAAACTTAAAGGTACTCCCTTATCAATTAGAATCGTTAAACCTTTCTCTCGCGGTTTTATTTCCCTCGTCGGAAGAATTAACTCTTTTTCTTGCATACATTTACCCTCTCAATCATCGGTATTTTAGCATTCTTTCTAACCTTCATGACAAAACCCGTATCCAGCTCAATCATGCAATATTCTATATCTACGCGGTTAAAATATGAATTATTCTCGTCAAAAAATTTTTCGGCTACATGCGAATGTTTAATCCGTTCTGCTACCTTCTTACTTGAAATCGTATTAGAATCTTCAAGGATGCTTTTTATATACTCTGCACAAGCCAAATCGTCATCACCACTTGGATGAGAGGCTATAATATTGATACTCTTCTCCCGATCTTTTGCAAACTTATTTTTTATAAATTTTGCTGTCGTTTTTGCATTCGCGAATCCAGTTACAAACACATGATCTGATGACAAGCAATGTAATGTAGCTTTAACGCCGTTTGTTGTTTTTTGAATAAGTGTTTTTCCAGTCAAGGTTATTGACTTTATATTGTAAGGAGAATTGTCTAAGTCAAATCCTTTAATCGGAAGTCCATTAATCTCTCCAGCTAAAAGAAAATCAGGATTTTTCATTTTTAACTGAAACGCCTGTTCCAGATTTTTAGCCAGGATAATCCGTTTGACACCTTTTAAAAAAGCATAATGAGCTACTGTAAAAGCTCGGATAACATCAATGACAATCGTAATGTTTGCAGCAGTTGGCGGCGCTGTGTTTCCTTGATAAATTTGAATATGCATGTGTTAAATTCTCTCCTAATGCCCTCCACGATCTAAATGGGGTTTTTCTTGATTGTACTCAGGTCATTACACAAAGTATATTCGCCCAATGACTATACGTTACAAATAAACATGTAACCACTATTGGTTTGGTTATTAAATAATTGGAGAGAAAATGGTGAAAATTGTACTTATGATATTTGAAGTGACTCAAAATATTGGGGTATCTGCTGTACATGTAAGGAAATAGATATTTATATTCCATCTTTAAATGTTGGAGTAGAGTACGATGGTTATTATCACTCTACAAAAGAAGCATTACGGCGAGATAGGGATAAAAACGTTTTTTAGCTAATGAAATTAAACTGTTTCGCATTAGAGATAAAAACAATTAATAGACTTAGTAAAGAGGATTTTAATGTAGCAAAAATGCTCACTTTTTTAATTTACCTCTAAAAACTATTGCTAGATGTATTTGTATTAATCTAAGAAGGCATCGGCAAAAGATTAGAACGAATAAGCGTAGTTTGAGTAGGTTTTGATCTTTTTTAATTTTATTAAAATCTAATTGTGTGTTTTCAAGACTTCCCATGTGTAGCTTAGATATGGAGGAAATGTATATTGGCTCGTATGAGATAAAATATCCAACCGTCTATACAGTAGCTACAGGATATATAGGTGCAGATGAACATTTTAGAAAGAACTTTTCTATCGAAATTTTTAGGTTACTAAAGAAACACAGATACATCCATCAGGAGCCTCCTTAACATTAAAGCAAGGTTTAGTATGTTGATTAAAGTGAAATAAAGAAGAATCTCTCGTCTCTTTTATAACGTAAGTGGAAAAGAAGAAAGTATAGCATAGTAAAGATAATTTAGTTGAGTAAGATTTTTGTAGACCGCGACCAATGTTAGTTGTACGTAGGTAATAATAAATTAATAAAAACATCACGGTGAACCTTATCATAAAATTAATGGATGTTCAACAAACGGGTGCAATGCTTGAAGGAGAAGCATTTTTTTTGTTGAACATATACAATAGGGGTAGGTTAATTGAATAGGCAAAATTATAGAATCGCTTAGATACATCGTAGATTAGCACACGCTCCTGAAATATGGTTTTGTTATCAAATGGAAAACATTAAGAAATTTGTAAGGTTTATATACAGATGATTGAAAGATTTAATGGTTAATTTACATATATAGGTTACAGGAGGTACGTAATATTGTGGACACTAAAATATTGGTAGTAGATGATGATAGGGAGATAGCAAATGCGCTGGATAAGTTGTTAACGATGGAAGGATATGAGGTTGTTAAAGCATATAATGGTTTAGAAGCGTTAGATGCTTTGGTACAGAATGATATTCAATTAATTCTTTTAGACGTTATGATGCCGAAACTAGACGGCCTTTCTACCACCTTAAAGATCAGAGAGCAAAAGAATATACCAATTATTATTTTATCTGCAAAGTCAGAAGACAGTGATAAAATATTAGGATTATCTATGGGAGCAGATGATTATGTAACGAAACCATTTAATCCAGATGAATTAATTGCTAGGGTGAAAAGTCATTTGAGAAGGTATATCACTCTAGGGGATGTTGGCAATATTACACAAAATGCTCAGATTACAGTCGGAGGGTTGAAACTGAATAAAGAATCCAAACAATTATTAGTAGATGGTGTTCCTACTCGACTAACTCCTACTGAGTATAAGATATTAGATTTCTTACTAACAAATGCTGGGATGGTTTTTTCGGCTGAACATATCTATGAAAAAGTATGGGAAGAGCCTGCTTATAGGGTTGAAAATACTGTAATGGTCCACATAAGGCGTATTCGTGAAAAAATAGAAATAAATCCAAAGGAGCCTAAGTATTTAAAGGTGGTGTGGGGTATTGGGTACAAAATTGAAAAACTTTAGTAGAAATACAATAACTAAATTTGTAGCATATTTGATAGTAGCTATTATGATTTCAATGGCTGTTATTCAATTAGTGCAAGTAGATTGGGAAGGAAATAATATAGAACCACTATTTGTAGAGACATACGAAGAAAGCAACACATTTACGTATGAGGTAGAACGTAGTTTTCGTGAGATATATTCGAACTTTAAAAATAATGAAGAGACGTTAATAGAGAATGAAAATCAAATCTATTATATAACCGATGGTAAGGAAATAATAACTAATCGAGAGGGGTTTAATCGAGAGGATTTTATAAATTATAGTAATTATTTTTATGAATATGATCAGGGAAGATTTAAATCTAACAGTCGTGTTAATGAAAAATCCACATTTTGGTTTGGAAAGGATACAACCATATATATTGCCTTTAAAGATGGATATATGAAAGAAAAGCAGGAAGATTGGAATGATGCAAACTATATATTACGTGATCAAGCGATAGAGTTTTCCATTTATATGGTTATAGCAATAATTCTTACTATCTATTTAATCATTGTTACAGGAAAGAAGCCGAATAAAGAAGAATTACAAACAACTTGGATAGATCAGTTATATAGTGAAATTTTATTAGCATTATTTATTTTGCCAATTATAGCTATATTTATTTATGTTGTAGATAACTATTACTATTATACTCATATACTTCGCACACCTTCGATTCAGAAATCTGACTTGTATCTTGTTGGAATAGTAACCACAATATGTGCTTTATTGTCAGAAATAGGATTATTAGCATTAATAAGAAAGATTAAAGAGGGAAAATTTATAAAAGATTTTTTATTATATACAATTTGTTGGAATACAAAGGATTTTGTAAAAAGTTTATTTGATGGCAGAAGATATGCAAAGTATCCACTAACTAAGAATCTTCATCAAAGGCAATTAGCTTTCATCGTAGGTAGCGGAATTTTCGTATTATTAACCGTAATGTTAATATACACTCCATTAGTAATATTACCACCGTTGCTTGAGCTTGTACTGATATATTGGTATGTGAAATATAATAATAAGACATATGATGAGATCAATAAAGGCATTAATGAGAGTTTAGAGGAACAAATGAAATTAGAAAGAATGAAAATAGAATTAATAACCAATGTATCCCATGATTTGAAGACTCCTTTAACCTCAATCATAAGCTATGTAGATTTATTGTCCAAGGAAACAGATCTTTCAGATGCTGCAAAGGATTACGTTAAAATTCTTGATGAAAAATCAGAAAGATTAAAGAATATTGTTTCTGATTTATTTGATTTAGCAAAGAGTAATAGTGGTGATATTAATTTAAATTTAGAAACGATTGATATGAGAATGTTGGTTGAACAAACGTTACTAGATATGGCGGATAGTATTGAAGATTTAGGTCAAATAAAGATGAAGTTTCCAGATACTCCTATAGAAATAGTGTCAGATGGCAATAAACTCTATAGAGTAATTCAAAACGTGCTTGATAATGCATTTAAATATTCATTAAAAGGAACGAGAATATTTATAGAAGTAGAAGAAAAGAATGGAATGGGAATAGTGGTAATAAAAAACACTTCTTCGTATGAAATAGATTTTACAGTAGACGAGATACTTCAGAGATTTAACAGAGGAGATAAAGCAAGAACGGCAGATGGAAGTGGTCTAGGGTTATCTATCGCAGAAAGCTTTACACATGTGAGTGGAGGTATATTTAAAGTCGATATAGATGGGGATATGTTTAAAGTTGTTATCAGTTTTCCCTTGGCAAGGAAATGATATTTACTTTAGGAAGATATATTGTAAGTATCATTGCTTCAAAGCCAGGCGCTCCGTTTACTCCAGGTACAATAAGTTCCCCATCTAAAACGGTTCTATTTGGTATGTCTAAGCGGGCTTTAACAAAAACAGAAGGGAGCAATAAAGAAAAGAGAAAAAAGTAAAGTAATAATACTTTCAAGATAACCGGCAAAATTCGAAGGTGATTTTGCCGGTTATCTGTGTGTACCATGTAGTTTAAGGGACGATTCAAAAGCAGAAAGAGTCAACGTCAAATTCAATTGTGTGTATACGATATTTATTTATTGTGCTGGTGAAAAGATTGCGTCCTTACCACTCATCGAACGTAAGGAAATAATGAATCAGTTGGATTTCAAATCGGAGCGGATTGTAAACGTTCAATGGATCGAAGAGGTTGAGGTACCTTATTTCTACTTGGTGGAGGAGAGAGACCTGGAAGGAATTGTCCTGAAGCAGAAGAATTCTAAGTATCGGATAAATAAACGCTCCGATTAATGGTTAAAGATAATTAATTATTATTTTTGCTCTTTTAAGTTGTGAGTTACCCCCTTTAAGGCTCTTGCACTAACCGTTTGGTGTTACATCACCAGGCGGTTTTTATTAATGGGATCAAAAAATAAGATTGTTAACCGAATGCTTAAATAATAATAAATGTTAGAGGAAGGTAGGAAGACATGTTCATCCAATACGAGTGTAAACCACTGGAGACACCTATATTAAATATATGGTATTTCGTGCCTTTAAAATACGATGGAGAAGTTGAGATTAGAAGAAAAGTACATGTTAACCGATAGAGGAAAACGAAATTATTGTTAGGGTATAATCTGATTATTCCGTTTTCGCAATCTGACTTTAATATAGGTCACGAAAAATGAAATAGTAAGCAATCGCAAATTTTATTGAACATAATCATTATTTTAATTTCAAAGATCTGGATGGAAACATATTATTAGATATGCAAAAAATAATTTTAAGCTAACGGGTGCAATCAGGAAGGAAGTATTAGCACCCTTTCTTGTTAGTGCATAAATACAAGGATAATAAACTTAGGGTTTAATAAAGTGGAATTGATTAAAATGTAGTTGTTCGAAACTAACCTAAAGTTTGGAGGAAAACTTCCTGTGACTATTATACGACAACCAAGTTTATTAAGCATACAGGAGCTAAACGATATGGAATCTATTCAAAATTATTGTTTTTACAATAGATATGATGCAATTTATTATGAAGTTAGCAAAAAGCCTCATTTTGGTGTACCGACAGAATTAAATTAAGTCGTGGAGTCAATCAATGTGGTTAGATGTTAATAATTGCTTGTTACTTTATCCCAATCAAGATTCTTTGTTTGACAAGGTTTTATTAGTTTTAGTTTTAATGATGATGAAATAATAATAATTTCAGATAGTTTAGGGGAAGATACAAAGGTTTTTTTAATATAAATGAAACTATGAACATACGCATGAATAAGAGTCAGCGACAATATATGAAATGGTATCGGAAGCATATATAGAGAAATTCAAGTAAATTTAATTTCAATAGATGAATACCTTCCACAAGCAAGCTGGCGCAGCACAACTGGCATAGTGTACTTCACTTGTAATAAAAGGGGACGGAGGTTCAAATCCTCTCGCCAGCGTTAATATGTTAAATAATCGCTATTTCTGTTTATGTCAGGAATAGCGTTTTTTTAACCCAATAAATTACTACGCTTTAAGCTCTAACTCAATATTGAGCGTTACTTTTCTAAAAGAATAAATAATACCTTGAAAGTGACGTAACGTTATTTTGTATACTTGAATTGAATTAATCATTATAAAACGGTGGTGTAAATCGTGATATCTATAAAAGATGTTTCGAAACAAACAGGTGTATCAGTGAGGACACTACGTTACTATGACGAAATAGATTTATTATCTCCTGCTGGGAAAACGGATGGTGGACATCGACTTTATGGTGAAACAGAATTAAAAAAACTCCAACAAATCCTATTTTTGAAAACGTTAGGCTTTCAATTAAAAGAAATAAAGGACATCTTATCAGATGATGGTAATTGGAATTGGGCAAAGGGGTTAGAAAATCAATTAAAGTACATTCAACAAGAAAAGGAAAGAATGATAAAGATTGAACAAACATTAAAAGGTTTAATGAATAGCTTAACAATTGACGGGTCGATTGACTTGCTTTATATCAATCAGTTAATCCAGTTATACCAACAAAACGCTGAGAAAAGAGAAATCTATCGGCATCGTTATTTTGATTCACAAGAAAGGGAATTACTTCATCTTCTGCCAAATATGAATCGTGATGACCCGGATTCATTAGAGTGGATTTCTTTAATCGCACAATTGAAGAAACATATGGGTCAAGGCATTAAGGCACCTGAAGTTCAACGCGTTGTTAAACGAATAGATGAAAAGTCGATCGAAACATTTGGTTATAACGATGCATTTTTTGAAAAGTTTTGGGCGATAAGAAAATCACCAGAAAAATCTAAAGAAATTGGTCTCTATCCTATCGAACAGGAACTATTGGATTTCTTTGAGCAGGCTTGGGAAGTGTATCAAAATGAACAATTTGATGGGGAGAAAGAAGGTTGATCATTAATGGCTTTTATTCTCGATTTTCAATGGGAAATATTCATTACGATAGAGATTCTATTATTGGTATCTCTACTACTATTTGGTTTTGTTAGATATTTTCTTAGTAAGAAAAGACTAAGTATGTTATTTATTATTGCTTTTCTGGTGCTATTAATGTTAGAGGCTTTATTAGCTTTGGTGCTTTATCGTATGACAGGGGAGATCTCGACTTTTCAAATTGTCATAGCGGTCTTTGTACTGTACGCGTGTACATTTGGTATTTTTGATTTTTTAAAGCTAGATCGTTGGATGAGAAGAAAGATAGGTACATGGCGTGGTGTAGAACTCTTAACAGAAAAAGACTATGACGTGATAGCCAGAAATAAAAATCCAAAATATATAGCGAAAAAATACCGCTGGTCATCGACAGTACATTTAGTCGTATTTCTAGTTGTACAGAGCATTTTTTGGATGTACGGAACGAAAGATATAGAGGAAATGTTCAGTTATATACGAGATTTATCATGGATTGAGACAGGTCGCTTTGAAGATTCTCCTTACCCTAATGAGACCATTTATTCTATCGGCATGTTGTGGGGTTTGATTTTTATCATTGATTTCATTTGGTCATGGTCATATACAATTTTTCCATCAAAAACAAATGGAAAATAATTTGCCGAGTCATTAAACCATATCCGGTTGTCTAATCGCGGTATATTGTAGATTAAGATGAAAGATTTGCTCAAAGAGAAACCCACTGAAGTAAGTGGGATAAATAAAATAGTTGATATAAAAAAATGTAGCTGTAAGTATAGTTACATTTTTTGTTTTACGCTGCTTAAGGGCGTCGTTCCCATGGTTCCAATACACCAACAATCGTTTTTTCCCGGTCAAGATTAATAGCTTCAATGACACCACGACTTATTTCATGATGTGTTAGCCATCTTGAACGATTTTCTTCTATTTTAAATCCAAGCTGAACGTCGCGGTACAAGCAATTTTTTGGAATCTCTATTTTTTGTTTAATGGCATTGACATTCGTACTACTCCCTTTAATATGGAAGAGTCGCCACTTCTCTTCAAGATGATTCAGTTCATTAAAGATCACTGGAAGTGCTTTTGGTGCAGAGCTATGTATCCATGCAATCACATAATCAAATGCACCATGAACTTCAAGAGCATGCTGTATTCCTTCTTGCAATTTCAAGGTGTCTCGGTAATCAATGAATTGGTAATGGACTTTGTGTTCATTATCGCCAGGGACAGTTTGCTCCAACTTTTCTTTATTTCTTCCGATTAACATTGTTTTATCCGCTTGTTTAATCATCCATGATGACATTTCCCGTAGCATACCCGTACCACCAATAATAAGTACATGTTTTATCATTTCCACCTCACAATTATATCGAGTATAGAAAAGCAAATCTATCTTTACAAGGTAAATCTGCTTTTATTTATGATAAAAAACAAATAAAAACGGTTCTTTTTTCATTCACAATTACGCCATAATCATTTTTGTGAAACGCTCTAACACGTGGTGTGTAAACGCTTAAAAACTTTCTATATCACTATAAAATTTATCAATTATCTTCCGAGCTCTAAATTATTCGCACGTGCATTAAACAGTGTATATACATTAAAAAGATGTTTTATATTCCTTCTCAGTTTAGACCTACTTATGGGCTTGTTCCTAGCCTTTTTGTAATCTTTATTTCTATAAATCTCAAAAGGATCGACAAATTTCTGGAACATAGACATAGTGTAGATTGCTTCGGAATTGAATTGAAATAATTCACTTGTACAGGTCTATTGACCCCTGTATGTAATGAATTTGGGACACGAAGTACCCGTGCAACATCTTTTGAGCTAGGATCTGCCCCGTAATCTAGGGTGAGCGTATGTCAACTACGGGTTTGGAATAGAAGGATTACTTTATTCAGTAGTTTGTACCTTTTCTTGCTTAAATAATGAATCAATAAAGGCAACTAAAATTCCACCGAAAAAGCCACCAAGATGTACAGAGATTGCTACATTCGGAATCAAAAAGGTACTGACAAATCCGATGAGCAACATCATGACCGTAAACCGTTTATCATTAGCGGAGATTCGATCGAAATATCGAACCGTTAAAAACGTAAGGATCCCGATAAAGCCAAAAACCGGTCCTGAAGATCCTGAGATAGGCATCGGGCCTTCGTAAAAAAAGTAAAATAAAATACCACCACTAATTGATGTGAGAATCAGAAATAGGAAAAATTTAAAACTACCAAAAAATCTCTCAAGGGAACGAGATAAAATAAACAAAATTGGTAAATTGATAAAAAAATGAATCATACTCATATGACCGAACGCATATGTAAGCAATCGCCATATTTGCCCCTTGCTGATTAGTTGTTGATCTAAAGCTCCAAACAAGATCACACTTTCATGACTATAATCCGTTTGTTGAAAGATGATGTAATGCAAAAGGACAATAACCGCACAAATCACAATAAAGGCAATCGTTACCGGAATTGTCTTTAATGTATGCACACTCATAACTATGTTAGACCTCCTTTATAAAAATAGGTAAAAGTAAAACAAACAGTTTGCTAACATGAATTTCTTCTACTTACTAAACCTGTTAGGTCATCCCAATTTTTAAGTGACATCATAACTTGTAACACATTTTCAATATGTTATCAGCCTTTATTTAAGACTATCACAATAACAATTACCTGCAAATTGTGAAATTTCGACAAAATTCAACCCTTGTGTTTTGTGAAGATCATCTATGATTTTGTCAAGTTTATAAGTAATAGTACTTACAACACCAACCACCAGTCAGCCAGTCATCAAATTAAAGTTTAGTGGTTTTTTGGAATGAAAATCTACCAAACATATTTAATGGTTAGCTCATTCTTCCAACCAATTATAGTAAAAGCAAATTAAAGTATTTTAAGGGATATTCAAATAAAATTACTTATTCCTTTCATATGTCTTGTTTTGTTTATAAATACAACATTTCCATCCCCCTTTGACTTGCATAATTTTGTATATCTCCGTTTATTTAAAAATAAAACCATATTAAAGTCTGAAATAATTGTATAATAGCTCAGTTTCATATATAATAACAATAAAAAGAATGAACGTTCATTCATTTTAAGGGGGAAGGATGTTAAACTATGAATCTACCACAATCAGTGTATGAAAGGGCAATGAAGCAACCTGAACAGATAGCATATGAGTTTATGAATGAACAATATACATATGCACAATTTGAACAATCTGTTGCGCAATTTGCAGGTGCTTTAAAGGAACATGGGGTCAAAAAAGGGGATCATATTGCATTATTGGTAGGGAATACACCACATTTTTTAGTTACATTGTATGCAAGTTGGCGTTTAGGGGCAGTTGTCGTACCGATAAACCCAATCTATACGGCTAATGAAATTTCATATATCGTTCAAAATAGCGATGCCAAGATAATAGTCGCTCTAGATCGATTATGGCCTATGTTTGATAAGCGCGAGATATTATTTCCAAACATCGAAATAATGATTGTTTGTGAGACAGATGAAGAAGCAATGGGGCAATGTATGCAACTTGAAGAACTATTTTTTTTCCGGCCTTTTATGAAATTGGGTGAACCAGTCACTCAGTTAACAAATTTTGACAAAAATGATAACGCTATCATTCTATATACATCAGGGACAATGGGCCAGCCTAAGGGCGCTATGCTAACCCATGAAAATGTTTATTCAAATGCACGTGATGTCGGGACATACTTGGAAATGTCTTCGGATGACCGTGTCGTGGCAACATTACCAATCTTTCATGTTTTTGCCTTGACAGTCGTTGTAAATGCACCATTATTTAGAGGTGCAACTGTATTACTTTTACCACGATTCAGCCCGAAGGAAGTATTTGAAGTTATTCGCGAGCGAAAAGCAACTGTCTTTGCAGGGGTACCGACAATGTATAATTTTCTCTATCAGTTTGAGGAAGGGAAAAGAGAAGATTATGAATCCATTCGCTTATCTATTTCAGGCGGGTCATCACTTCCAGTTTCATTATTACACAATTTTGAAGAAAAATTTAATACACGTATTTCTGAAGGGTATGGTCTATCTGAAGCTTCACCTGTCACCTGTTTTAACCCGATTGATCGTGAGCGTGTACCAGGATCAATTGGTATGTCAATCGTGAACGTCGAAAATAAAGTTGTTGATACAGAAGGAAATGAAGTACCAAAAGGTGATATTGGTGAGCTGATTGTTAGAGGTCCGAATGTGATGAAAGGTTACTATAAAATGCCTGAAGAAACAAATGCTGTCCTAAAAGATGGCTGGCTATATACCGGTGATATGGCAAGAGAAGATGAGAACGGGTATTTCTACATTGTTGACCGGAAAAAAGATATGATTATAGTGGGCGGATATAATGTGTACCCTCGAGAAGTAGAGGAAGTGTTGTATAAACATCCAGATATCATTGAGTGTGCTATTATAGGCATACCGGATGTTGAATTAGGAGAGGCAGTCAGTGCTCATATTGTTTTGAAAAAGGACAGTGATCTAGACATACAAGGTATTATCGATTTCTGTTCACAACATCTCGTAAAATATAAAGTACCAACGGATATTAACTTTACAGACGAGTTACCGAAAAATACGACAGGCAAGATATTACGCCGTTCATTAAAAGATACGATGTTAAAGCAAAGGCAAAAAGTGAAGAATGAATGAGGTTTATTTAAGCTAGCTCAGTTTGATAGAGCTAGCTTTTCAACATATTTAACATACCTTGTCCATTAATTTAAAAATACCAAGATGTAATCCATCATGCCATGTAATAAACTGCAAGGTTGCTTCGACTGTATGTAATGATAGCGCATGGAATACTTGAATTTCTGCTGCTTCTTTTTTTAAATCGTCTGGCGAGTATGTCGTCAATATGCGCTTTTTTTGTTCATCTAAAGCACTAATAATTTTTTCCTTAGATGGCGGTTCGTCTATCCATTCAGATGATCGTGTTCCATTAATAAATAATTTTTTCCATTGCGGATACATGATTGTATAGTTAGGATCAGCTTTGTTTAAAAATACTTCTGTTGTCATATACATATGCCCCGCATTCCAGCGAATCGTATTTGGAAAATCATTCGGTTGGTTGTCCCATTTATTTTCATGAATATTTTGTAGGGCAATTAAAACACATGTACGTGAATAGGCAAACATTTCTAAGGACTCCATAACAACATCTCCTCATTTAGTAGATTTTTTACTTTATCTGTAAAAGGTATAATGTAGAAGCTAATAATCTATATATCGATATATTTAGATATATATATATATAATATCTGCCCACAACAATATAAACAATTGTTTTGCTTTAATCAAAAACAAAGAGAATATAAATGCATGCACCTAACTTAAACTTAAATCATGCATCCACAATTCAGTATCCTCGAGGTTTTATTAAGGAGCATTTGTAAGATCTTTTAAATCTTTACTGCCGAAGAGGAGTAAACTAATCAAAAGGACAATTAAAAGAGCGTTGATTAGTTTAGAGCCATCAAATGATTCAGTCTCATTTATATGATTGCTTTGATTTGAATTTTGTTTCAATTATATCACCCTTTCCTTTGCGAAATGATATTAAATGCCTCAACAATCTCATTTAGCGTCATATCTCCGTTTTCATCAATAAAATCAACCATTTTATTATTATTATTCATTGTTTTATACTGACCAATTAAAGTGACATTAACGACAGGTGAATCGCGAAATATTTCTACTGAATCTACTTTCAGTTTACCAGTTAGTAAAAGTGCTGCCGCTACAATCTCCAATTTTTTATCTTTGAATAAGTCATGAATGGAGTACATATTTACTTTATTTAAATGATCATTATTCCTTTTCATGAGAACTCCTCCAGTTGTATTTATTTTATGTGCGAAATAAAATAAGGTTCTCTTAAATGCGGAGTGGGCACAGCCAATCTTCTATTAAAAGGTTTTTTATATGCCATATCACCCCAATATAAAAAAGCACAGGAATAATTGAAATAGGTAGCCCCTATTTCGTGCATTCATTCGATTTTAATTGTGAAGGGAAGTTCGCCTTTCCTGGGAGGACAAGCGCAACATAAATTGTTAGTAATGGGGGTGAAAAAAATGACTTTTATCATATACGATGTTGCTTTGATTCCAATTATAACGGGGGTTGTGCAAGCCTTTAAGCAAATGGGACTACCGAAGCGCTTTTCTCCTTTATTAGCTCTGTTATTGGGAATGGCGGGTGGTGTATTTTATGTTTGCCCGACAGATTTGAAAAGTGGCATCATGATTGGCATTGTGTTAGGACTCTCAGCAACAGGGTTACACTCGGGTAGTAAAAATATGATTAAAAAACAAGGAGATGATTCAGATGAAATTATTCATTGATCCTGGACATGGAGGAACAGATCCGGGAGCACAAGGAAACGGGTTACAAGAAAAAAATCTCACATTAAACATTGCCTTAAAGCTTCGAAACATTCTTGAACAAGAATATACAGGTCACTCAATCATGATGTCACGTACGACAGATAAGACTGTTTCATTGACAGAACGAACAAATATGGCAAATAACTGGGGAGCGAATTATTTAGTATCGATTCATATTAATGCAGGTGGCGGAACTGGTTTCGAATCTTACACTTATAATGGTAGTTATGCAGGAAAAGCTGAAACGAATCGCTTACGAGGTATCGTTCATGACGAGATTATTAGACAGACGGGCTTTTATAATCGTGGGAAAAAAGAAGCAAACTTCCATATGGTACGTGAATCAAGGATGCCAGCTGTTCTCACGGAAAATGGTTTTATCGACACGGTAGCAGACGCCAATTTATTAAAACAAGATGCCTTTTTAAATAAAATAGCACGCGGGCATGCTGTCGGTATAGCAAAAGCATTTAACTTAAAAAAGAAAAGTGATTCTGGAACAACAACTTATTATCGTGTTGTGGCAGGTTCATTTGTATCGCGGACCTATGCCGAACAGCGTGTGAATGAATTAACACAAAAAGGATTTTCAAGTTTTATAGATATATATAAACAAGCTGGTACAACTTACTATCGCGTGATTTGTGGATCATTTATGGAGCGACAATATGCTGAAGAACGTGTGACACAATTAAAAAAAGCTGGATTTGAATCTTTTATCGTCGTCGTTACTCTATAGAAAGGGACGTAGAGCAAGCATAAAAAATGTTTGCTCTACATTTTTTTGCTGTCAGTTAGAAATTTTTGAAACCTTCTTTCCCTTTTAACCGTATATAGATTAAAGGATTTATTAAAAGTAGGTAAAACTCCATTTTAATAGTTGCAGATATTTGCAAAATATGTTACTTATGAAATATCAGAATTTTATCTGTGCTGTTATGGGGGATTACAAATAAAAAAGGAGAGGATGTTTAAAATGAGTATGTTAAGAAGATTTAAAGACATTATGGCAAGTAATATTCATGCATTATTAGACAAAGCTGAAGATCCGGAGAAGATGATTGATCAATATCTTCGTAATTTGAATAAAGATCTAGGAAAAGTAAAAGCAGAAACAGCTTCTGTCATGGCTGAAGAACAACGTTCCAAACGTGCTTTAGATGAATGTTTACAAGACGTTGATAAAATGCAAAAGTACGCTCTAAAAGCATTAGAGGCTGGTAATGAAGATGATGCAAGGAAGTTTTTAGAGAGAAAAGCGACATACACAGCGAAAGAGAATGAGTTACGTCAAGCCCATGAACTAGCTGCTTCAAATGCAACACAAATGCGTCAAATGCATGATAAATTAGTTAGTGATATTAATGAACTTGAGTCACGCCGTTCCATGCTAAAAGGAAAAGCTGCTGTAGCGAAAACGCAACAACGGATGAATAAGTTAGGTGCTTCTGTTTCAGGTGCTAATAAATCAATTTCAGCATTTGATCGGATGGAAGATAAGATTAATAAACAATTAGATGAAGCAAGAGCGATGGCAGAGTTAAACAAAGGGCCAACAGATGAAATTGATGATTTAACAGCTAAATACTCTAGCAGTGTCAATGTAGATGATGAGTTAGCTGCTTTAAAAGCGCAGTTAAATAGTAATCAAGAATAATTGATTCATCTCTAAAAAAGCTGTAGCTCAAGCTACAGCTTTTTTAGAGAAGCAGAATGAGAGGGGGATGAGAGAGTATGGTTATCCATTATAAATGCCCTAGCTGCGGAAGTGATATGGCTTTTGACGCTAATTCGGGTATGCTATCTTGTCATAGTTGTGGCAGACAGGATGATATTGAAACATTTTCTGATGAATTCATAACAAGAACACTATCAGATGACGATGCAAAGGAGTATCATTGTGAGAATTGTGGTGCTGTCATTATAACGGATGCCGATACAGCTGCAACATCGTGTAGCTTTTGTGGTGCTGGTGTCGTTATCGCAGATCGACTATCTGGTGTTTTAGCTCCTGTCAAGGTGATTCCGTTTACCATTTCGAAAGAGCAAGCACGGCAAGCTTTCAAAAAATGGTGTAAAAACGGATTATTAACACCGAAAGGGTTTATGAGTGCAAATCGGATTAAGAAAATAACTGGATTATATGTCCCATTTTGGTTATACGATTTAAACTCTGAAGCGGAGGTACATGCAGAGGGAAGAAAAGTTCGAACATATTCACGTGGTGATTACATCTATACGGAAACGAAATACTACGATGTTTATCGCGATATTGATTTATATTATAAGAAAGTTCCAGTGGATGCCTCTAAAAAAATGAATGATGAATTAATGGATAAATTAGAACCCTTTTACTATAAAGATTTAAAGACATTTAAAACACCTTATTTAGCGGGGTATATTGCAGAAAAATATAATTATGATGACAAGGAACTTTTCCCACGAGTTAGACAAAAGGTAAGAAAATTTATTGATTCTTATATCGATTCAACAATTGTTGGCTATACATCTGTTAGTTATCGGGATAAACGAATTGATACGAAAAAAAGTAATAGTTATTATGTCCTTCTCCCAGTATGGATGGTTTATTATGATTATGATAAACAAGAGCATACTTTTGCGATGAATGGGCAAACAGGAAAAGTCGTCGGAAAACCGCCGATTAGTTATGGAAAAGTGGCTGCTTGGTTTAGTGGTATAGCAGGAACTACCTTTCTATCCTTAAAAATTATTCAATGGATTGTAGGTGGTGGCCTATGATAAAATATTCACCAAAGTCTACTAGTATTTTTATTCTACTATTTTTTCTCATTCTACCTCTTACGAACGTTTTTGCTGAAAATAAAGGCTTTATTGAGGAAAAGCAGAAAATTTATGATGATGCTAAACTTTTGTCAGCAGAAGAAATTGCGGAACTTGAGTCAATAGCAAATGAATACGGTGAAAAACGTGATACGAATTTAATTATTTTAACGACGAATGATTCAGATGGTAAAGGCTTTAAGAAATATACACAGGACTTCTATGATGAGCATCTCGATGGTCCAAATGCAGCCATTTTAACGATTGATATGGGTGATCGTGAGGTTTATATTGCAGGATTTTATAAAGGGGAAGATTATTTAGATTTTGATCGTATCGATTTGATTCTCGATAAAGTTCAGCCTAAATTATCGGACGGAGACCATTATGGTGCCATGGATTCATTTCTAAGCACAGCACATAAATATTTAGGTATTAAACCGGGTATTGACCCAGATTTTATCCTCTTTAAGCTTGAGGCTCAAGTCGTTATTGCCTTAGGTCTAGCTGGGGCCATTGTCGGTTTGATGCTTTATAATTCTGGTGGAAAAGTAACGACGACCGCACGAACATATATGGACGGACATCGTTCCCGTATTTTAAATAAAAGAGATGTTTACTTAAGAAAAACAGTCACAAAACGCCGCAAACCGAAAAACAATAGTGGAGGTGGTGGCTCTACTAGAGGTGGAGGCGGCGTGACAAGTGGCGGTCATTCTCATAGTGGCGGATCACGTAGCTTCTAATAGCATAAAATGAAAGGGCTGATATGATGGTGTTTTTTAGAAATCAATTTTCCGATGTTGTAGAGTGGGAAGAGTTTCGTGATGATATGATATTTTGGAAGTGGGGAAATAAAGAAATTAAAAAAGGTAGTAAGCTTATTATTCGCGCAGGACAGGATGCGATATTTTATAATCATGGTCGCATTGAAGGCGTATTTGAAGATGAAGGTGAATATAATATTGATTCGGAAATCATCCCATTTCTTTCAACGTTAAAAGGATTTAAATTTGGCTTTAATTCCGGGATGCGTGTCGAAGTATTATTTGTTAATACGAAAGAATTTACTGTAAAATGGGGAACGCGTAATGCGATTAATATTCCGACTCCACAGCTACCAGGTGGGATGCCAATTCGCGCCAATGGAACGTTTCAGTTTAAGGTCAATGATTATTTAGCATTGATTGATAAAGTAGCCGGCGTGAAAGATCAGTATCTGGTTGAAGATGTGAAGATACGAATTACGTCTATCCTAGATCAGCTTTTGATGAAATGGATTACTAGAGAAGGAAAAGATATGTTTAACCTACAAGCAAATAGCTTCGAGATTGCTAAAGGAATCCAAGAAGACCTCGATATGCAAATTATTGACTTAGGAATGACGATAACTGGTTTTCAAATTATGAGTTTTAATTATCCTAAAGAAATTCAAGATAGAATAACGAAAACCGCTTCCCACGGCATGATTGGTGATCTTGGGCGTTATCAACAAGTCGAAATGACAGATGGCATGGCTTCTGGAAAGGTGAAAGGTGGTGGCACTGCATCAGATATGGCTGGCATGATGATGGGGATGAATATCGCGAATGAAATGATGAAAAATGTGAATCAAGCCGGTCAATCGGGGCAACAAGCAAGTGCACCTGCTTCATCTTCAGATAAAAAACCTAATTTCTGTCCAAATTGTGGTGAAAAGAATAGTGGAGCTAACTTCTGTCCAAATTGTGGTCAGAAACTTGGCTAAGCAAAATAAAAAAGCAGTGTTCCACATGATGTGAACACTGCTTTTAGTATATGGCGGTCGTTTTTATGGTAGTAGGAAGATTTAGCGTAACGCAGCCATAATACTATTTGGATCGTAACCAACAACCCATTGACCGTTAATTTCTGTTTGTGGTACTCCCATTTGACCTGTTTTTTGCATCAATTCCATCATCATTTCAGGAGATTGTTCGACATTCACTTCTTTATAAGGAATGTTTTTTCCATCTAAGAAATTTTTAATCATTGTACAGTATGGGCAAGTATTTGTTGTGTAAACAGTTACGTTGTTCATTATCATGTTCCTCCTTAAATAATTTCATGGTATTTAGAAAGCATGTTTTTATGTTAGTAATGCATCGTTCTCTATACCCCTATATGTATCATAAGGCGATACATAATAATTGTCAATAAAAGAGTTTGGGATATGTTAAATCTGTTCGTAAGTGATAGTTATTTGTATTTAGTGAGGTTATTATACGATGGAAAATAGCTGAAAGTTATACTTTTGTGTTAGGATATGAGTAAACAGGATGAAGGGGAGATGAGAATGGAGAAAAGATATTTATCATGGGATGCAACAGAAATTGCATCACTCATTCGTAATAAAGAAGTATCAGCAAAAGAAATGGTTGAATTAAGTTTTAAACAGCTTGAGAAAGTAAATCCTGAGTTAAATGCAGTTGTTCACGATCGAAAAGAAAGCGTTTTAAAAGAAGCAGAAAAACATAAACCAGATCAAGGGCAGCTTTTTAGTGGTGTTCCGATTTTAATGAAGGATATTTCCCAAGCTGTTGAAGGGGAACGTTTAACATCAGGTTCAAAATTATTTGATTCTTATATTGCTGAAGTGGATTCAAATTTCGTTAAGCGGATTCGTCAGGCGGGCTTTTTATTTACTGGACATACGAATACACCAGAATTTGGTCTGAAAAATATTACAGAGCCTGAATTATTTGGACCGACAAGGAATCCATGGAACACTGATTATTCACCTGGTGGCTCAAGTGGGGGTGCAGCGGCTGCAATTGCCTCTGGTGTTGTTCCTGTTGCAGGTGCCAGTGATGGTGGAGGATCGATTCGTATTCCGGCATCTTTTTCAGGTTTATTTGGATTAAAGCCAACACGCGGGCGTACACCAGTAGGACCAGGTGCAGGCAGACAATGGCACGGAGCATCAATTGATTTTGTTCTTAGTCGTACAGTCCGCGATAGTGCGGCGATGTTAGATGTGTTACAGACTGTCCAGCCAGAAGCAGCTTTTCAAACACCATTATTTCCTGGTAACTACCGCGATGAAATTTTAAAATCAATTAAACGTCCGCTACGAATTGGTTTTACAACGAAATCACCTGTTGATACACCAGTGTCAGAAGTGGCTAAACAAGCGGTACATAAAACAGTTAAATGGCTAGAGGAACAAGGGCATCATATTGAAGAAGTAGATAGTCCAGTCGATGGCATTTTACTCATGAAAAATTATTATTTAATGAATAGTGGTGAGATTTCATCACTTGTTTATCAATTAGAACAAATGGTCGGCCGGGAGATCACGGCAGACGATGTAGAAATTGAGACATGGTTATTAAACGAAGCAGGAAAAACCGTATCTGCTTCAGCGTTTTCGAGAAGCTTAGCAGCATGGGATGTAGCAGCAGCAGAAATGGCTCAACTGCATGAAACATATGACTTATATATCACACCTGCTACTGCATATTCAGCACCGAAAATAGGTGAATTAACTCATTCAAGTGAGTCACAGGAGATGTTGCGTGAGAAGATTAAACGAGCCGATGCTAAAGGAAAGCAAGCAGTCATTTGGGATATGTTTCTACCAAGTTTAACATATACGCCGTTTACGCAACTAGCTAACTTAACAGGCCAACCTGCTATGAGTCTACCAGTACATTTAACAGATAAAGGTCTACCAATTGGTGCCCAAGTGATAGCAAGTAAAGGTCAAGAACATGTTCTATTACAATTAGCTTACCAAATTGAACAATCTAGTATTTGGCAAGGGATGAAAGGCAATCCTTATTTTAAATAAGTTTTATCAATAAGACAAGCAGGGATAACTTAGTTTATCCCCGCTTGTTTTTATATGATTCGCTTGTGCTTAGGCTTCATAGTGTTTATTCCACTTGAGAGGCTGTATTGAAGCTTTAATGGGTTGTCTCGTTATGTTTTCATCGTACGAGAGGCTGCATTGAAGCTCCAACGCGCTGTCTCGTTATGTATTCATCACACGAGAGGCTGTATTGAAGTCTCAATGCGTTGTCTCGTTATGTATCCATCGCACGAGAGGCTGCATTGAAGCTCCAACGCGATGTCTCGTTATGTATTCATCGTATGAGAGGCTGCATTGAAGCTTGAACGCGTTGTCTCGTTATGTTTTTATCGTACGAGAGGCTGTATTGAAGTCTCAACGCGTTGTCTCGTTGTGTATTTATCGCACGAGAGGCTGTATTGAATCTCCAACGCGTTGCCTCGTTATGTATTCATCGCACGAGAGGCTGCATTGGAGCTTCAACGCGTTGTCTCGTTATGTATTAATCGTACGAGAGGCTGTATTAAAGCTTCAATGCGCTGTCTCGTTATGTATTCATCACACGAGAGGCTGCATTGAAGTCTCAATACGTTGTCTCGCAATGAACTTTTGTCTTGAGAGGTCGTATTGAAAGTTCCATCGTAAGTGATTAAGGGAATTGAGTATAGTAATCTACTTTCCAGTAAATACTAGATAAAAACTCTCTTTAACTAGCAGTCAACTTTTAGTATAGTTAAGAGAAGGAGTATTTATTTGAAGGAGATGATTCGGATATGCAAGAGATTGTATCATTGAATAATAGAATATCTCAAGTTATCGATAATATTAAAAAGGTTATGATTGGTAAAGAAAATGTCATTGTACTAAGTTTAACGGCATTACTAGCAGAAGGACATGTTTTAATAGAAGATGTACCAGGTGTAGGAAAAACGATGCTCGTTCGTTCATTAGCAAAATCGCTTGATTGTGATTTTACACGCATTCAATTTACACCAGATCTTTTGCCTTCTGATGTAACAGGTGTTTCGATATATAATCCTAAAGAGATGGCATTTGAATTTCGACAGGGACCTATTTTTGGCAATGTCGTTTTAGCAGATGAAATTAATCGGACGTCCCCAAAAACCCAATCCGCATTATTGGAAGGAATGGAAGAAAAAAGTATTACCACAGATGGAAAAACAACCGCACTTAAACGCCCATTCTTCGTTATGGCAACTCAGAATCCGATAGAATATGAAGGAACATATCCACTTCCTGAGGCACAACTAGACCGATTTTTATTAAAAATAAATATGGGCTATCCGACAATGGAAGAAGAGTTAGAAATGTTAGCACGCACGTCACAAAATCATCCAATCGACACGCTAGATTCTGTGATGACAATAGACGAATTGCTTCGTACGCAAGAAGAAGTAAAGGCAGTTTATATAGATGAAACAGTGCAACAATATATCGTGAATTTAATTAGAGAATCACGAAAACATCCGAGTATATACCTTGGTGTTAGTCCGCGTGGTTCAATAGCTTTAATGAAGGCTGCTAAGGCTTATGCGTATATTAAAGGGCGTGATTTTGTTTTACCAGATGATGTGAAATATTTGGCTCCATTTGTGATGGCACATCGGATTATTTTGCATTCGGAGGCAACTTATGAGGGCTTAACTCAATTACAAGTTATTGAGGCATTAATAGAAGATACGTATATTCCGATACGAAAGGAACTTTGATCATGAAATCATGGCGCTTCCTTGGACCATTTTTTGTCCTGACAATACTCATTGTCCTTTTTTCATTTGCCATGTTCCAAGGGGGATTTATTAGTTGGTTTTTGTTCTTTAGTTTTCTACCGCTCGTTATATATCAAATGGGACTCCTTTTCTATCCATTTCGGCAACTAGATGTGACAAGAACATTGTCCCATTCCATTGGTTATGCTGGACAAAGCATTACGGTTGATATCACGATTAAGCGTAAAATACCATTCCCGCTTTTTTATTGTATTGTGGAAGAGGTGTTACCTGATTCATTGCAACGAGTAGATACTGGATTTGATAAATATGTGCACATTGATGACCCAGATATCTATGAAGTGAAACGGCAAACAAAGCAGTTATTATTTCCGTTTTTCCGTCGCAAAATTAAAGCGTCATATACGATAAGCCAACTACCACGAGGAGAGCATCAATTGACCCAGATTCGTATTCGAACAGGAGATATCTTTGGTTTTATAAAAAAAGAGCACCATTTTCCTGCAAATGATACATTACTCGTTTTTCCAAATAAACGACGTATCCGTTTTACAAATACATTATACAGTTTGGAACAAGGGCAAGCGATTGTTCAGAGTAATGATTTTCGCCAAACAAATGTGGTCGTTGGTGTACGTGAATATTTACCAGGTGATAAATTTTCTTGGATTGATTGGAAGCAATCAGCTAAAAAGCAAGATATAATGACGAAGGAATTTGAACAAGAGAAAAGTATGGAAGCTTTTTTCATATTAGATGCTTCGTCTTCTAGTCAGTGGATTGCGTTTGAAGGGTTGATAGAAGTCATGTATGGCATGATGGATATGATCCACAAGACAAGTGATTCGAAAGTCGGTCTTCTTTCTATCGGGAAGGAAACGTCCTATTTTCCATTCCATTTTGATGTCGGTTCCCGTGAGAAAGTGATGAAACATTTAGCCATGATTAAACCGGATCATAAAGACACGTTTACCGAGCAGTTACAAAGACAAACGACAGCATTGCCAACTCAATCCTTAGTATTTGTGTTTTCTTGTTCAGTCGACATCAGGTTTATTGAATCGATGAAAAAATTATATATGAAGCATAAAAAAAGACTCCATGTTATTCTTTTACTTTCTAAACAACAATCTTTCGAGTTACAAGATGCCATTGATATGTTAACCGGACATCAAATTCGCTTGACAGTGCTCACTGAAACACAACTTGTCAAGGAGCCGTTGGAGGTGAGGGTATGACAAAACTAGTGAAACAACCTACCGTATCGATGTGGTATTCGTCGATTTTATATTTCCTTGGATTCTTTTTGTTTCTCGAGTGGTTATATCCTTTACAACAGGTAACAGATACCGTGGACATGCATGTGTTTTTAGGATTTGCTGCGTTTTGCTTTGTGATGACACTCATACAGATCAACAAGCTTCTTAAATTTTTATTAAAGAGTGTTGGATTTTTATTTGTCCTTCATCATCTATTCTTTGATGATTCAATTTTTCAGTTTGTGTGGATTTGGGAAGTTATAGAGGATGTATTTCAACACATGAGTTTAATTTATCATCGGGAATGGTCCATGTTTTCGCCGATGTTTAGGAGTTTGTTATTCCTTGTGTTAATCTGGTTAATGAGTTATTTGATCCATTATTGGTTTGTCTATTCAAAGAGAATGACTGCGTTTATTTTACTAACCTTTAGTTATATTGCTGTCTTGGACACATTTACGGCATATGATGCAAAATGGGCGATTGTTCGTATCTTTATCTTCTCATTTATCGCTTTAGGTATGGCGCATTTAATAAAAGAGATTGAACGAGAGGGATTACGGTTATCCCTTTCTATAAAAAAACAATTAAAATGGATGATCCCGATTGTTGTGATTGTTATGTTCTCTACATTTATCGGCTATGCAGCACCAAAATGGGATGCTAAGTGGGATGACCCGGTTCCGTATCTTAAAGGTGTAACTGGTATAAATGGAAAATCCATTAAAAAGGTCGGCTATGGTGAGGATGACTCGCGTTTAGGTGGGGATTTTGTTGAAGATGATACCCCCGTTTTTCAAGCAACCGTACAGAGCAAACAGTATTGGCGAGTGGAAACGAAAGATCTGTATACCGGAAAGGGTTGGAAAAAGTCATCATCTGCAACATCAGTAATGGAAGATGTTGTCCCATTTTCAACATTTAACCCTATTATAGAATCTGAACGTATGGAAGCGATGATTGAATTTAAACCGCGAATGGAGATTCCGAAGCTTGTTTATCCATACGATATCGTTGAGGTGAAAGCGGACGATGGGGATACAACCTTCTTGGTGGATGATTCGCAAGCGATTCGTGTTGAAAAAGGTAAAATCAGTCAATATGAGTTAACTTATATTCAGCCTTCGTATCCGCTTGATGATTTAAAGCAATCCGAAAAGCCTAACGCGAATTCACCGATATTTGATTTAGAAGAGTATACTCAATTACCTGAGGAGTTACCGATGAGAGTTCGCGAGTTAGCATTAGAAATCACGGAACCTTATGATACGTATTATGATCAAGTAAAAGCGATTGAACAATACTTTAATCAAAATGGTTTTGTTTACCAGACCAGTAATATACCGGTCCCTGGAGAAGAAGATGATTATGTTGATCAGTTTTTATTCGATACGAAAGCGGGATATTGTGATAACTATTCAACGTCCATGGTTGTTATGCTACGAACTTTAGATATCCCAGCTCGTTGGGTAAAGGGATTCACTGGGGGCGAAGAAGTCGACACAGTGACGAAAGCTGATACGACATACCATGTTTATGAAGTGACGAATATGAATGCTCACTCTTGGGTCGAAGTCTTTTTCCCTGATGTAGGTTGGGTTCCATTTGAACCGACACAAGGCTTTTCTAACTTAGCTAACTTTCATACAGAAACAGATGCAGTCGATGAAGATATTTTGGAAGCTGAACCGGAGACTCCAGAATTAGATGAAGAGACTGATGAGCAAGACATGCCAGAAGAACAAACAGAAGATACTTCTGCACCATCTGAGGTAGATGGAGAAACAGATACGAAATGGCCAATGCGAATCCTCATAGGGTCTCTAATCATTATACTTATCGTTGGCGGCATTATGATTTACCGCAAACGATTGTATCTTGAAACCTTGTGGGTTGAAAAAAGGTGGGAAAGAAAACAAGATGCTCAAGCATTTCAAAATCTCTATCATCACCTCCTGAAAATTTTACAACAATATGACAAGGAAAAAGTTTCATATTATACATTACGTGAATATGCCAGTCAAGTGGATTTAAGGTATGATACAAACGCAATGAGGAAATTAACTGGACTGTATGAACATGTTCTTTATCGAGGAGTTAAAAAGGTTGATACTGCTGAAGAAATCACGCAATTATGGAAAGATTTAATCAAACGGATAATGGGTTGACCAAGCTTTTTACAGTTAGTAAAATATAATAATAAATAATATGTCATGACATGGATATACTTGTTAAGGAAAAAGGAATTAATCTTAACTCGTTATCCATGTCGGTTATGTCGTAACCTGAATTTTGCCTTTTGTGCTGATTCGTCAGGAATCAAATGCAAGAACAACATTCGGGTTTTTAAAATTTATCAGATTGGAGAGAAACGATGAGTAACCGTGAGATGATTTTAGTCATAGATTTTGGTAGCCAGTTTAGTCAAGTTATTACAAGACGAGTAAGGGAATTAGGGGTTTATAGTGAGATGTATTCCTACCGTTTATCACTTGATAAGATTAAGGAATTGAATCCAGCGGGTATCATTTTATCAAGTGGTCCTCATAGTGTACTTGACGAAAAAGCGACACATTCAGCTGAAGGCATTTTTGACCTAGGTATTCCAATCTTTGGCATCGGCTACGGCATGCAATTAATAGCTGACCATTTTGGTGGTAAAATAGAAGCTGCTAACAAAGTAGCTTACGAAAAAGGAACAATGACCGTTACAGATGCAGGTGAGCTTTTAAAAAACACAAGTGAGACGCAAACAGTTTGGTTAGATCAAGGTGATCAAGTTACTGATGTACCAGAAGGGTTTAAAGTACATGCGACGAGTGAAAACGTCGTTCTGGCAATGAGTCATCCTGATAAGAAATTATACGGTGTTCAGTTCCATCCAGAAGTAAAACATACAACACACGGAACAGATATTTTGAAAAACTTTTTATATCATATTTGTGGTTGCCGCAAAGAATGGACAATGAAGAATTATATTGACATTCAAGTTAAAAAGATACGTGAACAAGTTGGTGACCGAAATGTACTATGTGCACTAAGTGGTGGTGTCGATTCTTCAGTTGTGGCTGTTCTAATCCATAAGGCAATTGGCGATCAACTGACATGTATTTTTGTCGACCACGGATTACTTAGAAAAAATGAAGCAAAAGAAGTGATGGAAGTCTTCACTAAAGAATTCCATATGAATGTGATTCAAATTGATGCAAAAGAACGTTTTCTCTCTAAATTAGCAGGGGTAAGCGATCCAGAAAAGAAACGCAAAATTATCGGAAACGAATTCATTTACGTATTTGATGATGAAGCAGCTAAATTAGAAAATATGGATTTCCTCGCTCAAGGGACACTTTACACAGACATTATTGAAAGTGGAACAGAAACAGCTCAAACAATTAAATCACATCATAATGTCGGTGGCTTACCAGAAGATATGGAGTTTGAGTTAATTGAACCACTAAATACATTATTTAAAGATGAAGTTCGTGAGCTTGGTACTCAATTAGGTATTCCAGATCATATCGTTTGGCGCCAACCGTTCCCAGGTCCTGGTTTAGCAATCCGTGTTCTCGGTGAAGTCACAGAGGAAAAACTAGAAATCGTTCGTGAATCGGATGCTATTCTACGTGAGGAAATTAGAAACGCAGGTCTAGAACGGGAAATTTGGCAATACTTTACGGTACTTCCGAACATTCGCAGTGTCGGAGTAAGTGGTGATCAACGGACATACGATCATACGATAGGAATCCGTGCGGTTAATTCAGTTGACGGGATGACATCTGACTGGGCGAGAATTCCATGGGATGTATTAGATAAAATCTCATCTCGAATTGTCCATGAAGTGGAACACGTAAATCGTGTCGTCTACGATGTAACGAGCAAGCCGCCTGCGACGATTGAGTGGGAGTAAGGGAGAAGGAGAGCTGAAAACCTTTGCTTACAAGGGTTTCGGCTCTTTACTCTATTTTCATTGCATTGTTATTGCGTTATTTGTTTTTAAACCTTTACGTAGGTAACGAGCAGTGAATTGATTCTTAGGTGAAGTATCTTTATTTTCTGTTTATACCAGGGTAAGAAAATATCCTTGGAATCTCACTTACGCTTATTTGGATCCATCTTATTTTCCTTCTGCAGCAACTACAGGCATAAAAATGGTGAGTTCTTGATTGCCATCAGGAAGCTCTTTATATAATTCTACAATTAGGTGTTCCTGAGAATGACAATATTCACTTTGGTAAATCCATTGATCAAGTTGTGTGTAAAATTCCCCCATGCGACCTGCATCAAATATGGTTTCGAATACTGCATATGTTCCATTCAAAAGTACTTTCTCCATATCCTTAGGTATTTCTTGTTTATCTTTAGTGTCTAGGGCTATTCCTGTAAAAAAGTAACCTACTTCATGATTGTCATGTTTCTTCGGTTCATAAATGATGTATTGTTGCTTTTTATCGATTCCAAGCTCTTTCATACGTTGTTTTGTTTGCAGTACCTTTTCCGGAATAATACTGGGATACAAATCAAATTTAGCTGTATGTTTAATCCCTATGCACTGCAAATCCAATTGTATAATCTTCACCTTTTTTACACCCTCGTTTCATCGTTTTCTTATTGCTATATACATGTCGATTTCATTTGTAGGTTCATCCGGTTGATAGCACTCATCCCACACTTCTAGGTCATACCCTAATGAATCATAGCCATTTTCAATTAACCATCTACCGTATAAGTAGTCATACGAATGGTGTAAATCGGATTCGAGGCCACGATGACTATAGAAAGCGTACAAGTTTTCATCAATCGATTGAACAACTGTATGTGCTGGACGGTTACCATCCCTTAACATCCCATATCCAATGATAGAAATAAATTTATCCAACATAGGATCAAAGTTTTCTTATACGGGATAAATTTGTGTTAAGAAGATGTGATCCCCAGTCTTATTTACAATTTCACGACTATGTTTTTTTAATTTCGCTATACCATTTTTAACAATGTTCTCGTCTTTTATTTCTAGTAAATTTTCTTCAAACTGGAATCCTTCACTTGAAAGACCGCTTTTTTAATGATTTTCTGATTTTCGGTTCCAAAATAAATCCCACCTTTTCTTTTCTAAGAATTTCATGCCTGAAGCCATGTGTCTATACATTATCCAGAGGAATAAAAAACCTTTCTTGTTTCTGTATTAGTTTGCTTTCATCTCCCATATGATTCTGAATGAACCAGAACTCTCTTCAATAATTAATTCTAATATTCTATGCATTTACTTTTGAATGCGCTTACATAATTTGCCGTGAATCTTTCTATTTATCAATCTGACTAATGAAGACGGTGATGTTAGGCAACGTATACAAGTGTCGCGGCAAGAAATATCACCTTTAGGAAATTATAACATAAATGTTATTACCATCAAGTAAAAATATATTGTCTCGAAATTTCTACGTGTACGGCTAATTTGTATTGCGATACGCCATATGCCAATCGTCTTTCTTTTAACTGTTGATACCAAGGTACTTCATTCATGTGTATTCCTCCCAACACAAAAAAAGATGTTAACTAAAGGGAAAAAGTAAAATCTGCCACTGACAAAGAAGTTATTTTTGCTGCTAAACAAGCAAGTGCTTATGATTTTATAATGAATTTAGAGGATGGCTATGATTCGGATATTGGAGACTATGTAACTATTTATCAGGTGGACAGAAGCAAAGAATAGCAATTGCTAGAGCCTTTTTAAGGAAAAGTTCATTTATCTTATTAGATGAATATACTTCTAATGTAGATAGCGACACCGAACAAGAATTAATTAAAGCAGTTTCTCAATTGAATGGTGAAGTTTCCCTTTCTGCCTACAAGCTGTAGGATAAGCCTCTAAATGTAATTTGGAGGCTTATTTTGTTAGAATAAAGGTTAATTAAGAACCTTTATAACTAAGTATGTGTAGTTGGCAGATATTTAAGTAAGAGGAAGAAGAATATAAAAAATCTATAAAAATAAATGGAATGCTTTTTCAAACAAACCTTTCTAACATTTGAAATGGGAACTGTACAAACTTTATCACGAAAAAATAGAAGGAAAGACATACAACAAGAAACTTTCACGTAATCACCGTGATAAAGATATTTCATCTCTGTGGGAAAATTGTGGAGAGAAAAATATGGATTCCTTATCGTGAAGTGAAAAATAACTTTATTTGGGAGTAGAAACATGCGGAAAATTTCGATATTAATTGCTGATGATGAGAAGGAAATCGCCGACCTGATTGCCATTCATTTAGAAAAAGAAGGCTACCGTGTTATTAAAGCATCAGATGGACAAGAAGCGATTCATGTTGTGGAGACTCAATCGATTGATTTACTAATTTTGGATATCATGATGCCGAAAATGGATGGGTATGAGGTAACCCGACGTATTCGCGAAAAGTATAATATGCCTATCATTTTTTTGAGTGCTAGAACATCCGATTTTGACAAAGTTCACGGACTTGTAATTGGAGCAGATGATTATATGACTAAACCTTTCACTCCGATAGAATTGATTGCTCGTGTTAATGCTCAGCTCCGTCGTTTCATGAAGTTAAATCAGTATCATACAGTTATAGATAATAAAACCCGCTTAGAATATGGCGGATTAGTTATTTCCCTAGAGCAACGAATCGTGACTCTATATGGAGAAAACATCAAGCTTACACCGAAAGAGTTTGATATTTTATATTTATTAGCGAGTCATCCAAAGAAAGTTTTTAGTGTGGAAAATATTTTCAGGCAGGTGTGGGGGGAAGCATACTTTGAAGGTGGTAACACCGTTATGGTTCATATACGTACGCTACGGAAAAAGCTTGAAGAAGATAAACGGAAAGACAAATGGATTAAGACAGTTTGGGGAGTAGGGTATGCATTCAATGGTTAAAATAATTCGTAAATTTCATTCAAAAATAATGCGTCGTTTTCGTGCGAAAATGGTGCTTTTATTTGGGAAAAGTATGCTTTTATCAGGTATCATTACATATTTAATTTTTAAAGGGTTTCAGTTCTATTATCATACGAACGTTCAATATGGGGAACTAGCGGCTCAATTGCGTATGTTAATGGGAAAAATCGGGGACTTTACTATCTTCTTTATCTTTTTTATTTTACTATCTTTCCTTTTCTTCTTTTTCCTTACTAAACCCTATTCTGTCTATTTTAATGAAATTTCAAACGGAATTCGTTACCTCGCTCGTGGTGACTTTAACCATAAAGTACATATCCAGTCAAATGATGAGTTTAAGGATATTGCGCTAGACATTAATTTGGCAAGTGAAAAATTGCAAGAAGCGATTCAACGAGGGGATTTTTCAGAAAGTAGTAAGGATCAATTAGTTGTAAATTTAGCTCATGATTTGCGGACTCCACTTACCTCTGTTCTAGGGTATTTGGATTTAATCCTCGAGGATGAGAACTTAACTAAAGAACAAGTCAGACATTTCTTAACGATTGCCTATACTAAATCCGAACGTTTGGAAAGACTAATTGATGAATTATTTGAGGTTACTAGAATGAATTATGGAATGCTTACCGTTGAAAAAAAGAGAATAAATTTAACTGACCTCCTTCATCAATTAAAAGAAGAATTGTATCCTTTATTTGAAAAGAATCGTTTGATTGCTCGGATGAATTGTGATTCTCAATTACTCATTATGGGTGATGGAGATTTACTAGCCCGTGTATTTGAAAATCTTATGACTAATGCAATTCGTTATGGGTATGATGGTCAGTATATCGATATTAACGGATTTATTGATGAAAGCGATGTGGTCGTTCAAGTAGTAAATTTTGGAGGGAGCATTCCTTCAGATGAACTTCCGCATCTCTTTGATATGTTCTATATCGGAGATAAGTCACGAACGCATAAAGAAAATAGCACAGGTCTAGGCTTGTTCATTGCGAAGAATATTGTGGAGCAACATAATGGATCAATCACTGCTGAAAGCAACGTAATACAGACTACTTTTGAAGTACGTTTACCAAAGAAGGAATAAAAAATATGATAAAGAACAATGAATGATTTAAGAAAAATTTAATGTTTACCCTACTTATTTTTTAAACAGTTTCACCTATACTTTAAACCAAGATAAGAAGAATAGGAGGACTGAACAATAAATAAGTGGGGATTTTTATTTTTGTAGAACGTTTCAATAAAAAAACTGCTCCTTTATTACTACTCAACTTTAGAAGAGTGAAATAGACAGATAATCCTTGGTAGAGAACAAGTTAGGATAGATATAACCTGCTCGCTCAAGTTGACTTTTGATTTAATAGCTCTAAGCAGACCAGATACATCTAGGATCCAAGGCTCTTTTTGTTAATTTTGTTGTATTTCATCATCACACTTGATATAAGCTGCGAGGTATGTGCTGGTTGTTTTCCACTGCGGACCGTTGCTTTCCGTGGGCACGGCTTCAGCCTCCTTGAGAAACCCACTCTGCGGGGTCTTCAGACACGTGCTGTTCCCGCAGGAGTCAACGGTCCTACGCTCCAAACAACAACTGTATCGAGTATAGGCATGATAAGAACTAAATAACCACTCAACCAGCGAAGGAAAAACACGGAGACTCCTGTGGGAGCTGAGGCCTAGATGAGACCCCACAGTGCGTAAGCACGAGGAGGCTCATCAGCCACCCACGGAAAGCGTAGTGTTTTTCCGTAGCGCTAAATTAGCACTCACCTTCAATAATGGGGGAAATTGGTGCTAAAGTTGTGTCGCAGTTTATATCTTTTGTGTAAAAAGCATCAATTCTTTTCAATGGGACATGCGTAACCGTAGTCCCAATTCTTTAGAAAGCAGCCTTACAAGGTTGCCAGGAGATTGTTAGAAGTAAACATTTTAGCATTAACCAGATAACTGTTTTAACCAATTTTATTGGTGCGAAAGTTGAGTTACTAGATAATCAGGCGAATATGTTAGCGGAAGGTAGAGGCATTATGAAAAAAATTTCGACGTTTGTAAAGATTTTGGTGATGACGATTATCGTTATGTTTGTATTATTTAAAGCAGGAGATAAAGTATACATAGGTGTGAAAGAGTCCTTTCCTTTCTTTAGTACCGACGATTATGCCAGTCAATACATTTATATGTTTGATAGAGAAACTGAAAGTGTAGTTTATGAAAAAAATGCTAAGTCTAAGGCGTATCCCGCCTCTCTTACAAAGATCATGACAACGATTTTAGCACTTGAAAATATAAATGATTTATCTGCAATTGCCCCGATAGATATAGATACGTATCAGAAAATGGTTGTAAACAATGCTTCGATGGCAGGTTTTTTTGGTAGGGAAGAAGTAACATATCGTGATCTTTTATATGGAACAATCTTAAGTTCGGGTGGTGAAGCAGCTAACTCTTTAGCTATTCATGTGGCGGGAAGTGTTGAGGCTTTTGTACAAATGATGAATGACAAGGCTACTGAACTTGGTTTGAATGACACACACTTTACTAATCCAGAAGGTCTCCATGATAAAAAACAATATACGACAGCTTCTGACATGGCCAAACTTTTAGATTATGCATTAGATAATGGTCATTTTAAAGCAATCTTTACAAAAGAGATATTTCAGACAACCTCAACTGCAGATCATCCTGATGGAATTTTGTTAAAATCAACTGTTCTTACGTCCCTTAATAAAGACGAGCAAAATGGCTTTGAAATTATTGGTGGAAAGTCTGGTACAACGTATGATGCTGGGCAATGCTGGGCAACACTTGGATTGGTAGAAGACCGAGAATATATTAATATCGTCATGGGGGCTCCTTTAGAAGATATTAGTCATCCAGATAAAGCGCAAATAGCGGATACACTGAAGTTGTACACGAAGATCAAGTCTAATGAATAGTTGTGGATATAAGTGTTATTCACTTTAAATATATGTCTTAAGTCAAAGTAATGATTTTAATGAATTTTAATTAAGGCGAACAATAACAGTGTAAAAATATTTATTGTTCGTTTTTTGTTGACATCTCTTTCATACGGTAGTAAGATAGGACCATACGATATCGTGTATATAATGAGTGCGTATAATTTTAGGGAATACGGCCCAAAAGTTTCTACCAGACTGCCGTAAACAGTCTGACTACGCAGAGAAGTTTTCATAACAGTGATTTTTATGATGGTCTTAGTTCATCATGAAAACATGTCAATAACTTTTTCTGCATAAACTTTTTGGGTACTTTTGGTCTTTTGAAAAGGCTAAAAGTACTTTTTGTTTTTCCAATAAAAAGGAGGAAATGGTGTTGAAGAAATATTTTCGTTTTGATGAATTAGGTACAAACTACCGTACAGAATTTATCGCAGGTTTAACGACGTTTTTAGCGATGGCTTATATTTTATTCGTTAATCCATCGACATTGGCTTTAGAAGGTTTCGATTTACCAGACGGTGTGACAGGTATGGATAAGGGAGCGGTCTTTACAGCCACTGCACTTGCTGCCGCAATAGGTACATTATTAATGGGAGTTGTCGCGCGCTATCCAATCGCTTTAGCTCCAGGGATGGGTTTGAATGCCTTCTTCGCTTACACAGTTGTTTTAACATTTGGTATTCCTTGGCAAACCGCTCTGGCTGGTGTCATGGTTTCAGGACTTATTTTTATTGTTTTATCATTATCGGGTTTACGTGAAAAAATCATTAATGCGATCCCTGCTAACTTGAAATTAGCTGTTGGTGCCGGGATTGGCTTCTTCATCGCTTTTATTGGTTTCCAAAATGCTGGAATTATTGTCGGCCACGAGGCAACCCTTGTCACATTGGGGGATTTAACACAACCGACAACATTGTTAGCAATTTTTGGCCTTACCATTTCCGTTATTTTACTTGCTTTGGGTGTCAAAGGTGGCATTTTCTACGGCATGATATTGACCTCAATTGCTGGGATGATTGTTGGACTTATTGATGCACCTACTAAATTAGGAGATGTGGTTAGTTCTGCACCAAGCCTTGCACCAACTTTTGGACAAGCATTTGCCCATTTTGGTGATATCTTTACATTAAAAATGCTCGTCGTTATTTTAACGTTTTTATTTGTTGATTTCTTTGATACAGCTGGTACATTAGTAGCAGTTGCAACACAAGCTGGTCTGATGAAAGGTAATAAATTGCCACGTGCAGGACGAGCTTTACTTGCTGACTCTACAGCCACTGTGGCAGGTTCTATACTCGGTACATCAACAACAACATCATATGTTGAATCAACTGCAGGGGTAGGAGCAGGAGGACGTACTGGTTTTGCTTCTGTTGTGACAGCAGGCTTTTTCTTACTTGCTCTATTTTTCTCACCTCTATTAGGCGTTGTTACAGCTGAGGTAACAGCACCTGCTTTAATTATTGTTGGTGTCTTAATGTCGGCATCATTGAAGAAAATCGATTGGAATCAATTTGAAATTGCTGTTCCCGCGTTTCTCGTTATTATTTCAATGCCGCTCACATACAGTATTGCTACAGGTATTGGAATTGGCTTTATTTTCTATCCGATCACAATGATTTTAAAAGGCCGTGCCAAAGAAGTTCATCCAATCATGTACGGTATGTTTGTTGTATTTATTCTGTACTTTATTTTTCTTTCATAAAAACTAGAAAAACCTGCTACTCGAATTGAGTGGCAGGTTTGATTTTAATTTGCATTTATTGTTTTCCTTTTAATAATCGTGTAGTAAATCAATAGGAGTATCGTTCCTGTGATTGATAATACCCCCAAGACCGTGTATAAATAACTTCCGCCAAAGAGCTCCATCCATCTTCCACCAAGGAGTGAACCAATGACACCAGATACACCGAAAAATGCTGCATAAAAGATGAGGTGTCCAGTAGATTGAAGAATACTTGGGATGAGTCGTGTTACATAACTCATAGCTGCAGTGTAGAAGACACCGAATGTTAATCCGTGTAAAAACTGAAGGCTAATGACCATCATTGGTGTATCGATAAGTGCGTATAAAAACCACCGAATACTATATAGAAATGAACCTATGATTACAAAGATAAGTGGATGATATTTTCTAAACCAGTAACCAGCTAAAGCGAATACGACAGCTTCACTTGCGACGCCGATAAACCATGCTAAACCAACTAATCCTTCACTCCCACCTAGTTGATGTATATAAAGCCCAATGAAACTGTCATTTGCTCGATGTCCAATCGTAATCAACATCATAAACAGTAAGAAAAACATAAATGGTTTATTTTTTAATAATCGTGTTACATCACGGAGTTGAATCGGTTCTGAATCAACCGTAACATCCTCTAATCGAATAACGATAACCAACGTCAGTAAAGCGAAAAATAAAAACGGCCACATCATATATTGAATGCCGATTCGATTTAATAATTCACCAATTAATAGAGCAGAAGTCGCAAAACCGATGGAACCCCACGTGCGAATTGTTCCGAAAGAAATCCTTAACTCATCAGCACGACGCTGGGCCAAACTATCGCCAAAACTACTAATAGGATATGAAAAGAAGTAAAACAGAGTCGCCACAATGAGTAAGGCGATGAGACCATTCATTTGAAAGAAGATAACACTGGTGATTAATAAGCCAATGACACATAGTAATAACATGCGCTGAACGGTTTTATATTTATCGCTCATATATCCCCAAAATGGTTGTGAAAAAATGGATACAAGTGGTCCGGTAGCAAGGACCCAACCAATTTCTGTTCCATTTAATCCTTTAAATTGGAGATAAAGGGGGAGAAAGCTAAGGATAATGGTGTTAGCCGCATGAAAGCTAAATAATAATGTTTTAAGTGGTGCTAGTGAATGTTTTTCTGTCAATCTGTTCTCCCTCTCTGTTTATTCATCTATACGATGATTTTCCCATATTTGTTGTAAAAATTCATCTCGCCCAGATTGTTTACGATCTTTTTCATAAACTGTTTTGTTTTTTATATAGAAGTTTTGATGCTCTTCTTCCGCTGGATAAAATATCTGAGCTGGAAGAATAGGTGTGACGATAGGTTTTGAAAACACACCACTCTTTGCTAATTGCTGTTTTGATCGTTCAGCTAATTGTTTTTGTCGTTCATTATGATAAAAGATAGCTGTCTGATATGACGAACCTCGGTCATGGAATTGTCCACCAGCATCAGTCGGATCGATTTGACGCCAAAAAACATGTAAAAGTTTATCATAGCTAATCATTTCAGGATTAAATGTGATTTGGACAGCCTCTACATGACCGCTTGTCCCACTTTTGACATCTTGATATGTCGGATTTGGAAGCTTTCCCCCTGTGTAACCAGACAGGACTTTATGTACGCCATTCCACTGATCAAACGGTTTAACCATACACCAAAAACAGCCTCCTGCAAATGTTGCTTTTTCTAACATTATGTCCACCACCTTAATGATATATTTTTAACACGTTTAATGAATCTCGTCCGTTACTAGCCTATGATTAATCAGATAAACGGATTGTTGGATAGGCTCGTAACACATATAAAATTCTAGTATTCATATTATATATCATGATAAAGCAAAAAACTTGTCTTAAAGGTTTGGGAGCTATTTAAATTTCGTAAAGGAAAATCTTTGTGCCTTTTAAACAATGCGTTTTTATTGTTTTTAAGGTGAAATTGACAATAAACACATTAGAGTGTTAAAGTTTTAATATTAATTAAAAATGATAGCAATTTACAAACGATATGAAATGGCCTGAGTGGATATAACCGCTAAATGCATGACTGGTCGAATGTAAGGAGGAATGGATATGAATTTGTTTAAAGATTTTATTGATATAGGTAATCATTTGTTATGGTCGTATCTGTTAATTTATATGCTGATTGGACTTGGGCTTTATTTTACGATTCGGACAAGATTTGTTCAGTTCCGTTATTTTGGTGAAATGTTCCGGTTAATTAGTGACCGTAATAAACGATCTAAAAAAGATGCAAAAGGTATCTCATCCCTACAGGCATTTTTTGTAAGTACAGCGTCACGTGTTGGTACGGGTAACTTAGCAGGGGTCGCTTTGGCGATTGCTGTAGGGGGGCCAGGTGCTATATTTTGGATGTGGGTTATTGCCCTCGTTGGTATGGCGTCAAGTTTTGTGGAAAGTACTTTAGCACAAGTGTATAAAGTACAAGACGGTGATCAATTCCGTGGCGGACCGGCTTATTATATGGAAAAAGCGCTAGGGCAACGCTGGATGGGTGTATTATTTGCGGTTTTAATAACCCTTTGTTTCGGTCTTATTTTTAATGCTGTTCAAGCGAATACCATTTCCTCAGCTTTTGAGGGTACATTTAATATTGACAAAAGTGTTATCGGAATCATTCTTGCTATTTTTACAGCCGTCATCATTTTTGGAGGGTTAAGACGTATTGCTAAAGTAACACAAATTCTCGTTCCAGTGATGGCAATTATTTATATTTTCATTGCGCTATACATTTGTATCGTTAATATAACGGAAATCCCAGCCGTTTTTACCATCATTATTAAAAGTGCGTTCGGTATTGAACAGGTAGTCGGTGGTGGACTTGGTGCTGCTTTATTAAACGGTATAAAACGTGGATTGTTTTCCAATGAAGCGGGTATGGGTAGTGCGCCTAACGCAGCCGCTACAGCAAATGTCTCACATCCCGCTAAACAAGGATTTATTCAAACCTTAGGAGTCTTCTTTGATACAATTGTCATTTGTAGTGCAACGGCGTTTATTGTTCTATTGTACGATGTGACGCCAGATGGAAAACTAGAAGGTATTCAAATTACGCAAGCAGCCCTTGGCATGCATCTTGGGAATTGGGCTGAAGTCTTTTTAGCGGTTGCGATTTTATTATTTGCATATAGCTCTATCATCGGAAATTATTATTATGGAGAAACAAATATTGAGTTTATTAAAACAAATAAGGCATGGTTATTGATTTATCGTCTAGCTGTTGTAGCAATGGTAGTCTTTGGTTCTGTTGCTAAATTCCAGCTTGTCTGGGATATGGCTGATTTATTTATGGGATTAATGGCTGTATTGAACTTAATCGCAATCACATTATTAGCTAAAGTGGCTGTCAAAGTATTAAAAGACTACGCACGACAGCGAAAAGAGGGTAAAGACCCTGTCTTTAAAGCGAGTCATATTCCAGGATTGACCCATGCTGAATGTTGGGAAGACCATACGGAGCAAGAGTCAAAAAGCTAAGTGGTGACAATTGACGAATAGAGAACAAAATATAGTTGAACAAGGAGCAAGCCCGAGATGAGGGCTTGTTTTCTATTGGCCAAAGTTGAAAGGCTTGTCATGATTGTTGAGAAGAATATCGAGTGTCTATTAATACATGATGATTTCATTTTATTGATACGACATTCCAACAAAAATGATATATAATTAGAATATTGTAGAATTCATTAATAGAATTAACAACATAATAATGGATGTGACATGATGAACGAACCTTTTGTACATAAAGTATTTACAGGTAAAGTGAAACGCTTAGGTGACCCAAATGCAAAAGATGTCTTTGAGCGCGAATGGGAAACGGGGATGTTCAAAGGAGAAGTCGATGAACAAATTTGGTTAACGAAAACAGGTTTAAAAGGTGATGAAGTAGCAGACAAGAAAAATCACGGTGGACCTGAAAAAGCCTTGTTCGCTTATCCAGTTGGTCATTATGCTTCTTGGAAAGAAGAGTTGAATAACGAATCAATCGATATTGGAGCGATGGGGGAGAATTTGGCTGTCCTAGAAATGGATGAATTCTCAGTATGTATTGGTGATACATATCAATTTGGTGATGCGGTTATTCAAGTATCACAACCACGACGTCCATGTTGGAAACCAGCTCGACGTTTACGCGTTTTAGATTTTGCGTTACGAACACAAGAAAGTGGACGAACAGGCTGGTATTTTCGCGTATTAAAAGAAGGCCACATTATTTCAGGAATCGATTTAGAGCTGCTTGAACGTCCTTATCCAGAGTGGACGATTGCGGCTTGTAATGAAGTGCTGTATTTTCGTAAAGATGACTTAAGAGCGGCAAGTGAATTAGCCTCATGCTCATTGCTAGCTGAAAACTGGCAACGTACATTGAAAAATCGCCTTCTTGGCCGCGAATCAATCATCGATAAGCGTGTATTTGGACCGAATAAGCAGTGATCTGATTTGCGGGCGGGCCATTGCCGCTTTCATGCGATGTGACCAAAGTAGTCTTGGGCTGGATTGAAGGCTCAACGCGTTGTGTCGTTGTAATTTTTGCTCGTGAGAGGCTGTATTGAAGCGTCAATGCGTTGTGTCGTTGCGATTTTTGCTCGTGAGAGGCCGCATTGAAGCGTCAACGCGTTGTGTCGTTGTGATTTTTGCTCGTGAGAGGCTGCATTGAAGGTTCAACGCGTTGTGTCGTTGTGATTTTTGCTCGTGAGAGGCCGCATTGAGCCTTCACCGCGTTGTCTCGTTGTAACTTTTCACCGCGAGAGGCAGCATTGAAGCGTCAACGCGTTGTCTCATTGTAATTTTTCACCGCGAGAGGCTGCATTGAAGCGTCAACGTGTTGTCTCGTTGCATATTTTCGTCCCGAGAGATTGCATTAAAACCCCGGCGCGTTGTCTCGCGGTGAAATATTCTCCTGTAAGGCTACATTGAAGCTATAACTTACTCTCTCACAGCAACATCCAGCAACAATAACCCGCAATAAAGCATTCAGGCCCACTAATGTATCATCCCCATCATTTTTCCATCATTTCAAAAATGTTGTTTGATAATTGAAATTAAAACATATTTTATTCTATCTTCCATAGCGATAAGAATAAATCCCACAATATAATGTACGCTAATAAACCGCATATATATTCCCCACCCCAAAATTAAAAAAATATTTCTTTACGCAAAAAGGGAAAATAAGATATGCTACATATATAAGATTGGAGGGGATCTGTTTGTTAGATCATGCAGTCATCATGGTTCTCATTATCCTGATTATCAACATCGTATATGTCTCTTTCTTTACGATACGGATGATCCTAACGATGAAGGGCCGACGTTATATCGCAGCTTTTATCAGCATGATAGAAGTCATTATTTATATTCTAGGTCTTGGGTTAGTTTTAGATAATTTAAATCGTATCGAGAATCTCATTGCATATGCAGTTGGATACGGGCTTGGTGTCATCATTGGATCTAAAATTGAGGAGAAATTGGCACTAGGTTATATAACGGTTAATGTTATCTCATCAAATCCAGATATCGAATTCACAAGAAGACTTCGCGATAAAGGCTATGGTGTAACGAGTTGGTCAGCCTATGGAATGGACGGGGACCGGTTAGCGATGCAAATTTTAACGCCGAGAAAGTACGAACTTAAGTTATATGAAACGATTAAACAAATTGATCCGAAAGCATTTATCATTGCATATGAACCTCAACATATTCACGGGGGATTTTGGGTAAAGCAAGTCAAAAAAGGGCGTTTATTTAAGTCGAAAGAAAAACAGGGTTAAGTAAAATCGACTTAGCTTAAAGTGCTCCGAACGATAATGTAAAAAAGTATAAAAACGTTCGTTTATTGATTGACATGATTCACGTCATTTTGTTATGCTTAAATCGAATTAATAATTGAATATGAACCTCATATATTTTCGAGAATATGGCTTGAAAGTCTCTACCCAGCACCATAAATGTTGGACTATGAGGGAAGATTGAATCATTACCTTGAATGTAATATTCATGTTTGTGCGGTTTAAAAGGACGAATAGATGTCTTTTATTAAGCTATCTATTTGAATAGGTCTATTCATCTTCTCTCATAGTAAGAGAGAGACGGATAGATTTTTTCATTTTAATATACTATTTATGTACAGAAAGTAGGGATTTTGTGACATTAGTAGGTGTAATTATGGGAAGTATTTCCGATTGGGAAACGATGCAACATACATGTCACGTTTTAGATGAGTTAAACATTCCATATGAAAAGGATGTCATATCAGCACATCGCACACCTGATTTGATGTTTGAATATGCCAAATCAGCTCATGAGCGTGGGTTAAAAGTTATTATAGCAGGAGCGGGTGGTGCGGCCCATTTACCCGGTATGGTTGCATCACAAACGAATCTCCCTGTCATAGGTGTTCCAGTTCAGAGTCGAGCGCTTAATGGGATGGATTCTTTACTATCAATTGTGCAAATGCCAGGCGGTGTACCGACAGCAACAGTTGCGATTGGTAAATCTGGTGCTAAGAATGCTGGTATTTTAGCGGCGCAAATCATCGGTGCATTTGATTCAGATGTTTATCAACAATTACAATCATATCGAAAAAATATGCAAGAAAATGTAGCAGAAATGAGGGAAGACATTGCTAAAAAATAGAGCCATACTTCCACCACAAACGATTGGAATTATCGGCGGAGGGCAACTCGGACGTATGATGGCAATTGCCGCAAGAGAAATGGGTTATCAAATTGCTGTCCTAGATCCAACACCAAACTGCCCGACCGGACAACTTGCAGATCATCATATACAAGCGGCATACGATGATATGGATGCCATTCAACAACTCACAGAAATTAGCGATGTCGTCACATACGAATTTGAGAATGTTGACTTACAAGCAGCTAAATATATTGAAGAACAAGGTAAATTACCTCAAGGTGCTTTAGCACTTGAGATTACTCAAAACCGTGAAAAAGAAAAACAATTAATGAAACGCTCTGGATTACCAGTTCCTGATTTTGCAATTGTTCATGATGGTGAAGCCTGTGAACAAGCGATGGCGGAATTATCATACCCAGCTGTCATTAAAACATGCCGTGGTGGTTATGACGGAAAAGGACAATTAAAATTACTTTCCGAGAAAGACCTTCCAGATGCAATGAATTTCGCTGATCAACATCAGCATTGTATTATTGAACAATGGATTTCATTTGATAAAGAAATCTCAGTTGTCTTTACTCGAACACAGACAGGTGAGATTACGATTTTTCCGATTGGGGAAAATGATCATAAAGATCATATATTGTATCAAACGACTGTCCCTGCGCAAATTTCCAACGCAGTGAAAAAACAAGCAACTAAAGCAACAAAAAAATTAGCTGAAGAAATGCAAGTCGTCGGTACGTTTGCTATCGAAATGTTTGTTAGAGGTGATGCCATCTATATTAATGAAATGGCCCCACGTCCACATAACTCGGGACATTATACGATTGAAGCTTGTAACATTTCACAATTTAAACAACATATCCTTGCGATATGTGGACTACCATTAATAGATATTGAACTTTTACAACCTGCTGTTATGATTAACATTCTTGGAGAAAATCTAAAACCACTTCTAAACATGATGCCAACGATGAAGCATGGTTTTGTTCATCTTTATGGGAAAGCAGAAGCGAAAGAAAAACGTAAGATGGGACATGTCACATTCATAGCAGAAGATTTAGAAACATTGAACGAACAGATTGACCAATTCAAGGAGGCAACAACACATGATTGAGCGTTATACAAGAGAGGAAATGGGCCGTATCTGGTCAGAAGAAAATAAATATGATGCGTGGTTAGAAGTAGAGATTCTAGCTTGTGAAGCTTGGAGCGAGCTTGGTGTGATTCCAAAAGCTGATGTACAAGAACTTCGGAAAAATGCATCATTTGATATCAATCGTATTTTAGAAATTGAACAAGAAACACGTCATGATGTTGTCGCTTTTACAAGAGCAGTATCCGAGACGTTAGGCGAGGAAAAAAAATGGGTTCACTACGGTTTAACGTCTACAGATGTTGTTGATACAGCACAGTCATATCGCATTAAACAAGCGAATGAAATCATCCGTAAAGACCTTACTCAATTCATTGCGATTTTAAAAGATAAGGCCATTGAACATAAACATACCGTTATGATGGGAAGAACACACGGGGTACATGCTGAACCAACCACATTCGGCTTAAAACTAGCTCTATGGTATGAAGAAATGAAGCGCAATCTTAACCGATTTGAACAAGCTGCCCAAGATATCGAATATGGAAAACTATCAGGTGCCGTTGGAACATACGCAAACATCGATCCATTTGTTGAAAAATACGTCTGTGAAAAATTAGGCTTACGTCCTGCACCTGTGTCAACTCAGACATTACAACGTGATCGTCATGCGGCATATATCGCGACATTGTCACTTATAGCCTCATCAATCGAAAAATTTGCTACAGAAATTCGTGGCTTACAAAAAACAGAAACACGTGAAGTGGAAGAGTTTTTTGCTAAAGGACAAAAAGGGTCGTCAGCGATGCCGCATAAACGTAATCCAATTGGCTCAGAAAATATGACCGGTATGGCTCGTGTCATGCGTGGCTATATGGTAACCGCTTATGAAAATGTGGCACTTTGGCATGAAAGAGATATCTCTCATTCATCAGCAGAACGGATCATTTTACCAGATGCAACCATTGCTATGAATTATATGCTCAATCGTTTCAGCAAACTTGTGAAAAATTTAACCGTTTTTCCTGAGAACATGAAGCGGAATATCAATCGGACACATGGCGTTATTTTCTCTCAGCGTGTTCTACTTGCATTAATTGATAAGGGGATGTCACGTGAACAAGCTTATGACATCGTACAGCCGAACGCGATGGAAGCATGGGAAACGGAAACGCATTTTAAACAATTAATTGAACAAGAAGAAGCCATAACCACTTTATTAAGTCAGGAAGAAATCGATAATTGTTTTGATTATACGTATCATTTGAAAAATGTTGATGCGATTTTTGAAAGAATTGGCCTAGCATAAAATACCCACCTAATAAATGAAAAAATTCATTATCATTGGAGGAAATGAGCATGGAAAACAAAGTGTATCCAACCCCAGAACAAATTGAACAGGAAGGTCATTATAAAGAAATGGGCTTGACTGATGAAGAGTATAACCGTGTTAAAACGATTCTCGGTCGCCTACCAAATTACACGGAAACAGGCCTGTTTTCAGTTATGTGGTCTGAACATTGCAGTTATAAATCATCAAAACCATTATTAAGGAAATTTCCAACAAAAGGTGAACAAGTCCTCCAAGGGCCTGGTGAAGGTGCGGGTGTAGTTGATATTGGCGATGGCAAGGCAGTTGTATTTAAAATGGAAAGCCATAATAGCCCGTCGTATGTTGAACCTTTTGAAGGTGCTGCAACAGGTGTTGGTGGGATTGTACGTGACGTATTTTCTATGGGCGCTAAACCGATTGCGCTTATGAATTCTTTACGTTTTGGGCCATTAAGTCATGAGCGTACACAGGAATTATTTAAGGAAGTTATACGTGGAATTGCTCATTATGGAAATAATTTAGAAGTACCGACAGTTGGTGGCGAGATTCAGTTTGATACATGTTATGAGGAGAATCCACTTGTTAATGCGATGTGTGTTGGGCTCCTTGATCATAAAGACATTCAAAAAGGAATCGCATCAGGTGTTGGCAATACAGTCATTTATGCTGGACGAGATACAGGTCTTGATGGGATTCATGGGGCTACCTTTTCCTCCGATGAAGTCGAAAGCTCAGATGATCATACATCAGCTGTTGCGATTGGGGATCCGCATATTGAAAAACGACTCATCGATGCCTGTTTAGAAGCGATCCAATCTGATGCACTTGTTGGTATGCAAGATATGGGAGCTGCAGGGCTTACTTCATCAGCAAGTGAAATGGCAAGCAGTGCCGGAACAGGGATGGAGATGTATCTTGATCATGTTCCCCAACGTGAAGAGAATATGACAGCTTATGAAATGATGCTTTCTGAATCCCAAGAGAGAATGTTACTTGTTGTTAAAGAAGGTCGCGAACAAGAAATCATTGATATATTTACTAAGCATGATTTGACAGCTGTCGCAATCGGTAAAGTCATTGAAGAAAAAGCATTTCGTCTGATTCATAATGGAGAAGTCGTTGCAGATGTTCCGGTTGATGCTTTAGATAAAGATGCACCAGTCTATCATTTGCCATCCAAAGAAGCAGCATACTTTAAAGTTTTTCAAGAAGAAAAAGCATCCATTCCAGTTGTTGACAATCACGCAGACATGTTAAAAGCATTATTACAACAACCAACAATTGCTTCAAAAGAATGGGCATATAAACGTTTTGATACAACCGCGCAAGATAATACACTTGTCGGACCAGGTTCTGATGCAGCTGTTGTACGGATTGAAGATACAGATAAAGCCATTGCCATCACGACAGATTGTAATTCACGCTATATTTATTTAGATCCTGAAACAGGAGGGAAGATTGCCGTTGCGGAAGCAGCAAGAAATCTCGTTTGTTCAGGAGCAAAACCACTTGCTTTAACAGATGGCTTAAACTACGGAAACCCGACGAATCCAGAAGTATTCTGGCAAATGGAAAAAAGTATTGATGGTATTAGTGAAGCATCAAAAATTTTACACACACCGGTGATTAGCGGTAACGTATCGATGTATAATCAGTCGAAGAAAGAGGCGATTTTCCCTACACCAATTATTGGGATGGTTGGATTGTATGAATCAATGGATCATGTGACACCAGATCAGTTTCAAGAGGCAGGCGATGCTATTTATTTAATTGGTGAGACAAATCCAGAGTTTGGTGGCAGTGAATTACAGCATATCATTGATGGAAATTATCATGGTAAAGCACCACAGCTTGATTTACAAATAGAAAAGGTACGTCAAGAGCAACTATTAAACGCGATCAAAAAAGGTATTGTCGTATCAGCACATGACCTTTCAGAAGGTGGTCTAGCTGTTGCGCTTGCTGAAAGTGTCTTTAATGATAAAAACCTTGGCTTAACGGTTGAATTGACAGGGGATTTAACGACACAATTATTTAGCGAAACGCAGTCACGTATGATTGTTTCCGTTAAGAAGGAACATGAAGAACAGTTTAAGACAATGGTTCAAGATGCAAAACGCATTGGCTATGTAACAGATACACAGGAATACACGATTAAGTCTGAAGGAAAAGTCGTCATTCAAGAGACAGTTGCAACCCTTCAAGACATTTGGACAAACGCAATCCCGAATGCATTAAAAAATGAAGCATAAGTGAGGCATACAATAATGTTTGGAATCTGGGGACATGAAAAGGCAGCTGAAATAACATATTACGGTTTACATGCCCTACAACATCGTGGGCAAGAGGGAGCCGGTATCGTGATAAGTAATGGTAAGACATTACAAATTCATAAAGATGCAGGGCTATTAAATGATGTGTTTGATCGTTCTCATTTTCAAAAGTTATTAGGCCGTGCAGCAGTCGGTAACATTCATTATGTAACGAATGGGAATGGTGGGACAGAGAACATCCAGCCCCATCTATTCCATTCCCAAACCGGCAGCATGGCATTAGCACATATCGGTAACATCATGAATCGTGGACAGCTTAGAGGTCAACTTGAAGCAGAAGGTAGTATTTTTCAATCTGAGACAGATACAGAATTGTTAGCCCATTTAATGAAGCGAAACGGCCAACAAATTGATGAACAATCGATCACAAACGCATTACAGCAACTTGTTGGTGCGTATGCATTTGTTATTTTAACCGAAGAGAAGATGTATGTTGCACTTGACCCACATGGCATTCGACCGTTATCAATTGGTAAACTTCATGATGCATTCGTCGTTTCATCTGAAACATGTGCTTTTGATATAATCGGTGCAACGTATGAGCGCGAAGTAAGACCAGGTGAATTACTCATCATTTCTCGAGAGGGTATCAAGTCTACCCGATTCGCTTTACGTGAACAGCGTCGGCTCTGTGCGATGGAATATGTTTATTTTTCACGTCCGGATAGTGACTTGAATGAAGTGAATGTCCATGCAGCACGAAAGCGAATGGGAATTGAATTAGCGAAAGAAGCACCCGTCGAAGCGGATGTCGTTACAGGTGTTCCTGATTCAAGTATATCCGCAGCGATAGGGTATGCTGAGCAATGTGGTTTACCTTATGAAATGGGCTTAATTAAAAACCGCTATGTTGGCCGAACATTTATTCAACCGACGCAAGAATTGCGTGAACAAGGGGTGAAAATGAAACTCTCTCCTGTTCGGGGAATTGTTGAAGGAAAACGCGTCGTGATGATTGATGACTCCATTATTCGTGGTACGACCTCAATGCGTATTGTTCGTATGCTGAAAGAAGCAGGAGCAAAGGAAGTTCATGTACGAATTGCTTCCCCACCTGCGAAGAATCCATGTTTTTATGGAATTGATATGTCAACAAAGGAAGAATTAATTGCTGCCAATCGTTCTGTTGAAGAGATAGCCGATCTAATAGGTGCTGATAGTCTCGCATTTTTATCACCAGAAGGAATGGAAGAAGCAATTGTTGAGCAAACATCCCTTAATCAAGGTGTTTGTCAAGCGTGTTTTACGGGTAAATATCCAGTAAAGATGAAGGATAAATAACGAGCGAACAATAGGATGATAAAAAGGTGGGTTAATTGATATGTCGAATATGTATAAAGCAGCCGGTGTGGATGTTGAGAAAGGCTATGAAGCTGTAGAACGAATGAAGAAGCATATTAAAAAAACAACGCGGAAAGAAGTGCTAGGAGGAATCGGTGCTTTCGCGGGCATGTTTGATCTTTCGTCATTTGATTATAAAGAACCTGTTCTCGTATCAGGAACAGATGGTGTCGGAACAAAATTAAAGCTTGCCTTTCAAACAGATAAGCATGATTCTGTTGGTATTGATTTAGTGGCGATGTGTGTGAATGATATCGTTAGTCAAGGTGCCGAGCCTTTGTTCTTTCTAGACTATATTGCCTGTGGAAAAAACGACCCACAAATGATTGAACAAATTGTAAGTGGTGTTGCTGATGGGTGTGCACAATCTGGTGCAGCTTTAATTGGCGGTGAAACAGCGGAAATGCCAGGGATGTATGCTGATGATGAATATGATTTAGCTGGCTTTGCAGTAGGGATTGTTGATAAGGGACAGATTATTACTGGAGCAAACATCGTTCCTGGTGATGTTGTGATTGGACTTCCGTCAAGTGGGATTCATTCTAACGGTTATTCATTAGTACGTCATATTATTAAAGATTTAGATTTAAACGAGACATATGAAGGATTTAATAAGTCTCTTGGTGACGTTTTATTAACACCGACAAAGATTTACGCTAAACCAATTGCCACTGCAATGAAAACATGTGACATTAAAGGCATCTCGCATATTACAGGTGGCGGTTTTTATGAAAATCTTCCACGCATGTTACCAGAAGGATTAGGGGTGACACTTGATCCGAAGAGTTGGCAAGTTCCACAAATTTTCACCTTTTTACAAGAAAAAGGGAATGTCCCATTAAAGGATATGTATGGCGTTTTTAATATGGGAATTGGGATGGCTGTTGTTGTAAAACAAGCAGATCAAGAAAAAGCATTAACCGCATTACAAAAATATGAGCCAGATGCTACGGTTATTGGAACGGTCACAGAAAAAGAGGGAGTGCATTTTGCAGAATGAAAAAGGTGAAGGCAGCTGTATTTGCCTCGGGAACGGGTAGTAATTTTCAAGCGATCATGGAAACAGAAGATCTCGCATGTGATATCGCCCTTTTAGTTTGTGATCAACCGGGAGCTAAAGTGATTGAAAAAGCAAAAGCATTTCATGTACCAACACTTGTTTTTCAACCGAAACAATATGAATCAAAAGCGGCTTTCGAAACGATGATACGAGACAGGTTACAAGAATTAGACGTTCAGTGGATTTTTTTAGCGGGATATATGCGTCTGATTGGTCCCACAATGTTACGGGCATTTGAAGGACGAATTGTAAATATCCATCCGTCTTTATTACCACAATTTCCTGGTTTAGATGCGATTGGACAAGCCTTTCGAGCTAAAGTCGACAAAACAGGTGTCACCATTCACTATGTAGACGCGGGAATGGATACAGGTCCGATTATCGCTCAAGAAGAAGTTCCAATATCAAAGACAGATACACTTGAACAATTGCAAAAGAAAATTCAACAAGTCGAACACCGACTATATCCAATAGTAATCCAATCACTTGTAAAAAATAATGAATAAGGAGTTTAATCATGAAAAAAAGAGCATTACTTAGTGTTTCTAATAAAGCAGGCCTCGTTGAATTTGCTAGAGGACTTCATGAATTAGATTACGAATTGATTTCCACTGGTGGAACATTACGGGTCTTACAAGAAGCAGGGTTACCTGCTATTTCAGTCGATCAAGTGACAGGCTTTCCAGAAATTTTAGATGGACGTGTAAAAACACTTCACCCATTTATTCATGGCGGACTTTTAGCAAAGCTAGACGATCCAAATCATCAAAAGCAACTAAAAGAGCATGAGATTCAACCAATCAATATGGTCGTTGTGAATTTATATCCGTTTAAAGAAACGTTAGAGCGCGTTGATGCAACCAAAGAAGATATGATTGAAAACATTGATATCGGTGGCCCAACAATGCTTCGAGCTGCTGCTAAGAACTATCGTGACGTAACAGTGGTTGTTGATCCGAATGATTATGAAATGGTATTAGCTAAACTAAATGTCAATGCATTAGACCTTGCTGACCGTGAAGAGTTAGCAGCGAAAGTTTTCCGTCATACGGCTCAATATGATGCGTTAATTGCTCAGTACTTTATGAAAGAAACGGCTAATCCGTTTCCAGAGTCCTATACGGTTACATATGAAAAAGTACAAACGCTTCGTTATGGGGAAAATCCACATCAAGAAGCCGCTTTTTATAAGCAACCTTTGAAAGCAACAATGAGTCTTGCTGAGAGCAAACAATTACATGGTAAAGATTTGTCGTATAACAATATCCAAGACGCTAATGCCTGTATTGAGATTGTCGCTGAATACGATAAACCAGCAGCTGTTGCTGTTAAACATATGAACCCATGCGGTATCGGTGTCAGTGACACATTAGAAGCCGCTTTTCAAAAAGCATATGATGCAGATCCGATTTCAATCTTTGGCGGAATTATCGCCTTAAATCGTGAAGTGACTGAAGCAGTTGCAGAAAAACTAAGCCAAATCTTCTTAGAAATTGTCATCGCTCCGAGCTTTACAGAAGAAGCGTTAGCCATTTTGACAAAGAAGAAAAATATTCGCTTACTCGAACTACCAATGAATGATAAAAAAGTTAAAACACATAAACTGGTCAGTGTTAATGGTGGTGTCTTAGTTCAAGATACGGATCTAGGTGCACTTGATGAAACGGCTATCAATGTCCCAACAAAAAGAAAACCGACAAAAGAAGAATTAGCATCTTTAACATTTGCTTGGAAAGCCGTTAAACATGTCAAATCAAATGCCATCGTTCTTGCGAAAGATGAGCAAACAATTGGTGTCGGAGCAGGGCAAATGAACCGTGTTGGTGCTGCTAAGATTGCGATTGAACAAGCTGGAGACAAAGCAAAAGGTGCCGTCATGGCATCCGACGCATTTTTCCCAATGCCAGATACAGTTGAAGCAGCAGCAAAAGCAGGGATTACAGCAATCATTCAACCAGGAGGTTCAAAACGCGATCAAGATTCGATTGATATGTGTGATAAACATGGGATTGCCATGGTATTTACTGGCATGAGACATTTCAAACATTAATCTATAAAAGGAGACAAAACAATGAACGTATTAGTTGTTGGCCGTGGTGGGCGAGAACATAGTATCGTTAGTAAATTAAATGAAAGTAATAAAATTGATACACTGTATATCGCACCCGGAAATGATGGTATGTCAGAGCAGGCAACATGTGTCGATATTGATGAAACAGATATTGAAGGTCTTGTTCAATTTGCTAAAGAAAAAAACATCGGATTAACTTTTGTCGGACCAGAAAATCCATTACTACTAGGAATAGCTGATCGCTTTCAAGAAAATGGTCTTAAGATTTTTGCCCCACGTAAAGAAGCAGCCATGCTTGAGGGGAGTAAAAGTTTTGCCAAAGCTTTTATGAAAAGACATCAGATTCCAACAGCTGACTATGAAACATTCACTGATGCGGAAGCAGCCAAAGCTTATATTAAAGAAAAAGGTGCACCAATTGTTATCAAGGCCGATGGTCTCGCAGCGGGAAAAGGCGTTGTTGTTGCTGAAACATTAGATGAAGCACTCCAAGCGATTGATGCGATGATGATTGATAAAACATTTGCAGAAGCAGGAACGAAAATTGTCGTCGAAGAGTACCTAGAAGGTCGCGAGTTTTCTTATATTGCTTTTGTCCATGAAAATAATGTTTTTCCAATGATTCCAGCACGTGATCATAAACGTGCCTTTGACAATGATGAAGGACCGAACACAGGAGGAATGGGTTCGTTTGCCCCAGTTCCAGATATTTCTGAAGAAACGTTAGCCTATGCTACTGAAGCTATTTTACAAAAAACAGCTGATGGTATGGTAGAAGAAGGTCGTCCCTTTACTGGGATCCTTTATGCAGGCTTAATGATGACTGCAGATGGTCCAAAAGTGATTGAATTTAATACACGTTTCGGTGATCCTGAAACACAAGTTATTTTGCCGTTATTAAAAAATGATCTATTACAAGTCCTGCTCGATGTTTTAGCTGGAAAGGATCCACAACTTGCTTGGGAAGATCAAGCCTGTGTTGGTGTCGTCTTAGCAGCGAATGGATATCCTGGTTCATACGAGAAACATCTACCTCTCCCGACGTTTGAGGGGTCAGATGTGTTTACCGTATATGCAGGGGTAACAGGTGGAAAGGGAGGCCTTGTTTCCAATGGTGGACGTGTCTTACTCGTTGGCTCAAAGCAACCAACAATTGAAGCCGCTACTCAAAAAGTCTATCAGTCTATGGAAACAGCACTAACAAATAATTCTGGTTTCTTTTACCGAAAAGATATAGCGAAATAAATGCGTTGTTTATAAAAGGATTGGATTAACAAATTTTGCTTACCCAATCCTTTTTTCTGAAATGTCACTGGGAACACCGCTCTAAATATAGGATTGAGTTTTTTTATAAAAATTAGGAGTCCAGTTTTATAATCAACTGAACTCCTTTTTTCTATTTAGCTGGATCATGTCCCAGCCCGCTTCTTTAGCGGTGTGAAGGCACTGAATATATACCATTGAATGCTTCAATGCGAGTTAATTTCAACCCCCATCGTCGACTTACATACGATTGAGCGCTTCAATGTGAGTTAATTTCAACTTCCATCGGGGACATACATACGATTGAGCGCTTCAATGCGAGCTAATTTTAACTCCCAACGGCGACTTACATATGATTGAGCCTTCCAAAAGCAATTAATAAATACATTTACCTATCATGATGAAGAGTATAAAGAAAAAAATGGCCTTAGCCCTCTTGAATGCGGAGCTAAAGCCACTTAAGTCAATTTTTATTCTACTTGACAGGGTGAAGTTCATTTTTTCCCAGCACCCTGTATGCTTTATCAAAACTTGCTAGCATTATTTTTTTCAAAAGTGAGAGTCGGGACCCAGCTGCATTATAAAGACTGTTTCATTCCTATGCAAATGAGAGAGAATTCTCTAATTTATATCGCAATGATTAGTCGAAAACAATAATTTACAACTTCAATCACGTTTGTAGATACAGAATTTTGATATGTAACAACGTTCATAGATTATTGTTAAAACCTACATAAAAACTTCACCACAATAAAGTATTATATGTTAAAATGAAAGCAAATAAATGAATTGATGGTGAATTTTTCTATGATAGAACAGGGATATTGGCGTAACCGTGATATGAGGAAACATGTTAGCATTCTCGATGGACAACTTGCCCCCACACTTGTATTAACGAATGCCACCTATTTAAATATGTATACAAAAAAATGGCTACAAGCGAATATTTGGATTTATAAAGAAAGAATTGTCTATGTCGGTGAAAAAATGCCGGACAATGATGATGGAACAACTTATGTAGATTGTCAGGGACAATACCTCGTTCCAGGTTATATTGAACCACATGCCCATCCTTATCAACTGTATAATCCAGAACAATTAGCACACCATGCAGCGATTTTCGGGACAACTACTCTCGTTAATGATAGTTTAATGTGGCATTTTTTAATGGACGAAAAGAAAGCGTTTTCCTTTATAGAAACATGCCAAAACCTGCCGATAAGTATGTATTGGTGGGCACGTTATGATTCACAAACAATTTTACAAGAAGAAGATAAAGTCTTTGATACGCAATCCGTCTTAAAATGGATTAAACACCCTGCTGTTGTACAGGGGGGAGAACTAACAGCTTGGCCTGCATTATTAGCTGGGGATGATCATTTACTTTACTGGATGCAAGAAACAAAACGGCATCGTAAACCAATTGAAGGGCATTTTCCAGGAGCTTCAGAAAAGACACTAACTAAATTAAAACTCCTAGGTGTAAATGCCGACCATGAATCTATAACCGGAAAAGATGTATTAAAGCGTCTCGAATTAGGTTATCAAGTCGGGCTAAGATATTCATCGATTCGTCCTGACTTGCCAAAACTTTTAGAGGAAATGATGGAGCTCGGATTAAACACTTTTGATCATTTAACAATGACAACAGATGGGGCGACCCCATCGTTTTATGAAAAAGGTTTAATGAACAGATTAATCGAAATAGCGATTCAAAAAGGCATACCAATCGAAGAAGCGTATCGGATGGGGTCATATAATGCAGCCAAACATCTCCATTTAGAAGAACAGATTGGTAGTATTGCTCCCGGACGCATCGCACATATAAATTTCTTAGATAAAAAGTACAATCCACACCCGACTAGTGTTTTAGCAAGAGGTCAATGGATTGTACGTCACGGAAAAATATGTACCTATCCGTTACAAATAGATTGGTCAGCATTCGGTATTAAACCGCTAGATTTACGTTGGAACCTACAAGAGAATGATTTACAATACTCTATTCCAATCGGTTTAAAGTTAACGAATGATGTCATTACAAAACCTTATGCTATTAAGATTGATGTGACACCAGAACAATTGCCTATTGATACGCATGATGCTTTTTTAACATTAATGGATAAGAACGGAAAGTGGCATGTCAATACGACTTTACACGGTTTTACGAAGCGTTTAGGTGGACTCGCTAGCTCTTATTCAATGACTGGAGACCTTGTTTATATTGGAAAGAACAAGCAAGATATGATTCTAGCTGGAAAACGATTAAAAGAAATGGGTGGTGGCATTGTTATTGTTCATGATAGGAGAGTCTTATTAGAAATCCCTCTTACATTGGGAGGCATCATGACATCCGATAAAATGACGACACTTATTCAAAAGCAAAAAGAACTAACCGCTTGGTTAAAAGAATTTGGTTATTTATTTGATGACCCCATTTATACGATATTATTTTTATCATCAACACACCTTCCGTATATAAGAATCACGCAACAAGGTATTGTTGATGTTATGAACCGAGAAGTTCTCTTTCCAGCGACGATGAGATGATTTATAATGGACAAGGAACACCAATTTTTAACAAAAAATGCATAAAAGCAAAAGGGAGCTAGGAGATATGAAAAAGTACGTAATATTATTGACAGCTTTACTCCTAATGTTAGTCGTCGGTTGTTCAAAAGACAAAGATGAAAATCAATCAGCAAAAGACCAATCAAATGAAGAAGCTGTAGAAAAAGGTGTCTTTCCATTGACAGGCTTAGAAGGAAAGGGAATCGATCGGCGTATTGTGAGTGTGATGGTGAATAATCATGCGAAAGCGCGCCCGCAAACTGGTTTATCACAAGCCGATCTCGTATTTGAGATTCTTGCGGAAGGGAACATTACGCGATTCCTAGCTCTATACCATAGTGAGGAGCCAGAAGTTGTCGGCCCAGTTCGGAGTGCTAGAGAGTATTATTTTGATTTAGCTGAACGGTATCAAGCAATTTATATTCATCATGGTGCTGCAGACTTTATTAGTGATATGATAAAAGAACGGGGTATCGATAGTATTAACGGTTCTTCTTACGATAATGATGGTCATTTATTTAAGCGTGATGATAGACGTCAAGCACCCCATAATTCATACTTACAATTCGGAGCTGTTAATGAAATTGCAGGAGAAAAAGGCTTTGATATAACTGAAACTTATGAGCCATTGCCATTTTTAACAGAAGAAGAAACTGAACAAATCGAAGGTGAAAAAGCCGATCGAGTAGAAATAACTTATTTCAAAAGCCCATTAACAACTGTTACTTATCAATATGATGCAACAAAAGACGTTTATGACCGATACAGTGATGGGGAACAATCTGTTGAACTGGAATCTAATCAACCAATTGAACTAAGTAATGTATTGATTATAGAAACTGCTCATGAGGTCATTGATGATCAAGGCAGACGTAAAGTGGATTTAGACAGTGGTGGTCAGGCATACTTACTACAAAAAGGACTTGTCCAGAAACTTGAATGGCAAAGTGTTGAAGGACGTATTTTACCAGTAAAAGATGGGCAACCAGTTGGACTTATACCTGGTAAGACATGGATTAATGTCATTCCAACATCCCCTGGGTTAGAAGGGGCGGTTACAGTACAATAAATAAAGGAGGAATGAGCTTGCAGATTGATAAATTGCGTGGCAAACAACTCGATCAATTATTTGATGCGATTTTGTCCTTAGATAATCGCGAAGAATGTTATCGCTTCTTTGACGACATTGCGACAATGAGTGAAGTCCAATCCTTATCACAGCGATTTCAAGTTGCTAAAATGTTATCTGAAGGACAGACTTATAATGAAATCGAAAAAGAAACAAAAGCATCAACAGCGACGATTTCTCGTGTTCGACGTTGCATTGATTATGGAAGTGGTGGCTATGGGCTCGTGTTAGATCGCTTAAATAATGAAGAGTAATAAGACAGTGCTAATGAAATAGATTGGGTGGTGGGGAGCGTAAGTTTTCCCCACCTATTTATTTTTACGTAAACTACCCCTTTTTATCTTGAACTTTTACCACGATATCGTTCAATTCATCTATCAATATTTGTTATAATAGACTAACGGATTATGAAAATGGAGGGCAATTATGTTGCACAATTCAATGAAAGAGTGGAATCACATATTTAAACTCGATCCAGCTAAAGACATGTCGGACGAGTTATTAGAGCGTGTCTGTGAGTCAGGTACAGATGCCATCATTGTTGGTGGGACAGATGATGTCACATTGGATGGTGTATTGGATTTATTGTCCAGAATTCGCCGCTATACAGTACCATGCATTTTAGAAGTATCGAATATGGAAGCTATTACACCAGGGTTTGATTATTATTTTATCCCTATGGTGTTAAACTCTAGAGATAAAAAATGGATGATGGATATCCAACATGAAGCAATTAAACAGTTTAAAGAGATGATGAATTGGGATGAGATTTTTGTTGAAGGTTATTGTATCTTAAATGAAGAAGCGAAAGCATATCAAAAAGCAAATTGTCAGTTACCAACTGAAGAAGATGTCTTAGCATATGCCTATATGGCAGAGCGTATGTTTCATTTACCGATATTTTATGTTGAATATAGTGGCACATATGGTGAGCCTAAACTCGTCAAAAAGGTTAAAAATGAGCTTACAAATACGTTATTATTTTATGGTGGTGGCATTGAGAATAAGGCACAAGCACGTGAGATGTCTGCCCATGCTGATGTCATCATTGTTGGTAACAGTTTATATACAAACCCGACAGAAGCTTTAAAAACAGTACGGGCTGTCAAACAGTAATAGTAATTTTATAAGGTGGTGTTCAAGGTGAGTCTGACAACAGACGACCTGTTAAATGGATTAAATAAAGAGCAGAAAGAAGCAGTAAAACATACAGATGGGCCACTGCTTATTATGGCTGGAGCTGGAAGTGGTAAGACAAGAGTGTTAACCCATCGAATGGCTTACTTATTGCACGAAAAAGGTGTTGCGCCTCGAAATATTTTAGCGATTACCTTTACAAATAAAGCAGCAAGAGAAATGAAAGATCGTGTATCCAAACTTGTCGGTCAAGAGGCGGAATACATGTGGGTATCGACATTTCACTCCATGTGTGTACGTATTTTACGCCGAGATATTGATCGAATTGGTTATAATCAGAATTTCTCCATATTAGACAGTGGTGATCAATTATCGGTCGTCAAACAAGTGTTAAAAAACTTAAATATCGATCCGAAAAAATTCGATCCACGTGCGATGCTTGGACGTATTAGTTCTCTAAAGAACGAGTTAATTACGCCAGAGAAATTTAATGAACAAGTTGGAAACTTCTATGATCGCCAAGTTGCTCATGTGTATGAGGGGTATCAGAAGGTTTTACGAAAGAATCATTCCATGGATTTTGATGATTTAATCATGGAAACGATTCACTTATTCCAACGTGTTCCAGAAGTGTTGCAGTATTATCAGCGTCGTTTTCAATATATTCATGTTGATGAGTATCAAGATACAAACCATGCCCAATACTATTTAGTAAAACAGTTAGCAAGTCGCTATCAAAACCTTTGTGTTGTAGGGGACTCGGATCAATCGATCTACCGTTGGCGTGGAGCAGATATTAGTAATATTTTATCCTTTGAAAAAGATTATCCTGCTGCGCGTACCATTCTATTGGAACAAAATTATCGTTCAACGAAGTCGATACTAGATGCAGCTAATAAAGTCATTGAAAATAATAGTGGTCGTAAGCCGAAAAACCTATGGACGGAAAACCCATCTGGAAAGAATATTCAATACTTTCGCGGTTCAACCGAACAAGAAGAAGCATTATTCGTGATGCAAACAATTAAACAACTCACCCAAGAAGAGAATTACCAACCGAATGATATTGCGATTTTATATCGAACAAATGCTCAATCACGTGCGATAGAGGATGCCTTTGTTAAATCAGGTATGCCTTATCAAATGGTTGGCGGGCAGAAATTCTATGAACGAAAAGAAATTAAAGATATGATTGCTTATTTACGATTAATTACTAACCCTGATGACGACTTAAGCTTTGAACGAGTTGTCAATGAACCGAAACGTGGTATTGGAAAAACCTCAGTCGAACGATTGCAAATGTATGCGACAGAACATGATATATCGTTATTCCAAGCGACGAAAGAAGTTGACTTTACCGGTGTAACAAAGCGCGCTGCCAATGCGTTAGCAGACTTTGCTAACTTGATTCAAACACTTCATCAGCAACAAGAGTTTTTAACAGCGACAGATATGGTTGAAGAAGTATTAACACGTTCTGGTTATGAAGAGATGTTGTTGAATGAACGGAGTATTGAAGCACAAAGTCGCTTAGAAAACTTAGAAGAGTTTAAAACGGTAACGCGTGACTTTGAAGCGAAAAATGATGATAAAACATTAATCGCCTTTTTAACAGATTTAGCCTTAATCGCTGATATTGACCAAGTAGATGAAGAGGACCCAGATCACTCGACAAAAGTAACATTAATGACATTACATGCAGCAAAAGGACTTGAATTTCCGGTTGTCTTTTTGATTGGTATGGAAGAAAACGTATTCCCGCATAGTCGTTCCATGATGGATGATGAGGAAATGGAAGAAGAGCGGCGACTTGCCTATGTTGGCATCACGCGAGCGGAACAGTTGCTTTACATCACACATGCCCAAATGAGGACGCTTTATGGGCGAACAAATATGAATCCAATTAGTCGCTTTATCAATGAAATTCCAGATGGTTTAATCGACGGTATGGAAGAAGCAAAGAAAGATATGTTCGGTTCATTATTTACGGGCACAACGCGTTTCAACTCACAAGAAAAACGGCAAATGCCAAGAAGAAGAGCCAAACGAATCCAACAACAAACATCAGGGGCCGAAACCGAAAGCTGGCGTCCTGGAGATAAAGCACTTCATAAAAAGTGGGGTGTCGGTACTGTTGTAAAAGTAGACGGTGAAGGCGATTCGCTCGAACTTGATGTTGCATTTCCAGCACCTATTGGTATTAAGCGATTATTAGCGAAGTTCGCTCCAATTACGAAACAATAGGAGGGTGATGCGAATGAATAAACAACAAGCACAACAAAAGATTAATGCCTTAAGAAGAGAACTCAATCAATATAGTTATGAGTATTACGTATTAGATAAGCCAAGTGTACCAGACTCAGAATATGATAAAAAACTTCGTGAATTAGACAAGTTGGAAGAGAAATTTCCGGAATTGATCACAGCTGACTCCCCGACACAACGCGTCGGAGATCAACCACTGGAATCGTTTCAAAAAGTACGTCATGCTATTCCGATGCTTAGTCTTGGTAATGCCTTTAATGCCGATGAATTACGTGACTTTGACCGTCGGGTGAAACAAGCTATTGGTAAAGAGGTCACTTATATATGTGAACTTAAGTTCGATGGTTTAGCTGTGTCATTACGTTATGAGGGTGGTCAACTCGTTCAAGGGGCAACCCGTGGAGATGGAACAATTGGTGAAGATATTACAAGTAATCTACGTACCATACGCAGTATCCCGCTATCGATTCAAGAAGAAAACACTATCGAAGTGCGTGGGGAAGCATTTATGCCACATCGTTCTTTTTTGGCGCTTAATAAACAACGTGAAGAACAAGGGCAGGACCTATTTGCTAATCCACGTAATGCAGCTGCAGGTTCATTACGTCAATTAGATCCAAAGATTGCAGCCTCTCGTAATCTCGATGTTTTTTGGTATGGTGTTGGTGTATGGGAGGGTAAGGAAATTAATTCGCACAGTGAACATCTAACCTATTTAGCGTCGCTCGGCTTTAAAGTGAATAAGGAATGGCAAGTATGTAAGTCAATTGAAGAGGTTATTGAATATGTAGAGCATTGGACAACAGAACGACCGAACTTGCCATATGAAATTGATGGGATTGTCATTAAAGTTGATTCATTAGCTGATCAAGAAGCGCTCGGATTCACATCAAAAAATCCACGCTGGGCGATTGCCTATAAGTTCCCTGCTGAAGAAGTTGTGACAACCTTACGTGATATTGAATTAAGTGTTGGACGGACAGGTGTGATTACACCAACTGCTATTTTAGATCCGGTTCGTGTCGCAGGTTCAACTGTACAACGTGCTTCATTACACAATGAAGATCTTATTCGGGAAAAGGATATCCGCATTGGGGACACAGTCATCCTTCGAAAAGCCGGCGATATTATTCCAGAAATTGTTCGAGTGATTCATGAAAAACGAACCGGTGAAGAAAAGGAATTTTCAATGCCATCACATTGTCCAGCTTGTAATAGTGAATTGATTCATATTGAAGAAGAAGTAGCCCTTCGTTGTATAAATCCAAGTTGTCCAGCACAGATACAGGAAGGCCTCATTCACTTCTCATCACGTGATGCGATGAATATTGACGGTTTAGGAGAGAAAATCATTGCTCAACTATTTCGCGAAAAATTGGTTCAATCGATTCCAGATGTGTACCGACTGGAAAAAGATGAGCTCCTAAAGCTAGAACGCATGGGTGAGAAATCAGTCACGAATTTATTGAATGCTATTGAACAATCAAAGGAAAACTCCCTTGAAAAATTGTTATTCGGATTAGGCATCCGCTTTATCGGTGTAAGAGCGTCACAGATTTTAGCAAGGGCATTCCAAACGATGGACCAATTACAACATGCGACATATGAAGATTTTGTTCAAGTTGATGAAATCGGCACTAAAATGGCTGATTCCCTTGTTCAATATTTTTCCGACGAGAAGGTACGTACGATGATTCAACAATTATCTGAGCTTGGTGTTAATATGATATATAAAGGAAGTACACCTAGTGAGTCAATTGAAGACACTGCCTTTTCTGGAAAAACCGTCGTCTTAACAGGGAAGTTAGAACATTTTACCCGGAAAGAAGCAAAAGAGAGAATTGAAGCTCTAGGTGGGAAAGTAACAGGCAGTGTTAGTAAAAATACAGACTTAGTTATTGCCGGAGAAGCTGCTGGTTCAAAATATACACAAGCAGAAAAACTTGGTATCACCATTTGGAATGAGGAACAATTAAAACTAGCATTAGAAAAAGATTAATATTTGAAGATGAAGGGTGGGAAACATGTGAAAAGGATTGGTATTATAGGCGTTTGTATCCTTTTACTCTTTACGAGTTGTACACCTGGAGAGAAGAAAGAGGAAGAGGTTGTTCAGGACGAAAAGGAGAAGAAAGAACTTTCCATTGTGCCTAGCTATAAACTATCGAAAGAAAACTATCGTATGCTCCTTCCATATGAATCTGGTGCTGCACGTGGTGTCATTGTTAATCAATTAGCTAACCGCGTTGATATTGACGAAGTTGAAGAAGGATTACGTCGTCATTCAAAAGACTATTTTGATCCTGAAACATATATCTTTCGGGAAGGACAGTTTCTATCTTCTGAAACGGTTTACGGATGGTTAGGGAGAAAACTAACGAAAGAACAGCTTAATAAAGCAGTTGAAAAGGAAGTACAAAAATTAAGAAAAGCACAAATGACCGTCGATAAAGAAAGAATTCGCAACGACCTCCAGCAAGGCATTAACCCGGCAATCAATAATAAAAACAATGTGAAGGAACAAAAGAAAAAACCGAAATACTTATCACATATCGTCGAACAGAATTTCTTAGTCACTAAAGACAAACAAGCGAAAGTAGCTGGTGTCTCTATAGGACTTTCCATGAAGTCTGTCTACCGATTTTATACAGAAGACAAGGAAAAGAAACGGACGTTTCATGAAACAGACATACCAAAGGATAAAATGATTGAACAAGGCAAAAAAAATGCACAGGAAATTCTCAGTCGACTACGTACCATGGAAGGTTTGGAGAATGTCCCAATTATGTTTGCTATCTATCAAGAAGAGGATGAATCATCACCCGTTCCAGGAAGCTTTGTTGCAAAGACGCTTGTTGATAAAGGGCAAAACGAAATTGGCAAGTGGGAGACAATTAAAGAGAAGAATGTTCTTTTTCCTTCTAATGAAGCAGAGAAATACCATGTCGAAGAATCAGAAGTGATTAAACGATTTAGTAATGAAGTAGCAGATTATTTTCCAAATTATGTTGGGGTAATCGGCAGAGGTTTTTATATTAATGAAGAATTAAACAAACTTGTTCTCGATATTCCAATCGAATTCTATGGAAAAGGGGAAGTGCTTGGCTTCACCCAATACGTTTATGGTCTTGCAAAAGAATTACTGTCTAATAACTATGACGTAGAGATTAATATTAAATCAAGTACCCAAATGGAAAGTATTATTTATCGAGAAGCCGGAAAAGACGATTTGAATGTGCATATTTTCCAATAAAAACACTCATTAATTGAACCATTTGTTTTTTTCCGTTAGAATGAGTAGTGGGTATTCTTCGAGCTGATTTTTGTGTTTTTGGGCAAAATGATATAGAATATGAGAGCGAAATCAAGGATATCCATAGATTATTTCAAGGAGGGTTTTATACATGGTAGTACCATACAAACATGAACCTTTTACAGACTTTTCTGTAGAAGAAAATAAACAGACTCTATTAGAAGCTATTAAACAAGTAGAAGCAGACCTCGGTAAAGAGTATCCACTTATTATTAATGGTGAGAGAATTACAACAGAAGATAAGATTAAAGTTGTAAACCCTGCGAAAAAAGAAGAAGTAATTGGATATGTTTCTAAAGCGAATAAAGAACTTGCTGAAAAAGCGATGAAAGTAGCTGATGAAACTTTTAATACATGGCGTAAATCAGATCCTAAATTCCGTGCAGATATTCTTTTCCGTGCGGCAGCAATTGTACGTCGCCGTAAAGCGGAATTTACTGCACATCTGATTAAAGAAGGTGGAAAACCTTGGAATGAAGCGGATGCTGATGTAGCAGAAGCAATCGACTTCTTGGAATACTACGGCCGTCAAATGGTTAAATTAAAAGGCGGTGTTCCGGTTAATAGCCGTCCAATCGAACGTAACCAGTTCCACTACATTCCATTAGGTGTAGGTGTTGTTATTTCACCTTGGAACTTCCTATTCGCTATTATGGCAGGAACGACTGCAGCAGCAATGGTTACAGGTAACACAGTATTACTTAAACCAGCAAGTGCAACACCAGTCGTTGCTCATAAATTTATGGAAGTGCTTGAAGAAGCAGGTATGCCAAAAGGTGTCGTAAACTACATTCCTGGTCCAGGTGGAGAAGTTGGTGACTACTTAGTTGATCACCCACGTACACGTTTCGTTAGCTTCACAGGTTCACGTGAAGTTGGTACACGTATTTTCGAACGTGCAGCTAAAATCCAAGAAGGTCAAATTTGGCTAAAACGTACGATTTTAGAAATGGGTGGAAAAGATACAATCGTTGTTGATAACGATGCTGACTTAGAATTAGCAGCTCAATCAATCGTTCAATCAGCATTCGGTTTCTCAGGTCAAAAATGTTCAGCATGTTCACGTGCCGTTATCCATGAAGATGTTTATGAGCAAGTGAAAGACCGTGTTGTTGAATTAACGAAAGAATTGACTGTTGGTGACCCAGCAGACCCATCACGTAACTACATGGGACCAGTTATCGATCAATCAGCTTATGATAAAATTATGAGCTACATTGAAATTGGTAAAGAAGAAGGCGAACTACTTGCAGGTGGTGAAGGAGACGACTCTACAGGTTGGTTCATTAAACCAACTGTATTTGGAGATGTTGCTCCTAAAGCACGCATCATGCAAGAAGAAATCTTTGGACCTGTGCTCGGCTTAACTAAAGCGAAAGATTTTGACGAAGCAATCGAAATCGCTAATAACACTGAATACGGTCTAACTGGTGCTGTTATTTCTAATAACCGCGAACATATTGAACAAGCTCGCGAAGACTTCCATGTTGGAAACTTATACTTCAACCGTGGCTGTACAGCTGCTATCGTTGGTTACCAACCATTCGGTGGTTTCAACATGTCAGGTACAGACTCAAAAGCAGGTGGCCCAGACTACCTTATCCAACATATGCAAGCTAAAACAACATCAGAAATGTTTTAATTATAAACGCCCGCTTCCTTGTTCTGAAGCGGGTGTTTTTTATTTGTTTTATCTATACCTATAGTAGCGAAGGCCAGTGATGAGTTGTATACGATAGACTGCATCAAGCCTATATAATCTACCACTCCACTCCCCAATCCCTTTCATTCCATCAATGGCAGTAAAATCAGCTTCTACATAACTCCATAGGTTATTCCAGAGTTGCTAAAAACCTCCTACTTCTGCTATCATCAATAGTGTTACAACTGTTAAATAAGGTTGGAGGTGCAAATGATGTCACATGTTTCGGAAGATAAGGTAAAACAGCTTGCCGATATGTTAAGAATCGCTGTAACCGAAGAAGAAGCAACTCGATATACGGAGCATTTAAATAAAATGGTTGATTATGTTAAATGTTTAGATGAAGTAGATACAGACGGTGTAGAACCGATGACTCACGCGATTGAATTAAAGAACGTGATGCGTGATGACGAACCAAAACAATGGATTACTCAAGAACAAGCGTTGAAAAATGCGCCAGATCATGAAGATGGTCAATTTAGAGTACCAGCCATTTTAGATTAAGGAGGGAAGACAAAAGTGACATTCAAAAAGCATAGTATTAAAGAAATTGAAAAGATGCTACATAACAATGAAATAACAGTAAAAGACTTAGTCGAATCATCACTGAATCGGATTAAAGAAGTTGATGATCAGGTTAAAGCTTTTATAACTGTTGATGAAGAAAACGCACTGAAAAAAGCAGAACAATTAGATCAACAAACGAATAAGGATGCTAAATTATTTGGTATACCTGGAGCGATTAAAGATAATATCGTTACAAAAGGACTTCGTACAACTTGCGGGAGTCAATTTTTAAGCAATTTCACTGATCCACTATATGATGCAACAGTTGTTGACAAGCTTCACGAAGCAGAAGCGGTAACAGTCGGTAAATTAAATATGGATGAATTTGCTATGGGGTCAACAACAGAGAATTCTAGCTACCAAACAACACATAATCCGTGGAATCTCGATCATGTACCAGGAGGTTCAAGTGGCGGTTCGGCTGCAGCTGTAGCAGCAGGTGAAGTGTTATTTACTTTAGGTACAGACACAGGTGGTTCAATTCGTCAACCAGCAGCTTTCTGCGGTGTTGTCGGAATGAAACCAACATACGGACGCGTCTCACGCTTTGGTGCCGTGGCATTTGCGTCTTCATTAGACCAAGTCGGTCCAATTACACGAACAGTCGAAGATAATGCACGTATTTTAGAAGTCATTTCCGGCCGTGATAAAATGGATATGACATCAGCTCATGAAGATGTACCAGCATTTTCAGAGGGGCTAACAGGTGATATCAAAGGACTAAAAATCGCTGTTCCAAAAGAATATTTAAGTGAAGCCGTTGATCCGGAAGTAAAAGAAGCGGTCATGAATGCATTAAAATTATACGAATCGTTAGGTGCGACATGGGAAGAGGTCTCCTTACCACATTCTAAGTATGCAGCCGCTGTTTACTATATTATTTCTTCAGGAGAAGCTTCAGCAAACCTCGCTCGTTTTGACGGTGTTCGTTATGGTGTCCGTTCTGAAAAAGCGAAGAACATGCTTGATATGTTCAGACTTTCCCGTAGTGAAGGTTTTGGAGATGAAGTGAAAAAACGGATGTTCCTCGGTGCTTATGCGTTAAGTTCAGGAAATTATGAGGCATATTACAAAAAAGCACAACAAGTCCGTACACTTATCAAACAAGACTTCGATCACGTTTTTGCAAACTATGATGTTATTGTAGGACCAACAACGCCAACACCAGCGTTTAAAATCGGTGAGAAAAACTTTGATCCAATGGTTGTCTATGCTCGTGATGTAACAACTGTACCAATTAACTTAGCGGGTGTACCAGCTATTTCTGTTCCTTGTGGATTCTCTAAAGATGGTCTTCCTTTTGGTTTACAAATCATTGGAAAGCATTTTGCAGAACAAACTGTTTATCGCGTTGCACATGCATTTGAACAAGCAACCGATTTTCATAAAACATTACCTCAATTGGGAGGTGCACAGTAATGAATTTTGAAACAGTCATCGGAATTGAAGTTCACGTTGAATTGAAAACGAAATCTAAAATTTTTAGCCCTAGTGCAAATGAATTTGGTGCAGAACCAAACTCAAATGTGAATCCAATTGACTTAGGATATCCAGGAACATTACCTGTACTTAATGAAGAAGCGGTTAATTATGGTATGAAAGCAGCCATGGCATTAAATTGTGAGATTGCGACACATACGAAATTTGACCGTAAAAACTACTTCTATCCGGACAACCCGAAAGCATATCAAATTTCTCAATTTGATCAACCAATTGGTGAAAATGGTTGGATTGAAATTGAAGTAGGCGGTAGGAAAAAACGTATCGGAATTAATCGTGTCCATTTAGAAGAAGATGCTGGTAAATTAACGCACGGTGGTGACGGATACTCACTCGTTGACTTTAACCGTCAAGGGGCACCGCTGATTGAAATCGTATCTGAAGCCGATATGCGCTCACCAGAAGAAGCCTATGCATATCTTGAAAAATTAAAAAACATTATCCAATTCACTGGTGTCTCTGATGTGAAGATGGAAGAAGGATCACTTCGTTGTGATGCGAATATCTCGCTCCGCCCTAGAGGACAGGAGAAGTTCGGAACAAAGGCGGAATTAAAGAACTTAAACTCATTTGCTCACGTTCAAAAAGGATTAGAGTTTGAAGAGAAACGTCAAGCAGAAGTCCTTTTATCAGGTGAAGCAGTTCAACACGAAACTCGCCGTTTTGATGAAAAGACTGGTGAAACGATTTTAATGCGTGTGAAAGAGGATGCGGAAGATTATCGTTATTTCCCGGAACCAGATCTTGTTCCACTATATATTGATGATGCTTGGAAAGAACGCGTTCGCGCATCTATTCCTGAACTACCAGATGAGCGTCGTAAACGCTATGTAGAAGAACTTGGCTTACCAGAATACGATGCAGGTGTGTTAACAAGTACGAAAGAAATGTCTGATTTCTTTGAAGCAACGATTAAAGACGGTATTGATGCTAAACAAGCTTCGAACTGGTTGATGGGTGATATTTCTGGTTATATGAATAAACACCAGAAAGAACTGTCTGAATTAGCGATTACACCAGAATCACTAGGAAAAATGATTCAACTCATTCAAGATGGAACCATATCATCTAAAATTGCTAAACGTGTTTTTGCTGAACTTGTTGAAAAAGGTGGCGCCCCAGAACAAATCGTCGAAGAAAAAGGCTGGGCTCAAATATCTGACGAAGGTCAATTAACAGAAATCATTACGAAAGTTCTCGATGAGAATGAACAATCTGTAAACGACTATAAAGAAGGGAATAAGCGTGCCCTTGGACATCTAGTCGGACAAGTGATGAAAGCAACTAGAGGCCAAGCGAACCCACCAATGGTTAACAAGATTTTAGTTCAAGAAATTAATAAACGCTAAGATATTGAAAAGACTACTGTGCAGCGATATAAGCACAGTAGTCTTTTACTTTTTTACATGAAAGGTATATGATAGAAATTAGTTTAGAAACGGGAAACCTTTTTCAAGATTTAATCGTAGTGTATGTATGGGAGGGGTCGATGTGAAACGAGCTCGAATTATTTATAATCCAACAGCAGGTCGCGAAGCAGTAAAAAAGAAGCTTCCAGATATATTAGAGCGACTCGAAAAGGCTGGATACGAAACATCGGCACATGCTACAACAGGTGAAGGTGATGCGATCGAAGCTGCACGCTATGCTGTCGAACATCAATTTGATCTAATCGTTGCCGCTGGTGGGGATGGAACGATTAACGAAGTTGTCCAAGGGATGGCTGAACAACCAAATCGGCCGAAGCTTGGTATTTTACCAGCAGGGACAACGAATGATTTTGCGAGGGCATTAAATATTCCAAAAGACCTGTTAAAAGCAACAGAAATCATAGCAGAAAATAATAGCATGCGCCTAGATATTGGAAAAGTAAATCGTCAATATTTTATTAACATTGCTGGTGGTGGGAAACTGACAGAGCTAACATATGATGTACCGATCAAATTAAAGACGATGCTTGGTCAACTTGCCTACTATATAAAAGGCATTGAAATGTTACCATCATTAAAACCATTAAAGGTGAAAATTGAATATGACGGTCATGTGATCGATGAAGACATTATGCTTTTTCTCATTTCGAATACGAATTCTGTAGGCGGTTTTGAAAAACTCGCTCCAGACGCAAAAATTAATGACGGCTATTTTGATTTAATTATTTTACGTAAAACAAATCTCGCTGAATTTATTAGACTAGCAACCCTTGCGCTTCGTGGTAATCACCTCGAGGACGAGCGCATTATTTACACACAGGCAAAACATATTAAAGTAACCCCAGTTGATGACATGCAATTGAATATTGATGGAGAATATGGCGGGCTTCTACCAGGTGAATTTATTAATCTCCAAGAACATATCGAATTTGTCGTACCCGCATCATTTATCGAAAGCCATGAAGATTACTGATTATCTCAGTAGTCTTCTTTTTGTTAGATGGCCTAATATGGATGGACATTCGAATAATCAAGAGTAGAATCGGTTTTTGAACGTACACTTATATTAAAGCGAAATTTAAGGAGATAACCTAACTCTCATTCAAAAGGCAAATATGATAAGATTAGAATCATGAACCCGAACGAAAAGGAAGATGACATAAATGGCAAAAGTAAAAGCACCCGTTAAAAAGAATGAAGAACATATTCTAACATTTGAAGACCTTACCCATGATGGCCAAGGGGTTGCGAAAGTTGATGGTTATCCACTATTTGTCCCATACGGATTACCTGGAGAAGAAGCACTTGTGAAGGTCGTTAAAGTGAATAAAAAATTCGGCTATGGAAAATTACTCGAAGTGAAAAAGCCGAGCCCTAATCGTGTTCAACCTCCTTGTGATGTGTTCTATCAATGTGGCGGCTGCCAAATTCAACATATGAACTATGAGATGCAACTACAAATGAAACAAAACCAAGTGAAAAATGTCTTGAATAAAATTGCCCATCTACCAGATGTCCCTGTACATCCAACAATTGGAATGGATGAACCGTGGCGTTATCGTAATAAAGCAGCACTTCCAGTTGGGGAGAAGGACGGCGAACTCATGACAGGTTTTTACCGTATGCGTAGCCACGATATCATTAGTGACATGGAAACATGCATTGTCCAAGACAAGCAGAACGACGAAATGGTACAAGCTGCACGCGATATCGCCAACCGATTCGGTATATCAGCTTATAATGAAGAAACAGATCGCGGTGTCTTACGTCATATTATGGTCCGAACTGGAAAAAACACCAACGAAGTCATGATTATTTTTATTACACGAACGAAGTATTTACCGCATAAAGAAAAAATTACTAAAGCCTTAACCGAAGCAAATCCCAATATAAAATCGATCATCCATAATGTTAACGACCGACGTACAAACGTCATTATGGGGAACAAGACATATGTTATTTGGGGCGAACCGTATATTTATGACACAATCGGTGATATCCGCTTTGGCATATCTGCCAAATCATTTTATCAAATTAATCCCGTACAAACAGAGAAACTTTACAAAAAAGCCCTTGAATACGCCCAATTAACAAGGAATGATATCGTCATTGATGCTTATTGTGGGATTGGGACAATTTCACTTTTCTTAGCACAAAAAGCGAAAAAAGTGTACGGTGTAGAGATTGTGCCAGAAGCAATCGATGATGCAAAGAAGAACGCAAAATTAAATGGAATCACGAATGCTGAGTTTTTCATAGGGGAAGCGGAAAAAGTGATGCCATGGTGGCAAGCACAAGGATTACAACCGGATGTCATTGTCGTTGATCCACCACGAAAAGGCTGTGATGAAAACCTTCTCCAAGCTATGATTGCCATGAAACCGAAACGCATTGTCTATGTTTCCTGCAATCCATCAACCTTAGCACGAGACATACGCATCTTAGAAGACGGCGGCTTTCAAACGAAGGAAGTCCAGCCAGTTGACATGTTTCCACAAACGATGCATGTGGAGTGCACCTGTCGCCTTACTTATGTCGGTAAAAAATAGGCTTATGCGAAAGCCCAGTATATTTCGATACCTTCATCGGTTATAATAATGTTGTCGATGAGGGCATGAACGAGTTGTCTTTGTTCTTGTAAATCCCCTTTATCCAATATTTCAGTAGCACGTTTCAGTAACTCTTTCGCTTCGCTGGTGGTGAGCGCTGGGACGTGCTTTTTTTCGTCTACGAGTTCTTCAGTTAATGCGTTCTTTTCATCGTTCAACGCTCCGATTCGTTCAGTAATCGTATCGAACGGGATATTATCCAGCTGGTACAAGTCGAGTAATCGAGCGACTTGATGGTCGATGTCTTGTATTCGTTTTTGAATCACTTCGTTGTGTTTCGCTTGTTCCGCTACTTCGTCTCCCAATTGCTCACGCTGTATATCGTGAATATGTTCAGGGTTAAACGATAGCTTTTTGATTTCGTCCTTGATGATAGCGTCTAATTTCACGACAGCATACGTTGGATTTTTACAGTTTGGATCGATGATATGACGCTTTGAACTTTTTGCTCTCGAATAGCATGTATAGTATGGGCGGTAACGTCGGTTTTCCCCTCTACCTGAATAATTCCCCTTCGCAAAATATCTCGCACCACAGTTGTTACAGTGAACGATACCTGTTAATAAATGCTTCGCTTGGAATGGTCGAGCTTTTCGTTCCCCGCTTCCTTTCTTCCATGTGTTTTGTTCGTAAAGCTTCATCGTTTTCTCGAATGTCTTATCGTCGATGATAGCTTCATGTCGTCCTTTGTAAACTTCACCTTTCCACTCAATCACACCTGTATATAAGCGTTGTGTAAGTGCACTTCTTACCGTACTGTGAAATTCCCAACCACCGTGCTTCGTGGTATATCGCTTATGCATATAATTCGCTATACGGTTAATGGGTAGTCCTTTGTGATATAACTCATGGACTTTTTTAACTTGCATAGCTTCGTACTCATTTACAATCAATTCTCCGTCCACATAGTCATATCCAATTGGTGCGAAACCGCCCCCGTGAAAGTAACCTGCTTTGGCTCGTGCTTCACGTCCCATAGCACTTCGTTCTTTGATTTGTTCTCGTTCGAGCTGGGCGAATACCGAAAGTATTCCAATCATCGCTCGTCCAAAGGGAGTGGACGTGTCGAAGTTCTCGTTCATAGAAACAAAGTCCACGTTATTTTTTAGGAATACGTCCTCAATCAAATACAACGTATCTTTTTGACTTCTCGAAAGCCGATCCAGTTTATAAACGAGTACTAAGTCTAATTTTTTATTCATAATGTCTTGCTGCATTTGTTTTAGAGCTGGGCGGTTAATGTTAGCACCACTCATACCTGCGTCGGTGTACACTTGGTAGATGTTCCAATTTCTCGCTGTACAGTATGCCTTTAACCGCTCCGTCTGTTCACCCACAGAATAACCTTCCATTGCTTGTTCTTGTGTAGATACTCTAACGTAAATACCTACTCTCATAAATATCCTCCTATACCATTCGTATTTATCAACGTAATACAGTGGACATTATAGCGTTGGATATTTAAAACAGACAATGAAAATATAAAAATAATGAGATGGTGCATAACAAAGTAGTGTGAAAAATTGACCGAAAATCACTATTATTAATCATCGATGTGTATTTTGTGATACGTTGGTAAATTTCATAAAAACACAATTCATCATAATCTAGTAATCTTTATTTTTAAATGTGATAGATTTTGTGAGAATGAAAAAGGCTCAACGGATAAGGTTTACGATACTAATATCATATACTTATATATATTTCTTTTAAGTTAATATAATAATTAATATATATAGATATATAAGTAAATAATATAAAACAAATAATATATAAGGAGTTGCGAAAAAAACGAGCAACTTTGTTAGGAACGAATATTTCGGGAGTGTGAAAAGAAATGGATCAACTGGACGAGAACTTGTTCAAACGAAATAAACACTTTTTACTTGGATACTCACGAATGAAAAAGCGTATTGAACGATTGGAACAAAAACTTCTGGAATTGGACGACAGACTTTACAATGCACGCACTAGTACAATTTCAGACATGCCACGTGGTGGTGTTCCCGTAACGTTTGATGATTTGGTAGCGCGAAAGGAAGATACGCAGGAGCGGGTAAACTATTTAACCGAAAAAGCAAGAACGATAAGACGTGAAATATATAGCGTATTGGACTTGTTGGACGACGACCGCCACGTGGAAGTGTTAGAGTTGTATTTCATAGATGGTCTTTCTCATGAGGATATAGCGGACGAGATCGGATATAGTACCAGACATATCATTCGGTTGTATGTGGAAGCGGTGAAAAGTATTTCACTAATTCGCAATTGAATATTCAGGACATACGAAAAATGCTCTATTTTTCCTTTAGAAGCGTTTTAACTTGTTTTGGTATAAAACTATATAAAGCGTTTAAGAATCGAACGTGGGGGGCGTTGTGTAGTCAGAATGTAAAAATGAATGAACGAGAAAGGGGGGGAAGGATAGATGTGTCAGGTTGACGATTACATTCTCGAAATGTGGAAAGAGACCGAGGAAGGTCGTAAGAAACTAGAATATTGGAATAAGTTTAAAGGTAACCCACCTGGCTTATTTATTGGTATGCCTAGTTTGGAAGAATATGACGATGATTTAGTAAAATTAATGGACGCTTGCATTAAACAGAATAAAACGTGGGAAGAGTTACTGAATTGGGATGTACCTGACGACGCTCTTTACTAATTCCATAACGAAAACATTTTTAATCATGTTTAACAAACGAAAAAGGAGCGGGGCATATATTCAATACCCGCTCCAATCAGTTTAATATCCTAGCTATTTTTAATTGCTTCAAATACCTCGCTAATATTTACGTTAAATAGCTTGGATAACCGTTCCATTTGTACCGCATTTAGTTTTTTTGGGTCTTTTCGCAGCTTCCATAGCGTCGCTGGTGAAACGTCGAGCTCTTCCGCAATGGCTTTTAATTTTAAACCGCTTCCCTCGATCAACATATCAAATTCACTTTTCATTTCAACTGTCATGATAAACGTCCCCTTTCAATATTTGTTGACACCATCATATAAAGAACGTTTAAAAAAGTAAACGTTTCTTTTTTATAAATCTTATATTTCAGTGTCCCTAAAAGTGAAAAGGCTTGATGTTATGCGCTTTTAACAGTTAAATAACGAGTTTTGGAGTAGTGGTGTAAGTTGTATGGGAAAGTAGTGGATAGAAACGGACGTTGTGTGTCCGCTACAATGCATGTAAAATATGATAAGGCGACGAGTACACACTATACATGTGGAGTGTGTATCGTTGCTACAAAGAAAAACTATATAGAAATCCTTAGTTTTAAACACTTTCACAAGCATTTCGTGTTTATAGGAGAAGGTGAAAAAACTAAAAATAAGGTACTGAAAAACCACATTACCGTTTCAGTGGTAATTGATCTGGGGTGTGGGAACACAATAGAATAAAAATATTTTAAGACGTTCAATTAAAATGAGCGTCTTTTTTTAGTGCGCCCGGCATGGGTGTAATCTCCAGGGTGAGAGTCCCGAGCCACGAAGGCAGAAGTAGTGGTTAGCTTAACGCAAGGGTGTCCGTGGTGACGCGGAATCTGAAGGAAGCGGGCGGCAAACTTCCGGTCCGAGGAACACGAACTTCATATAAGGCTAGGTATCATTGGATGAGTTTGCTAAACAAAACAAAGTCCATTCTGCCAAAGGTGATACATAGTAAATGAAGCGGATAGGTGGAAGGAAAGATTACATCCTTACCCGGGGAGGCCTGATGGATACGTGAAGTACCCTTCATAACCTGTTTAGTGATAAACAGCTGAGCCATCAGGAGTCAGCAGAAGTCATAGTACGAACCGTTCTAGACCGATTCGGAAGGACGGAACAATTTAAGAGAGAATAGCCCTTTGCATTCAGTAGGTCATGATGAACACAGAAAACATAGTACCTCACTTGAAGGAGGAGACGGTGAATCCCGTTGGGGACTTCTTGGAGGGTGGAGTGGCTACTGGCATAAGAAGATAAGCTATTCACGGAAGGAAGAGTAACAATGCTTTTGAATCAAATTCTATCACGGCAGAATTTGATTCTTGCACTCAAACGAGTGGAAAGGAATAAAGGAAGCCATGGAGTAGATAGGATGCCGTACAAAACCTACGTCAGCACATTGTCGAAAATTGGTCATCCATTAAAGAGGCAATTCTTACAGGAACCTATGAACCAATGCCAGTCCGCAGAGTCGAAATCCCGAAACCCGACGGCGACATTCGGTTACTAGGTATCCCAACTGTGACAGACCGTTTAATTCAACAGGCAATTGCCCAAGACCTATCTATGATATATGATCCAACATTTTCCGAACACAGCTATGGATTCCGACCGAATCGGAGTGCTCATGATGCGGTAAGGAAAGCGAAGGGATATAAAATATCTTATTTAAAAAACCACGACTTGTTCTCACCGAATGATCAAGTCGTGGTTTTAATATTGATTTAGTATATCAAATAAATAATATGAAACAAAATTGGTAGAAAAATAGATAATATCAAAATAGTCTGGACTTATTGATTCAAGTCATGTATGGTAGTGGTAATGAATGGAAAGGGTGGTGTGTTATATCCAGTAAATCTATTGTTTTTTAGTAGTTTTTGAGACGTTGTTGGGTCAAGTAAATGTTAACGAAGAAAATAGGAGGGATTACTATGGTTTTAAGTAAGAAAGCGCTAACAAGTAGTATTGCTGCTATTTTGATTTGTTTGTCATTGACCGTCCCAGCTTTTGCAAATACTTCTTCTAAACCGGTGTCTGGGTATGGAACACTGACTGGAACATTATCGGGTTCGAATTATAATACAAGGGTAACTCAAAACCCTGACTCTGCACAGCTGACAATAAAAGGATCCATGCAGGATAGAAATGGAAAAACAGTTGTTAATACACTTGATATTAAGAGTACTAGAGGTAGTACTTATTTCTCAGGTTCATGGTCATCTGTACCTTCAAATGTTTATGTAATTTATGGAACACACGGTGTGCAGGGTGGCAGTAAATATGGAGCCGCCGCAGTATATACCTATACACATCGTTAATTAAATACTAGTAGGTTAAGAGAATGTTTATACTAAGTGGGTAAAGTGATATATATACTTTATTTGCAAGGTATAATCATTTTTTTTATAGACGGGGAAACCTAGTAAACCAAATTAGGAATGTTGTCATCAAAACAACTATAAAGATAATGATAGTTTTTGGAAATAAGAAAGTTCAAAAAATCGTCATGAGCCCATTGTCAGTGCTGAAATATTTGATAAAGCTCAGGAAATCAGAATGAGAAGAAACCGAGGACGAAATACAGTAGCAAAGAATGGCGGAAAACGAGAAAAGTTTAGCCGCAAATATGCTTTTAGTTGTATGATTGATTGTGCTTACTGTGGTGGTACATTAATAAGACGAAGATGGCATAGTGGGACTAAATATAATAAGACGATTTGGCAATGTGTTACGAGTACGAAGAAAGGCAAAAAGTTTTGTCCAGATAGTAAAGGCATCCCAGAAGAAGCCATTGAAAAAGCTTTTCTAGAAAGTTATCGTATTATGTGCAATAATAACAAAGATGTTTTAGAAGAGTTTTTACAACGAATGGAAGGAGCTTTAAGTTCTAATACGATTCAGAAAGAACTTTCCAAAATAGAAAGGGAAGTTCAAGGTTTAGAAAACAAAAAGGATAAGTTAGTAGACATGAGATTAGAGGATATTATTGATAGAGAAACATATGAAGAAAAGCATAATGCTCTCATGCAGGAGATAAATGAGAAAGTACAAAAAAGAGAAAAGTCGTTATCGAATTTGGAAGAAGAAAAAGATATTAAAAAACGCTTATTAGCATTCAAAAAAGTGTTAGAACAAAATGAGGTTATTGATACTTTTGATCGCTATGTATTTGAAAGCGTAGTTGAAAAAGTCATTGTAGGTGGAGTAGATGAGGATGGAAATAAAGATCCTGCTATGATTACTTTTGTATATAAGACAGGATTAGGTAACAGTCTTGATGGTGAAAAATTTAAACCTGCGCGAAGAAATGCGAAAAAAGATGACACAAATGTATCTAATGAATTGTGTCACATACAGGCAACGAGGACAATAAATTGTATCCACATACTAGTGACGACACATATCGAAACTGTCACGCGATTGGAAAGAGATTTGTAGAACTCGAATAAACTCTTAGCAACCATAATAAACTCTTGCTACACCAGCCATTCTGTCATAATAAACATCTGCTTTTTCAATACAAAATCCAATAAATTCTCGGGTTTTCCTTATCTGGATCCCGAGTTTTTTCATGCCTTTTCCAATAACTTTTCAATACAGTTATGTTCCTAAATCAATGATAATACTGGAATTATCCAGTATTCAACTCAATATGATTCCAATAATAATTCAGTACACAATCAGTACAATTACTCTTGTTTCTTCTTCTCTTTTGTCTCCTATCTTTTCCTTCTGCTATGTCAAAACTTTATTCCAACTCCGAAAAAACCATGAAAAAACGGCCGAAAAAGGCCCGAAAAACGACCGATTTTAATCCAAAATTGGATAAAATTGAGGGGTCTGTAGCAAAACTTTATTATGACTCGAACGGTGGAACCCTTATTTTAATTGGGGTTAAAGGTGATGAAAATTGAAGTTGAGTTGACGGAATAGATTTTCGATAGGGGAGTTGATAGGATAGATGAAAGAAATAAAATGGCTATACTCAGACTAATTATATATTCGGAAAATACATCAAATGTAATTAGTTTAAATAAATGTGAAAACAAGTAGGAATTTTAGAGAATGCCTTATTGCGAACAGCTGGATGACGTTTTAGTAAAAACGAATCAAAAAGAAATGATGAAAATTAAAGCCGATAAAAAGAATGTTAATGCGATGGTTTATATTATGAATGAAGGCAGGCCACTTGAACAACCGAGTTGTTATTACTATTCAACTATTTTAGAGGGTTATAATAGTGCAGGATTTGATGTTGAATATTTACGTAAGGCTGTTAAAAATTCATATGAAAAAGATGGCGTCATTTTAGAAAGCAAATCTAAAGTGAAAGAATTAGAAAAGTTTGACTAATTATGATAAGGTATAAACAAAGTTGAATGTTCCGTAAACGGGCCAGATTGTATAAGTATTATCTAACTTATTTGGGGTGATTTTGTGAATCGGATAGTAGGTGTGTGGTTATTTACTTTTCTTGGTTTTTTATTATGGCTTTATATTGCTGCTAATCATTCAACTGTTGATGATTGGTGGACTGTAAAAACTATTAACAAATTCACTTCAGAGAACAAAGATATTACACCAATTTCACCAAGACATTTTATCTCCTCAATAAAGGTGCTAATCGGCTCAGCAATTTTTTCTTATGTTAGGAACTTTGCTTTCTTTTATAGTTATGAAAAGAAAACAATGAAAACTGTGCTAATTTACTTCTAATTATTCCATTAACGGGTGCGATTGTGGAACAATTAAATAGATTTTATTAAAGCTCAGAAAGTGGCCCGTTATCTATGATGCAGAGGGATATGATGATTGGACAGACCCTGAAGTTTGGAAGAAGGCAAATCCATCACTAGGAATTATCAAAAGAATTAATGAAATTAACATTAGAAGAAAAACTTGCTCATGGCGGACATCTAGTTTTACGTTGGATGATGGATAACATTCATGTTCGAACGGATCCAGCTGGAAACATTAAACCCGATAAAGAAAAATCAACAGAAAAAATCGATGGTGCGGTGGCAACAATTATGGCATTTGACCGAGCAATAAGAAAAAGCGGAACAAGTGATTCCGTTTATGATGATAGAGGATTGATTGTGGTATGAGTAAAATGTTTACGGGGCAACTTTTATAATATTTAGTAAAGAAAGACATTAAAAAAGGATTCACACCTTTGCTATAATAGTTTTAACGACAAAACCAGAAAGGTGGAATCCTCATTGCTACGATGTTTGGTCCCATTACGATTAATCGTCGACGATATAGAGATGAAATAGCCGATAAACGCATCGCCTTATTGGATCATTATTTGGAGTTTGATGGTCGTGATTCTTTAAGTCCTTTTCTAACAGAAATGGCTGTTAAATGGGCAATTAAAGGTCCTTCTTACCGGGATTCTAGAAATCGATTTTGTGATTTATTAGGCTACCAAGTGACTAGTCATGAAACGATTCGCCAGGAAGTTTTAAAGGTTAAGCCAAAGGATGTTTTATCGGATTCATCAGTTCCTAAAAAGGAAAAAGATGTTTTGTTTTTAGAAGTAGACGGGCTTCCTTAGGAGGCTGAGGCCGTGCCCGCGGAAAGCGAAGTATATTTCCGGAACGGATGTAGAGAGCTATTTGAAAGAATTATTGATTTTGAAAGGAAAAACAATCGCATTTTCAAAGGTGAGAATAGCTCCCGTAAATATTTGACAGACTCCTATAATGGGGGAAAACTTGAGTAGCCCAAATAATTGTGGTAAAGTATAAAAAAAATAAATGTTCAGCAAACGGGCTAGATTATGAAATAAAACACTAGCAGTTAAATTAAAATATTTGGGAAAAGTACATAAGTGCAAGAAACTTGGGGGAAGACGATGAAAATTAGACCTACCAAAGAAAACTTACAGAAATGGATGGAAATTTACGTTCCTGAAAAAGATCTGTTCTTTTTATCGAAAGATAAATTGAATGAAGTTAATGTTTCAGACGTGTTACTAATGCCTGCTGATGAATTCTTTAAACACAGTACATTTAAACAAATAAATTACGTAAATAGTTATTTGTACTGGAACATCAAGAATGTTCATTATGTGATTATCGCTGAAAAGAATTGGATTGAAAGCATTTCTGCAGAAGAACAAAAATTAATTTTCAATTCGCAAATACAATGCGGGAGAGGGCTTGTAATTCCTGTTACATTTGTAGATGAGTTAGAAAAAATACCCTCCAATTATATAGTAAACCAAAATATTATTATACAGCGTGCAATGTGGGAGTTACTTGATGATGTTGTTAAAGAGCAATTACTTAATAGAATGGTCTATGAGTGGTGGGATAATGGAGATTGTGAAGTCCCCCCGAATAAGTTATCTAGTTTTTTAAAACCATTTGCAAATACATTTAGTAACCGACAGGGTGCAAACTGTTTGGCAGCTGTTTTATTTGCAGTGTCAAATGGAAAGCCAAAGTGGCTTATTTATGAATGGATATACCAAAAGACATTTATTGAGACATTGAATCGATATAACTATGACGTGTTTTCGGGTGAAGGGATACAAGATGATGACGTGGTGGTTTGGCAAGACAAAAATGGCATTATTCAGCATGCGGCTTACCATATAGGTGATGGTCTATACTTCAACAAGGATGGGCAAACGATTTTTAATCCTTGGAAAATCCTTAAAGAAGAACAGCTGTATAAAGATTGGGAATATCTAACACCCATTAAGTATCGGCGATAGTAAAAGCTTCTTCCACAATGAGATAGAAGTATTGAACTTAAAATGAAAAACAAACTATAATTTCTTTGACATGTTCCCGCATACGACCATTTTGCTAAAAATCGTAAATACATCAATTCTATCAACTCGTCCCATGTTGAGTGCGTGGCATTGATGTCTAGGGTGGATGAATAAGGATAGTTGAAGTGTTGATAGAATAAGGTTTATAGGGTTCGCCTAAGTTTATTTTATGTGAATAAACAGGTGAAACCCTTTTTGTTATTGGTGTTAGAAAGACTGGAAATCGGGGTTGAGTTGACAGGATAGATAAATGGAGAAAAACGTGTTATATTTAGGCTAATTCATATTACCCAAAAGTGCGTTATATCTGATTAGTCTAAATGTAATATAGTCAATATGATTTCTGGAGGATAAGAAAATGTCTGAGAATCGAAGCGTCCATTTCATTCCACTAAGACCTGTACAACGTGAAAAACGAGTGGGAATATATTGCCGGGTAAGCTCAAACAGCATGGAACAATTAAATAGTTTAACAAACCAAGTATCTGTTCTTACGCGATTAACAGCCGCCACCCCAAACTGGTTACTTGTCGATACATATTTAGATATCGCTTCTGGGAAAACTAAATCGAAACGAAAAGAATTTAGACGTATGTTAGAAGATTGTCAGGCAAACAACATAGAAATTGTTATAACTAAAAATATTAGTCGATTTGGCCGTGATACGGTTGAAGTGCTAGAGTCACTTAATAAGCTAAGAGAACATGGAGTTCGTGTAATATTTGAACAAGAAGGACTTGATACAGACGATACAGATAGTGAACTGATGATTTCGATTATCGAATCGATTGCACAAGCGGAAAATGAATCTCGCAGTGAGAATATTAAATGGGGTTATAGACGCCATGCAGCACAAGGAACATCAAAATTATATAAAAACGAAAATGTTATGGTTATGAAAATGATGCAGATGGAGAACTAATCATTAAGAAAAACGAAGCTAAAAATGTTCAATTAATTTTTGAATTGTATTTACAAGGTCATAGTATTATAGGTATAAAGCGGGAATTAGAAAAACGAGGAATAAAAACACCAACCGAAAAAGAGAAGTGGAGTAAAAGAACAATTGACGTCATGTTAAGCAATGAGAAGTATATCGGTGTCGTAAGGTTGCTTAATTCCAGTGAACATGAAGAACATTATGTTTCTGAGTATAATCACCCAGCAATAATTTCAAAAAATCAATTTGAAGCGGTGCAAGAGGAAAAGAAAAAGAGAAGTAATGTTGTGAAAACTGAAGAAGGTAACCGGAGAAAGAGTAATAAGTATAGTTCAAAAAGCAGATAGATTAATCTTATTTAGGAGGAAATTATGGGAGATAATAAAGAAAATAGTAGCCAAAACAATTTTAATGGACCAACAAATTTTAATGGTCCAACACAAGTTGCTGGTAGAGATATTATTAACCACAACTCAGGTAATGCTTATCAAGAGGCACAATACAAGCCTAAACCACTATGGAGAAGTCCATTTACTTTGGCTGTATTAACTTGGGTTAGTTTGGTAATTGGAATACTAGGTGTGTTTCCTATTAGTAATATCGTAAAGGTTGCAGTAAATATCTTTAACGGATCAGCGCAGGTGACATCAGATATTAAAACTCCAATCTATTTGATGTTATTGGCAATACTAATGTTTTTATTCATTTTATTATTAAGCCTTAGGAGGATTACAAAGAATCAAACTAGACATCCATTATTATTTAATTATGCAATTAGTGGTTATGGAAGAAGGCTTACTTTAGAAAAAATACATATTGAGAAATGTCCGCAATGTGGTGGTAAGATGAAGTATTATAATAAGCCAGTTGAGTGGATAGATAAGCATTATAGTGATGGAAAATCCAAACGTGAGGTCACAAAAAGAATTCCAGTACTAGAGTGTAAAAGGAATAATGAGCATTGTTATTCAGTTGATCCAGCGGAAGATAAAGTAGGATAATTTCTATTCCCATAAATAGAAAATAGCCTAATCAGTAGCTGATATACTGACTTGACAGAAATGATGACAAGTTGCGTATATACAAGCGTTATTCTTATTAAACAACGATGTGTAGAATAGCCTAAATATATCATATCGAATCTGTCGTGCGGTTGGAAAGGGATTTTGTCTAACTAAAATAAACTCTCGCTAATACCAACACCGATTTTGTCATAATAAACATTTGCTTTTTCATTACTAAATCCAATAATATCTCGGGTTTTCCTTATCTGGATCCCGAGAATTTTCATGTCTTTTCCAATATTATTTCGATATAAAATCAATACATATTCAATATTTACAATCTTCCCGCCTTTCCTTTTCTTCATTTTATCAGCAAAAATTTATTCCCACTCCAAAAAAAGGTGAAAAGCCGCCGAAAAAGGGGTGAGGAACGGTCATTTTCAATCTAAAAAAGAGACCCTCTGCTTTCATTATTCTTCTATTTCAATAAACTCAATTGGTATATCTCTGTTTAATTTATTAATAATTAATTGGAGATACTCTATTTTATTAGGATCTTTTATATCTGATTCTGTATCGCCGATTAAAGCAGTGTATGTACTGAAATCCCTTTCACTTTGTCTAAAATCTAAAAGACTAATTTTCAATTTTTCATTTTCATTTTTAAAAGTAATTATAAGTGTGTCTTCATTTAATTCATATGTACCTTCTATTTCGTTATAAACAGTGTGACTTACTTTGTTATTACCTGTAAATTTCAACTTCATAAAGGGTTGATATTTGCTTGGATTATTAACATCTTCTTCTAATGGAACGGGTGCATAAACTAAATCAAATGTTTTACCAGACAACCTATTGTTATCGTTAATACAAGCCGAAAGAATAAAAACAAATAAAAGTGTAAAAACAACAAACCATTTTTTCATGAAATTTCT
>NZ_DATBTY010000059.1:0-1790 GCF_036516575.1 Cerasibacillus sp.
TCCGTTCAATTTCGTCAGCGACTTTTTCAATTTTTGCTTGACTGTCTTCTGATAAATCAGTGACATCCTTTACTCTAATTCGGATCGCTGATATCGGTTTATCACCGATAATCGCTTCAGCTGCTTCTAACGTTGTTAAAAAGGTGGGGGGTTCAGTAATAATGTCTAAAGCATCATGCCCCCCACTACTAGTAGGTTTTAATGTAATCGGTGGATTTATTGGTTTTAAGTCCTTATCGAGAACTAGTTTTGAACTCGCAGGACGGTATGTTTCCATCGGTAATTCATTTGTTGGGTCTTTCGATATATTCAATTTGGACGAATCATAGAAACCAATCCATCGTTGATGAGTGACTGGCCAGGTGTCTTCATAGGCGAAATCATAATATCTAATTTGGCGAAATCGTTCTCTTGACAAGCCTACATCTCTATGCATAAAAGTCTTTAATTGAAATGCAAAAGGCCATTTTTCGGGGAAAGGACTATCAACATCCGTGTATTGTAAAGGACTTGGGCGTGTTGGCTCTATCTCTATATTCCCACTGGGATTTTCCAAATACAGACTACTATTTCTAACTGTCTCTCCTGTATCCATATCGATGCGGGAAATCCCATTACCGATTCTTTTCATAATTTCTTCATGAGAATAAGAATAGGTTTTCTTATACGTGCTAGGAAGGGTGTCTAAATATGCCTGACCACCTTTTTTCATAATTTCGTCAAATGTTTCTTTCGCTGTTCCGGGTTCAGTGGGAATATCAAGCTTCTCAAATGTTACGATTAGTTTATGATTACTGTGAGACTGATTGCTCATAATAATAGGCATGTCAATTAAATCAGTACCATCTAAATCTTCAACAAATACTTTATCATCTTTATCAAAATAGCGACTACTTCCAACATCAACTATCGCTTTATCTAAGCCAATAAGTTTAGCTTCTTGTTCTGGATCAATGGCAGCAAGTAGAAACATTTGATAGTTAGTAATATATTTCCCAATCCTTTCACTGCCTATTGGATAATCGATAGGTTTATTAGCAAGGATTTCTTCAAAATTATCCCAGTCTCCATAGACATCATATGATGTATGAGAAGAAACTTCTTTTTGTATATTATCATCAATGACAAGTTGTTCATGTAGTCGATAAATCCCATTTCCATTATATTCATAAGGGGCTACATTAAAGATATATGTTAATTTGCCTATGGGGGCGATAGGTGCAGCAACATCCACGTTCGGTATGTTTTTGATTGTTTCATATTGTTCCATCGTAATGCCGCCACTAATTCCACTTAAATAATTCGGGTCAAGGAGTCCCGTTTCTTCCGTGAGGCTTCGAGTTCCTTTAGGGCGAACAACGATATCATAAGATGATTTCCAACGTTTTTGTAGTTCATCAACGATGGTTCCTCTATTCATCTCTGATAAGCCGACTAAATAAGTGAGCCCAACACTAATGATGAGCACACCAACTAGAATTAAGAAAAAACGTTCCTTTCTCCGCCACCAATTTTGCCAAATAAAGCGAATCATAAGTGGTTAACCTCCGTATATTTTAATTCCTTTATAATCATTTTTGTTAATGATATCAATATACTTTGCAAACTATTTAAAACGATAAAAAATATATGGATAAGCCATCCCACTCTAAATAAGCTGCACCATCAAATAAACAAAAACAGTTAGTATGGTAAAAAACATGGCGAACATTGACCACATAATAAGTTGTTCAACCATTTTCTTATTTGAATACTGACTGCGCATCCCTTGCATTGGTGAGATACGCACC
>NZ_DATBTY010000060.1:0-127621 GCF_036516575.1 Cerasibacillus sp.
TGCTATGCAAACAGAATTAGCTAACCTCATAAAAGGTATTGACGGCATTCAAGATGCTCAAGTGATGATTAACATACCTAAAGACCCATTGTTTGTAAATGAAGAAACCGAACCTGCAAGTGCATCAATCGTATTACATACAGAACCAGGATATCAATTTGAAGGTAACCAGATTAATGCGCTATATACACTCGTTTCAAAAGCCGTTCCCAATTTAGCACAAGAGAATATTGCCATTATGAACCAGTACTTTGAATATTTCGATCTCGATGACATAAGGAGTTCGGCATCAAAGCAAGATGCACATACATACCAGCAATCCATTAAAAAGGATGTCGAACGTGACTTACAGCGTCGTGTTCAACAAATGTTAGCTACGATGGTAGGAAGTGAAAATGTTGTTGTATCGGTTACTGCTGATATCGACTTTACACAAGAAAATCGAGTAGAAGAAATTGTTGAGCCGATAGACGAGGAAAATATGGAAGGGTTACCTGTTAGCATCGAACGGATCCAGGAAACATATAGTGGAAACCCTGATGAAGTTGGTGGCATTACCGGTACAGGAGAAGAAGATATTGCGGGATATCAAGGGATAGATGAGACGGCTGATGGTGATTATGAACTGGTAAAAGAAACGATAAATAATGAATTTAATAGAATACAAAAAGAAATTGTAGAAAGTCCATACAAAATTAGAGATCTCGGCATTCAAGTAGCTGTTAATAATGTTAGATTACGTGATGGTGAGAATATTGAATATCTGACAGCTCAAGAACAAAATGTTGTCGAAGAAGGCATTGCAAGCATACTTGAATCAATGGTGCAAACATCAATTGATAAAACATATGAAAATGACGAAGTTGGTGAAGATGTCATAAATGAAGGTCATATTTCTGTTGTTTTTCAAGAATTTACCGAAAAGCCTTTAACAACAGGCGAACCATCACAGTCATTGCCAACCTGGGTCTATTTCGTCGGCGGAGGATTATTATTACTCGTTATCATATTAATCATTCTCTTAGTTCGCCGTAAACGAGCATCTGAAACGGAAATGGACTATGTTGAAGATGTACCGATGATTAAAAACGAAGAAACATCTATTAGTGACATAGAAATTGATCAGAATTCAGACCAAGTCGTCCGGAGAAAGCAATTAGAAAAAATGGCAAAAGAAAAACCAGAAGAGTTCGCAAAACTATTAAGAAGCTGGATTGGGGAAGAATAGGAGGGATATCATGGCAAGAAAACGAAGTACATTAACTGGTAGACAGAAAGCAGCAATCTTATTAATATCCCTCGGCCCTGATATTTCTGCACAAATATATAAATATCTAACTGAAGAGGAAATTGAAAAATTAAGTTTAGAAATATCGTCTGTGAAAAAGGTAGATTCAGATATAAAAGAGGAAATTATTGATCAGTTTCATCAAATCGTCCAGGCTCAGGACTTTATATCTCAAGGCGGCATTGGTTATGCGAAAACAGTTTTAGAAAAAGCTTTTGGGAAGCAAGAAGCATCAAATATTATTAATCGGCTAACCCAATCTTTACAAGTACGTCCATTTGACTTTGCTAGAAAAGCTGATCCACAACAAGTACTTAATTTTATTCAAAATGAGCATCCACAAACGATTGCACTTGTTTTATCCTATTTGGATCCAGAACAAGCGGGACAAATTCTGTCTGAATTACCACAAGAAGTGCAAGCGGATGTAGCAAAACGAATTGCAACGATGGATTCTACATCACCAGAGATCATTAGCCAAGTTGAACATGTGCTAGAGCGCCATATCTCGTCTTCCTTTACAGAAGATTATACACAAGCAGGTGGTATTCAGGCCGTTGTTGAAGTACTTAATGGAGTCGATCGGAGTACAGAAAGAACAATCTTAGACGCATTAGAGGTCCAAGATCCTGAATTAGCCGAAGAAATTAAAAAGCGGATGTTTGTCTTTGAAGATATTGTCATATTGGATAACCGAGCCATTCAACGTGTGATTCGTGAAGTTGATAATGAAGATTTGCAATTAGCTTTAAAAGTTTCTAGCGAAGAAGTAAAGGAACTCGTCTTTCAAAATATGTCAAAACGAATGGCAGAAACATTCAAAGAAGAAATGGAGTTTATGGGCCCCGTTCGATTGCGTGATGTTGAAGAGGCACAGACTCGCATTGTATCTGTTATACGTCGCTTAGAAGAAATTGGTGAAATCATTATAGCTCGCGGTGGAGGAGACGATATCATTGTCTAATATATCGCTAAGACAGATTAAGATTAAGCCCATTCAACCTTCTGTTCGAGATGTTCTAAAAAAAGAACAAATAGATGATGAATCTAGTAATCTTTTCGAACAAGTAAAACACGCTAAAACAGAACTAGAGCAGATAAAAGAGCAACAAAAACAACTTATAGATGCGACAAACCGAACAATACAAGAAGAAAAAAGTAAATGGGCGGATGAAAAGAAGCTGCTTAAAGAACAGGCTCATAAAGAAGGATATAGAGAGGGATTTAATCAAGGTGAACAACAAGGGCGCGAACAATACGATAAAGCGATACGACATATAAACAAACTAAGCCATCAAGCCCTAGAAGACTATGATCAAACAATTGCTCAAGCAGAACCAGATATCCTTCATATCGCTGTAAACATAGCGAGTAAAATTTTACAACATACATTAAAAGACGATCCTCGCTTATTTCAAGAACTTGTAAAAAAGGCGATTACGGATATAAAAAACAAGCAGCTGATTACAATCCATGTCTCAGAACAACAATTTGGGATGATGCTAGAACAAAAAGATGAGCTCATGCGCATATTAGAGCATGATAGTAAGCTTTCTATTAAACTTAATAAAGATTTGCCAGATTTCGGATGCCAAATCGAACATAAAGCCGGCATGTTAGATATCGGAATTGACACCCAGCTAAATGAAATACGACATGTTTTAAATGAATTCGTATTGGAGAATCGTCAATGAATATAGGAGCAATTACATCATTAATTGAAGAAACAACGACTTATAAATCATACGGTAAAGTGATTCAGGTTATTGGGCTTATGATTGAATCACTTGGTCCACGCGCCCATATCGGTGAGGTATGCTATATCCATACAGAAAATGAACAAAAACAGCCAGTTATGGCAGAGGTTGTTGGGTTCAAAGAGGATAAAATTATTTTAATGCCTTATACAGAAGTCAATGAAATTGCTCCAGGTTGTTTAGTGGAATCAACAGGTAAGCCATTAACTATTAAAGTGGGAAGAAGTTTATTAGGTCATGTTATCGATCCATTAGGAAAAAACTTAGATCAAACCATTCTACCAAATGGACTGCAAGATTATGTTACCGATCAAATCCCGCCTAACCCCATGCTTAGAAGCCCAATTAATGAGCCGATTCAAACTGGTGTCAAGTCAATCGACTCACTATTAACGGTTGGAAAAGGGCAACGGATTGGGCTATTTGCAGGTAGTGGTGTTGGAAAAAGTACGCTATTAGGTATGATTGCTAGAAATAGTAATGCCGATATTAATGTCATCGCCTTAATTGGAGAACGTGGTCGTGAGGTTCGGGAATTTCTTGAAAAAGAACTAGGTGAAAGTGGCTTAAAAAAATCGATTGTAGTTGTTGCTACATCAGACCAACCCGCTTTAATGCGGATTAAAGGTGCCTATACAGCGACAGCTATTAGTGAATATTTTCGCAATCAAGGATATGCTGTTAACTTACTTATGGACTCTATTACCCGTGTTGCTATGGCGCAAAGAGAAGTTGGCCTTGCAACAGGTGAGCCACCGACAACAAAGGGTTATACGCCATCTGTTTTTAATATATTACCAAAGCTCTTAGAACGAACAGGAACCGGTGAAAAAGGGACGATAACAGCATTTTATACAGTTCTTGTTGATGGAGATGATATGAATGATCCGATTGCTGATGCAGTTAGAGGGATATTGGATGGCCACCTTATTTTAGATCGTAAATTAGCTGAACGAGGTCATTTTCCGGCTATCAACATATTGAAATCGATAAGTCGTGTCATGAATCAAATTGTCGATACAGATCATATTAAAACGGCTCAACAAATGCGTAACTTCCTAGCAACGTTTGAAGAAAATCGAGAATTAATTCAAATTGGAGCATATAAAAAAGGAACTAATCGTGATATCGATCAAGCTATTCTAATGCAACCCAAAATAGAAGCATTTTTAAAACAAGGTATTAATGATTATCATTCGTTTCAAGAAACAGTAAAAATGATGGGTGATCTGATTCATGGGAGGAATCATTAATGACCACTAATAATGTGTTTTCTAAACTACTTGATTTAAAAGAAAGAGAAAAAAAGAATGCCCAAAAAGCCTATCATCGGTCTATGGAGAATTTTGAAGACGTTGCTATGAATCTTTACACATTACTGAAAAAGAAAGAAGACGCCGAACAAGCATATGATACATCGCTTCAAGGCAACATGACAATCGAAGAAATTAGAAGGCAAAACCGTTATATCAATACACTAACAAAGCAAATTGCGGCAGTACAATATGATGTACAAATGGCAAGACAAGATATGGAAACAAAACAAACCCAATTAACGGATGCCTATGTTGAAGTTAAAAAATATGAAAAAATCATTGAATACCGTGAAGAAGATAGAAAACAAAAACTTAAGAAAACAGAGCTTCAGACAATGGACGATATTTCAATCCGCCAATACTTAGCGACTAGGTGAAATAGATGAGTAATCAATATAATGAAAAAGAGAATAAAATGAACCCGTTAGTTTGGTTTTTCTTTGCAATTATTGTTCCCTTGATCGTAGCTATTACATTAGCATTTATTATCATTGCGGTGACAGGATTCGATGCTTGGGGTTGGGTTAAATCTACTGGTAAAAATATTCCGGTGATTTCTTCTTTAATACCAGCTGATGAAAACGAGAAGCGAGAAGCATTAGAAAAAGAACAAACCGAATTAGTTTTAAAAGAAAAAGAACAAGAAATTGAAGATTTATTATTAGAAAATAATGATTTAAAGGCTCAAATAAAACAAATGAAACAAAAACAAGCAAAACTTGAAAAATCAATCGAAACGAATCTTGAATCAAGGAATCTTAAAGAAGATGATACAAATCAAGTGGACCAATTTGTTGGGGCGTTCAAAGATATGAAGGCTGAGCAAGGGGCGCAAATCATTGAAAATATGAATGAGGAATCAGCACTATCCTTGCTTAAGAAAATGCCGAATAAAGTACGAGGGAAAATACTAGAGGCGATGGACTCTAAAAAAGCCGCCATATTAACTGAAAAGCTGATTGATTTCAATGAATAATCACTGCTTTAGGAGGAGGTGAGGGAAATGATAGATAAATTATTGTTTACGAATCACTTTACGTCTCATAATCAACCGAAACATCATAAAAATAACACGGAAACAAATGGTAATAAACTACTGTTTATGGATAACCTGCTTGAAGCACAAGAAACATTAAGCAAGCCAATTCAAGATATTGATTTTACTGAACAGCTTGCTCGAAAAAACAGCATAAAAGAAGCCGTACTATCAAAGCCACTTGTAGAAACAGATCAGCAAATTTTTGACATGATGGATGATGAAATAAATCAACAAGATGTTATCCGAGATATTATGTCTACCGTTATATATGATGATGTTAAACAAATCGCTGATCATGACATATCACCAGAGCAGATGAAGGATGAAAATGAGACTCTTTCTATCTCGATGTTACAACATCTTCCAATAAAAAACGTACAGCCCTTAACAACAAATGAAAATATGACTGATGGTACATATGATTTGTTATATCAGACAATCGAAAAAATTGCAGAACTGATAACTAAACCAAATGACGAACAGCTAATGATGAAAGCTGTCGCATTAGTTAAAGAGTGGCTAAACCATGGAAGGGTGTATTCAAATCAGGCTATACTTTCGGAGACAATGAATACAACTAAAGCCTTAGAAATTTGGCAACAACTTGTTCGACGTTTTGAACAAAGAGATCATCAATTGATTTCAAGAGGATATGGCATTGAATCACGTGTTACAACATCAGAAATTACAAAGTGGCTCTCATTATTAATAACAAACAACATGAAGAACAATGAATATCAAATTCCTAAAGGCGATTCATTCCATACACATCAAGCTGATAGTCAAGAAATCCTTAAACAAAAAGCAGTTATCGAACAACCAATTCAATCCTTACCGCCCGTTGCTATGTCAAATGTTGAACAATATATTGTTCATGTGAATCACGGTTCCCAGCAACATAATGGTGTAGAGATTATTAAGCAATTAGAGAAGATAATCAACGTGAGTCAATTTATGATTAAACCAGGGAAAACCCAATTATCTATTTCATTTAGGCCTGAAAATCTAGGGGAGATGATGCTTCGTTTTACACAAATAAATGGTGAAACGACTGTAAAGATTGTTGTCACAACACAGGTTGCACAAAAAGCGCTTGAAGCCAACATGCATCAACTCAAACATTTGTTCATGCCACACCAAGTAGTAATTGAAAGACAAGATATGGCTATGAATCAAACGATCGAAACAGAACAAGAAGCGGAAGATTTTAATCAAAATCAACATGAACAAGAACATAACCAATCAGAGCAGCAGAAGGAATCGAGTCATCATTTTGAAACAGAATTAGAGCAATTTTTGAATGAGAAAGTGTAGGTGTTTCGATGAATACAATAGATAAATCTTCTTTATATTTAAGTAATCAGCCAAAAACACGTGTCCCAAGTCCTGAATTAGGAAAAGATGAATTTTTAAAAATTTTAATGACACAATTACAAAATCAAGATCCTTTAAACCCAATGGAAGATCGTGACTTCATCGCACAAATGGCATCTTTTTCAACGTTGGAACAAACAATGAACATGGCAAATTCAATTGAAACACTCGTTCAAAGTCAGCTCGTTTCTCCTGTTATACAGTACAGTCATATGATAGAGAAAATTGTAACATATCATCAACATGACGAAGAAACAGGAAAAATAATTGGAAAAGAATCAAGCCAAGTCGTTGCTGTTAGTCAAAAAGACGGATGGGCAATCTTAGAATTAAAAAACGGAGATCAAGTCTATGCAGACGCGGTACTGGAAGTGAGGGATTCCGTTAAAGGAAGTGATTGAAACATATGGATGAAAAAGTTAAACACGTTCAACCATTTCACTTCATGCCAGTAAAAACTGTTCCTTTAAAACAGAATAAAAACGATAAGACAACGTTTAATGAATTATTAAAGGATGAACAAATCAAGATGAGTAAACATGCCCAAGAGCGTTTTTTAGAAAGAAATATAGAAATTGATGAAAAACAATGGAAAAAAATTGCTCATCATATGCAACAAGCTAAACAAAAAGGGATTACAGATTCATTAGTGATTTTAAATCATGCCACACTTCTTGTAAGTACTAAGAACAATACGATTGTGACCGCATTAGATCACAATGAAGTGAGCAATCGAATCTTTACGAATATCAATGGAGCGATTGTTATTAATGATTAAGGCTGGACCCGATTGGGGAGCCAACTAACTGTGAAATGACCGAAACAGTTAAATTATATTAAAGGAGACTGATAACATGTTACGTTCAATGTATGCTGGAATTTCTGGGATGAAAAACTTTCAAACAAAATTAGATGTCATTGGTAATAATATTGCAAATGTGAACACCTCCGGATTTAAAAAAGGACGTACAACATTTCAAGATATGATGAGTCAAACGGTTGCAGGTGCACAAGGGCCAACTGAAAACCGTGGAGGAGTAAACCCATCGCAAGTTGGTCTTGGCTCACAATTAGGTACAATCGATAATGTTCATACACAGGGGTTCCGCCAAACTACAAATAACCCACTTGATTTTGCAATTGAAGGTGATGGGATGTTCGTTGTGGCAAGTGGGAATATCCCTAATGATATTTTTGCTGATGGTGCCGATGATGTGGCTATTCATTATACACGAGCTGGGAATTTTTACTTAGATGAAGATGGTTATATTGTTAATCCACAAGGACTCTACTTAGTCGGATTTCAAGCAAATGATACGAATGATGATATAACAAATAATCATGGGAGAATTCAGTTACCTGAAGGATTTAAAAGCTTCAGTGTGCAAACAAATGGAACGATTTCATATATTGATGAGACAGGTGAACCTAAAGTGGCAGGGCAAGTGGCACTTGCTTTATTCTCAAATGCACCAGGATTAGAAAAAGCTGGAAGTAATCTCTTTTTAGACAGTAATAATGCGGGTCGCTACAATACGTTACAGCGTCCTGAGACAGATGCAGGTGCAGGTGCTATTGTTAGTAATTCACTCGAGATGTCTAATGTGGATTTAGCCGAAGAATTTACAGAAATGATTACCGCACAGCGTGGTTTTCAGGCCAACACAAGAATCATTACGACATCGGATGAAATATTACAGGAATTGGTTAATTTAAAACGATAACAAGGAGGCGAGGGCTGGGAAAAAATAATATGCTCAAGTTAAAGGCAAATATTGTATTATTTTAGCGATATATTTATTCGAAGCGGTGTATATACACTTCGTTCGAACTTTTTCTTAACAAAACACTTTTTGTCCCAGTCCTACCAATTAAAAAATGATTCAACTGACACGTCTTAATAATGATCAATTTACATTAAATGCCTGTATGATTGAACAAGTTCAATCATTTCCTGATACAACCATTACATTAATCAATGGTAAGAAACTTGTTGTCAAAGAATCAGAGACAGAAGTCATACAATTGACCACTAAATTTTATAAACAGGTTGGTCTTGTTCCATTTACTGAGAAAGCTGGTGATTTGGATGAATAAGTTTTTAAAAGTGATGCTCATGTCACTAATCGGATTAGTTTTTGTAACTGGTGTTGCTGTCATTATCGTTTTATATATTCTTGATAAAGAGGAAACTAAAGGAAAAGGGATGACCATCGATGAAATTGTAGAGTATTCCTATGAAACACCTGAAGTAACAACAGATCTGGATGATGGGACTTTTGTACGGATTCAATTTCAAATACTGACAGATGGGAAGAAGGCAAGAGAAGAATTAGAAAAGCGTGAATTTCAAATAAAGAACATTTTACTAAAAGAGCTATCTCTTATGGATGAAGAACATTTTAAAAAAGATTTAACAGGCATTGAAAAGTCATTACAAGAAAAATTAAATGAAGTGATGGTCGATGGAAAGATTACTGACGTTTATACAATCAGTAAAATCACGCAATAGATACATATAGAATACGTTATTTTCTCCATAATGGAGGTGGGATTTTGGTTGATGAAGTATTATCACAAAACGAAATTGATGCACTATTATCTGCATTGTCTACCGGAGAAATGGATGCAGAAGAGTTGAAACAAGAAGAAGAAAATAAAAAAATCCGCGTTTATGATTTTAAACGAGCCTTACGATTTTCAAAGGATCAAATTCGAAGTATTGGGCGCATATATGAAAACTATGCTCGTCTATTGACAACGTACTTATCTGGACAGTTAAGAACTTACGTGAATATTACGGTTGCATCTGTCGACCAGTTACCTTATGAAGAGTTTATTCGTTCAATCCCTAAGATGACAATATTAAATGTTTTTAGTATGGAACCATTAGATGGCAAAATCATCATGGAAGTAAACCCAAATATAGCTTATACAATGCTTGATCGAATGCTAGGGGGACAAGGAACGAGTAGTGCAAAGGTAGATTCATTAACAGAAATTGAAACGATTATTATGACACAGTTATTTGAAAAAACGAGCACTATATTGAAAGAAGCATGGTCTTCTCTCATAGATATTGATCCTAACTTAGACGAATTTGAGAATAACCCACAGTTCCTCCAAATGGTTTCGCCAAATGAAACGGTTGTTGTTGTTTCTTTTAATACAACGATTGGAGAAGTTAGTGGCATGATTAATATCTGTATCCCACATATGGTGTTAGAACCAATCATACCGAAACTTTCTGTACATTATCAAATGCAGACGGAAACGAAGGAACGGGATCCGGAAGCTTATGCGAAAATATCGGAAAACCTTAAACGATCAACAGTAGAAGCCAAAGCGATTCTAGGAGAAACTACTATAAATATTCAACAGTTTCTAAATCTAGACACCGGTGATTTGATTACCTTAAATCGTTCAATAGAGGATCCAATCGCATTGAAATTAAACGATATTCCTAAATTTAATGTACAGATTGGTAAGGTAGGTCATCATGTGTCTGTTCAGATATTGGAAGAAATAGAAGGGGGAGAAGAGCATGATAGATGATGGAATGCTTTCTCAAGATGAGATTGATGCACTCTTAAATATAGGATCTGATGATTATGATGAAAATAATGATCAAGTCCTAACGAGCATTGAAGAAGATACAATTGGGGAAATTGGTAATATTTCATTTGGGAGTTCAGCAACAACACTTTCAACATTACTTGGCCAAAAAGTTGAAATAACGACACCTGAAGTTTCAATTGTTAGCCGAGCTGATATAAATGCAACGTTTAATTTTGACCATGTATGTGTCTCAGTACAATATGTAGCAGGATTTTCAGGAGACAATTTATTTGTGATTAAAACACATGATGCAGCTGTAATCGCAGATATTATGCTTGGTGGAACTGGAGAAAACCCTGAATCAGAGTTAAACGAAATCCATCTTAGTGCTGTTCAAGAGGCAATGAATCAAATGATGGGAACCGCTGCAACGAGTATGTCGACTGTTTTTGAAAAGAAAGTTGATATCTCACCACCGAAAATAGAAACAAAGACAGTGGAAGAGTTAGAAAAAATGAATTCGCTCGGTGATAACGAATTATTAGTAAAAGTAGCCTTTCAATTAAAAGTGGGTGATTTAGTCGATTCAAAAATCATGCAAGTGATTCCATTCCCATTTGCAAAGGAAATGGCTAATGAGCTATTAGATATGTCACAAGCAGAACGAGAAATAAGTGCAACAGAGACTGTTATTGGTGAACAAGAACATGATGTAATAAATGAACAGCCAGTTTCGGTTACGCAAGTAGACCAAAAAGTCCAACAATCAAGTCAGTTTATCGGACAACCTGTTAACAAAGGGAATGCCCATGTTGAAAAAGCTGTGCTTTCGGAATTCCCAAATGTTCAGTTAGAGAAACAAGAACAGAGAAACCTGGATATGCTTTTAGATATTCCACTAAGAGTCACAGTAGAACTCGGACGCACAAGAAGAACCGTTAAAGATATATTAAGCTTAACATCAGGTTCTATCGTCGAACTCGACAAGCTTGCAGGTGAGCCCGTCGATATCTTAGTCAATGAAAAATTAATTGCTAAAGGTGAAGTTGTCGTCATTGATGAAAATTTTGGTGTAAGGATCACAGATATTATGAATCAGTCAGATCGAATAATGAATTTGAAATAGGGGGAGTTTTCATGGGTAAAAGAATATTAATTGTTGATGACGCTGCATTTATGCGCATGATGATTAAAGATATATTAACAAAGAATGGTTTCGAAGTTATAGGTGAAGCACAAGATGGTGCACAAGCTGTTGAAAAGTATGAAGAACTATCACCTGATTTAGTTACAATGGACATTACAATGCCGGAAATGGATGGGATTACTGCATTAAAGAAAATTAGAGAAAAAGATCCAGCCGCTAAAATTATAATGTGTTCGGCAATGGGCCAACAAGCAATGGTTATTGATGCCATTCAAGCAGGGGCAAAAGACTTTATTGTTAAACCCTTTCAAGCAGATCGTGTTATTGAAGCGATTCAAAAAGTTTTGGAGTAGACACTTATGAAAAAAGTGAGTCATAAAAGATGTACGATCGTCACGATAATCGGAATCATGATATTCATCTTATTTCCGATTATTTCTTATGCAGAAACAAATGTGGAGGATTGGTTAGACCAAGAAAAAACAGATGATTCGACCCAGACAGAAACGCCTGAGCAAGTTGATTCGACGAAGTCGATTTCGGGAACGTCAAGTTTAATAGGTGGGATTATTAAAACAATCGTTCTATTAGGCTTGATACTTGCCCTAATCTATCTATCACTTAAATTTCTAAATAAGAAAAATCGTTTGTTTCAACACTCAAATACATTGGAAAATCTTGGAGGCATACCACTTGGTCAAAATAAATCAATTCAAGTCATTCGTATTGGTGAAAAAATGTATCTCATTGGTGTAGGGGATAATGTCCAATTACTTCAAGAAATTGACGATGTAGCAACTAGAAAAGAATTGCTCGATCGTGCTAGCCAAAAACAGACTTACACACCTGCTAAGCTTTTAGAAAGATTAAAAAAACAGCCTAACACAGAAGAGAACAACAATTTTTCTAAATTGTTTCAAGAAGAATTAACGAAAATGAAACAACGAAGAGAAACGATTAAACAGCAGCATGATCAAGGGAAAGATGTAAATGAATGATATGATAGAACTCTTTTCTAGTTCGAATCCAGAATCAATTGCGACATCAATTAAGCTATTATTATTACTTACGGTATTATCACTTGCACCGGCTATTTTAATTTTGATGACAAGCTTTACGAGAATTATTGTTGTTTTATCATTTGTTCGTACGTCTTTGGCAACGCAACAAATGCCACCGAACCAGGTGTTAATCGGATTGGCGCTATTTATGACTTTTTTCATTATGGCGCCCACTTTTTCAGATGTATATGATGATGCATTAAAACCATTATTTGATGATGAATTAACACTTGATGAAGCATATGACCGGGCAAGTGAACCAATGAAAGAATTCATGGCAAAACATACACGTCAAAAAGATTTAGCATTATTTATGAACTACAGTCAGTTGGAAAAACCGGAGTCCATTCAGGAAATTCCACTTACAGCATTAGTACCAGCGTTTGCTATCAGTGAATTGAAAACGGCTTTTCAGATGGGTTTTATGATTTTTGTTCCCTTTTTAATTATTGATATGGCGGTTGCTAGTGTCTTAATGTCTATGGGGATGATGATGTTACCACCCGTTATGATTTCATTACCGTTTAAGATATTATTGTTTGTTCTTGTTGATGGTTGGTATTTAATTACGCATTCTATCTTATCCGGTTTTTAATTTATATAAAGAAGGTGTATCTGGTGACAACGGAATTTGTTTTAGGACTTGCCGAAAAGGGAATCTGGACAATCATTCAAGTCACGGGGCCGCTTTTAATACTTGCATTATCTGTCGGGTTATTAGTTAGTATCTTGCAGGCAACAACACAAATACAGGAACAAACGTTAGCATTTATACCGAAAATCATCGCTGTTTTAGTAGGAATGGTGTTTTTTGGACCGTGGATGCTATCTAAAATGGTCGAATTTACAGTCGAACTCTATAAAAATATTAACTTATTTGTAGGGTAAAGATATGATGTTAGAGTTATTAAATTTATCATTGTTCCCTGTGTTTTTACTTGTGCTTGTCCGGATTTTGGCATTCTTTATCGTCACGCCATTGTTTTCATATCGAACGGTTCCTACTCTTTTTAAAATAGGAATGAGTTTTTTCTTAGCTCTAGTCTTTACCGCTACGCTTCCACTAACGTCACTTGTTTTTGAGGAGCCTTATATCATTATCTTTTTAAAGGAAATAGTTGTCGGATTAATGCTTGGTTGGCTCAGTTATATGGTTGTTTCCGCTGTTCAAATTGCTGGTGGCTTCATTGATTTTCAAATGGGATTTGCCATTGCGAATGTTGTTGATCCACAAACTGGTGCTCAAAGTCCGATCATTGGCCAATACTTTTATATGATTTCACTATTATTCTTATTATCGGTTGATGGGCATCATTTGTTAATCGATGGTATCTATGGAAGTTTTCAAGTTGTTCCAATTGATAAACTGATCACATTCAATCAAGAATCTATCGTGACATTTATCATCCAAACGTTTAGTCAAATGTTTATTATTGCTTTTCAGATTGCTATACCGATTGTTGGATGCCTTTTTTTAGTGGATTTGGCACTTGGAATTATTGCAAGGACTGTCCCGCAACTGAATGTCTTTGTCGTCGGATTACCATTAAAGATTTTTGTCAGTTTTATCGTGTTGTTCCTTTTCATGGCACTTTATATTTCACTTTCAAAAAAGCTCTTTCAAACAATGTTCGAAACATTACATGGTTTAATGCAGCTAATCGGAGGTGCCTAAGGTGTTACGACTTGATTTACAATTTTTTGCTGGAGAAAAAACCGAAAAAGCAACACCGAAAAAAAGACAAGATGAACGTAAAAAAGGGAAAGTTGCTAAAAGCCAAGATGTCAATACCGGCATTTTATTACTGTTTTCATTTATTATTCTATTCGTATTTGGACCACAGATTGTCGATGGGATGATGTCCTTATATACCCATACATTTACCGAGAACATTCATAGGGACGTGACCGAACAATCCGTCCATGAGATTTTTTCTGAAGCGACGTTCGCAGTCGCCAAATGGCTACTTCCTATTATGGTGATCGCTATTATCGCTGGACTTAGCTCCAACTTATTGCAAATTGGTTTTTTGTTTACGACAGAACCATTAAAATTCGACTTAAAAAAAATCGATCCCGTTCAAGGGGCAAAGCGGATTTTTTCTATCCGTGCTCTTGTTGAACTGCTTAAATCATTATTGAAAATTGTTGTTATCGCCGCTATTACTTTTATGGTTATTTGGATCTATAAAGATGATATGATGATGCTCGCTTTTAAAGATATATATGGAGCGACAGCGTTTTTCGGTAAAACAACGATCATCATGGGTATTTCAGCTTCAATTGGACTACTAATTTTATCTGTATTTGATTATGCCTATCAACGTTATGATTACGAAAAGAACATGCGAATGTCAAAACAAGATATTAAAGATGAACATAAAAATATTGAAGGGGATCCACTGATTCAATCAAAAATAAAGGAAAAGCAACGTCAAATGGCTATGCAACGTATGATGAGTGATGTTCCAAAGGCTGATGTGATTATTACAAACCCGACGCATTTCGCCGTTGCACTTAAGTATGATGAAACAAAAGCACCAGCACCATATGTGGTGGCTAAGGGATCAGATTATCTAGCCTTGAAAATTAAAGAAATTGCAAAAGTACATAATGTGATCACAGTAGAAAACCGGCCATTGGCGCGTTCGCTATACCATCAAACCGATATTGGTGAATGCATTCCAGAACAAATGTTTCAGGCCGTTGCCGAAGTGTTAGCCTATGTTTACCGAGTAGAAAAAAAGCTAGGCAATAAGGAGAGAAATCGATGAAGGCTAAAGATTTATCAGTATTACTAGGTGTTATATTAATTATTATTATGCTTGTTATTCCGCTACCAGGTTGGTTATTAAGTGTCCTCATCTTATGCAATATTTCGTTGGCGCTTATCGTCATCCTTGTTTCGATGAATACACAAGAGCCGTTACAATTTTCCATTTTCCCTTCTCTCTTGTTGCTATTAACATTGTTTCGCTTAGGTTTAAACGTATCGACGACAAGGTCTATTCTATCTAAGGCTGACGCTGGTGGTGTCGTTGATACATTCGGAAGCTTCGTTATTGGAGATAATCCACTTGTTGGTTTTGTTGTTTTTATTATTTTAGTCATTATCCAGTTTTTAGTTATAACAAAAGGGGCCGAACGTGTTTCAGAAGTATCGGCACGATTTACGCTAGATGCGATGCCTGGTAAACAAATGAGTATTGATGCCGATTTAAACGCGGGTCTTATTTCAGAACATGAGGCAAGAGAACGTAGAGAAAAAGTTGAAAATGAAGCAGATTTTCATGGATCGATGGATGGCGCAAGTAAATTTGTTAAAGGCGATGCCATAGCAGGTATTATTATCGTCTTAATTAATATTGTCTTTGGGATTATTATTGGTATGGTCCAAATGGATTTAACTTTTCAAGAATCTATTAATACATTTATGCGATTAACGGTAGGGGATGGCTTAGTAAGTCAAATCCCAGCCTTACTGATTTCGACTGCTACGGGCATTGTCGTGACAAGAATATCTACAGAGGGAAATCTAGGTAGTGATGTAACAGATCAACTTTTACAATACCCTCGACTTTTATTTATTGCAGCTGGAACCATTTTCTTGCTTGGCCTAACGCCAATTAACTTTCTCTTAACAACATCAATTGCAAGTGTCTTAGCGCTGTCAGGTTATTTATTGTTGAAAAAACCTGCAAAGGGTACGGAAGATCCTTTAGAAGAAGAGGATCAATCAGAGTCAGAGGCAATGAAAGCACCAGAAAATGTTGTGGAACTGATTAGCATGGATCCGATTGAATTTGAGTTCGGTTATGCGCTCATCCCATTAGTTGACACGAAGCAAGGGGGCGACTTACTTGATCGTGTCGTGATGATTCGCAGACAATTAGCGATTGAGCTAGGACTTGTCATTCCAGTTGTAAGGATTCGTGACAATATCCAATTAAATCCTAATGAATATAAAATTAAGATTAAGGGTAATGAAGTTGATAGCGGGGAATTGTTATTGAATCATTATTTAGCAATGACACCTGATTTGGAAGACGACAGTATCGATGGAATTGAAACGAAAGAACCGGCATTTGGCTTACCGGCTAAGTGGATTAGTGAGGAATTAAAGGATGAAGCAGAGATGTTAGGCTATACAGTTGTTGATCCGCCATCTGTTGTTTCAACCCATTTAACAGAAATAATTAAAAAACACGCGCATCATTTGCTAGGGCGACAAGAAACAAAACAACTGATTGACCATCTCAATGAATCATATCCAATTTTAGTAGACGAAGTGACTCCTGATCCATTGGCTGTTGGAGATATTCAGAAAGTATTAAGTAAGTTACTTAAGGAAAATATATCGATTCGTAATTTACCCGTTATTTTTGAAACATTGGCAGATTACGGGAAAATGACAAATGACTCTGATTTATTAACAGAGTATGTGAGACAATCTTTGTCATCACAAATTACATCGCAATTTGTTAAAGAAGATCAATCACTAAAAGTAGTAACCCTTTCTGCAAAAGTTGAAACGTTGTTTGCCGAAAGTATCCAACAAACCGAGCATGGAAATTATTTGGCGATGGACACGAGCTATCAAGAACAAATTTTGCATTCTGTTAAAGAACAAGTTGATCAGCTATCTATACAGCAAGAAACACCAATTATTCTTTGCTCACCTCCGATTCGAATGTATGTGAGACAACTCTTGGAACGCTTTCTTCCACAAGTGGTTGTCCTGTCGTATAACGAACTAGAAGCACATGTCGAAGTCCAAAGCATAGGGGTGGTGGATGTTAAATGAAATTGAAAAGATTTGTTGTCAAGAACATGCCTGAAGCGATACAACTCATTCGTAAAGAGCTAGGGCCTGATGCAGTTATACTACAGTCGAAGGAAGTAAAGCAAGGTGGATTTCTAGGGCTATTTAAAAAAAGAAAGCTAGAAGTGATTGCTGGACGGGATCCAAACCCTATCCAACATGGTATAAATAGTCAAAAAGCAACTCAGAAAATACCAATCAAACAGACGCGTTTGGTAGAGAATCATATTTTAGAAGAAATACGACAATTGAAAAATTATGTTCAAGATCAAACCCAAACACAATCTGTTATATTCCCAGACCAATATCAAGCAGTCTATGAATATTTAATCTACCAAGAAATGGACCATAATCATGCCGAACGTATGATAAAAGCAGTGATGGAAAAGCACCAATTTAAACAAAAAGAAATAACAAGACACATCGTCGGGGAAGATACGTTGAATGAAATTGAAAATCAACTCTTCCATTATGTAGGTGAAGGTATTACCTATGATAAAAAGATAGTCCATTTCGTTGGTCCAACAGGTGTTGGTAAGACAACAACGTTAGCTAAAGTAGCTGCGAAGAGCATCCTACAACATAAAAAAAGGGTAGCATTTATTACAACAGATACATATCGAATTGCTGCAGTAGAACAATTAAAAACATATGCCAAAATATTAGATGCTCCACTAGAAGTTGCTTATTCAGTTGAGGATTATAAAAAAGCACTTGAGAAATTTATGATATACGATTTAATTTTAGTCGATACGGCTGGGCGAAACTTTCGTGAAGATAAATATATGAATGAAGTAAAAAATAGGATTAATTTCCATCAAGATATCGATATTTATCTCGTTTTATCTTTGACTGCTAAACCGAATGACTTACGCTATATCGGTGAACAATTTGCCGATATTCCAATCAAGGAATTAATATTTACAAAGTTAGATGAGACGCGCCAATATGGTAGTATGATTTCATTTGCTATAAGACATGAAAAAAAAATCGCCTATATAACGAATGGACAAGCTGTCCCGGATGATATTATGGTCCCAACTTCAAGACAAATGAGCGAGCTCATTATGGAGGATTACTTGAATGCATGATCAAGCTACAAATCTGCGTCAACAATTAGATTCAGTAAAACAACATCCCTTAGCGAAGACAATCGCCTTTGTTAGTGGCAAAGGTGGTGTTGGTAAATCAAATATCGCACTTAATTTCGCTATAGAATTACAGAAAAGACATAAAAGCGTTCTATTAATAGATTTAGATATTGGGATGGGTAATATAGAAGTTATGTTAGGGTTACAAGCTCAGTATTCAATCGTTGATCTATTAGAGTCGCATTATCGGCTTCAAGATATTATACAGAACGGACCGAACGGGTTATCATTTATTGCTGGTGGTTCAGGTCTTCTAGACATTTTTTCTATGAATGAACAAGACTTCTCTTTCTTTTATGAAGAATATAGTCAAGCGGTCAGACAGTTCGATTATATTTTATTTGATATGGGTGCAGGTATTAATGAATGGAGTGTGTCTTTTATTCTAGCTGCTGATGAATGTGTTGTTGTCACAACACCTGAGCCGACTGCGATAACAGATGCTTACAGCATGATTAAACATTTACTCCAACGTAATGAGAAGTTACCAATGTCGATCATCATGAATCGAGTGTCTGAAGTGAGGAAAGGTGAAAAAACTGCCCAACAATTTCAACACATCGTTGAGAAGTTTTTGAACTATAACATTGTGATAAGGGGTGTCATTCCATATGATACACAAGTTACAAAAGCCGTTATTAAACAAACACCATATCTTCTATTAAATGAACGATCTCGAGCATCTCAAGCAATTAAACGCCTTGTCGACCTTTATACATCAACAAGTGACTCGGTAGAACAAACGGCAAATAATCCGTTATCGTTTATTGATAAACTTAAAACGTTTCTAAGAAAGAGGTAACCTGTATGTCGTCCATTAAAATCGTCGTTATTATTCATTCTCCAGAAGTTTTACAAATGGTTTTAAAATCTCTTTCGGAACGACAAGTTGAAGTCGTCGCAGTCGCTACAAATGGTGTTGAAGGATTTAATAAAGTGATTAAATATTCACCTGATATTGTTTTACTCGATTTAGAAATACCGGCTATGGATGGTGCACGCGTATTGAAAAATATGTTAGCTAAAAAATCCTTACCCGTTATTGTATTTGGTAGTGATACACCAAACGGCCGCTCAGCTATTAAACAGGCTTTAAAGACAGGTGCTATGGACTTTATCAAAAAACCTCGGGGAGAACTCGATGATGCAACATTTGATTGCTTGCAAACGGAATTAATCAATAAGATTACGACAAGTACAGAGCTACTACCAACAGAGGAACAAATCGCTAAAATCTCAGATCTTTCGCCTATCATGACGATGGAGAAAAATCGCTATCAATCACTTATTGTGATTGGTACATCGACTGGGGGACCGCGAGCACTACAAACCGTTTTAACGAATTTACCAGACGATTTTAATACACCGATATTAATTGTCCAGCATATGCCCCCAGGTTTTACTAAATCCTTAGCAGAACGTCTTAATCACCTATCTCCTGTTCATGTAAAAGAAGCGGAAGATGGTGAGAGGATTAAAGAAAAAACGGCATATATTGCCCCCGGTGGAAAACATATGACAATTAAACAAATCGCTACAAAACAAGTCATACAGCTAAGTATTGAACCAAATGATCATATTCATCGTCCATCAGTCGATGTCCTATTTCGTTCCTTAGCACATATTGACCAAGTAAATAAAATTGCTGTCATTTTAACTGGAATGGGTAAGGACGGAAAGGAAGGAATTATTCAGTTGAAAAAACACGATTCCCAATCAATAATTATTAGTCAATCGAAGGATAGTTCAATTGTGTATGGAATGCCAAAAGCAGCCGTTGAAACAAATCTTGTTGATTATACAATACCACTTGGTCAAGTTAGTCATACGCTCGTTCAGTTAGTAAAAAAACTTGGAGGGAATTAAGATGGATACAACCCAATACTTAAGTATATTTATTGATGAAAGTACGGAGCATCTTAATACGATGTCTGATTATATGTTAGAGTTAGAGAAAAACCCATCGGACAAATCCATCATTGAAGAAATCTTCCGAGCTGCTCATACTTTAAAAGGGATGTCAGCCACAATGGGATATAACGATATGGCGGACTTAACTCATAAACTTGAAAATGTTTTTGACGCCATTCGCTATGATAAACTAAATGTTCAAGTTGACATGATGGACGTATTATTTGAGGTGCATGAACAATTATTAGCAATGGTTGAAGATATTGCAAATGGTGGTACTGGTGAACAAGATATTTCTGATTTAGTAACTAAATTAGAACAACTGGAAAAAGGAGAACAACCTGGTCCTATCTCAGAATCACCTACTAAGGAAGATATTCATCAGGAAACCTCGTATGAACAAGCAATAACTGATTTAGATGAATTCGAATTATCAATTCTCAATGAATCTTCTGAGCGCGGATTTAGTAATTACGAAATTACTGTTCAACTAAGTGAAGACTGTTTACTAAAAGCAGCGAGAACATTTATGGTTTTTGAAGTACTTGAGAAACATGGTGAAGTCATTAAGGCAGACCCACCTGTGAATGATTTAGAAGAAGAGAATTTTGATTTTCGGTTTAAAGTGTTATTTATAACTAAACATCCAGAGGACGAATTGAAAAAGAAATTAAAGAAAATTTCCGAAGTAAACGACGTCATCATAAGTTCATTTTCTATTAATGCGTATAAAAAAGAAAAAGAAAAACAACTAGAAACGAATCAAAAGGACATCAAGAAAAAGAAAAAAGCAAAAGAAAAATCGCCATCTTCTCCTGCAGGACGTCAGGTTTCGAAAACGATTCGTGTTAATATTGAACGGCTCGATATTCTCATGAATTTATTTGAAGAGCTTGTTATTGACCGAGGGCGCTTAGAGCAGATTGCTAGTGAGTTAAATCATCAAGAGTTACAAGAAACCGTAGAGCGTATGACAAGAGTGTCAGGTGATTTGCAAAATATTATTTTAACGATGCGAATGGTTCCTGTTGAACAAGTATTTAGTCGTTTTCCAAGAATGATTCGCAAATTAAGTCGCGAAATGAATAAAGATATTGCTATTAAAATTATTGGAGCAGAAACAGAGCTAGATCGAACTGTTATCGATGAGATAGGTGATCCACTTGTCCATCTATTACGGAATGCCGTTGACCACGGAATAGAAAAGCCAGAAGAACGCAGAAGAAAAGGTAAACCCGAACAAGGAACAATTGAGTTAAAGGCATACCATAGTGGAAACCATGTTTTTATTGAAATTACAGATGATGGCGCGGGTATTAATAGAGAAAAAGTGCTAAAGAAAGCAATAGAAAATGGCGTTATCCATGAAAGTCAAGCTGATACGCTGAAAGATCAAGAAGTATATGAATTAATTTTAGCGAGTGGCTTTTCAACGGCTGAAGTTGTATCGGATGTTTCTGGGCGTGGTGTCGGCTTAGATGTTGTACGTACAAAAATAGAATCTTTAGGTGGTCGTGTCTCGATTGACTCTGAATATGATAAGGGTTCTGTATTCTCGATTCAACTCCCATTAACCTTATCAATCATGTCAGTACTCTTAGTAGAAATTGAAAAAGAAAAGTATGCAATTCCATTATCGTCCATTATTGAAACAGCGATTATTGAGAAAAAGCAAATTTTATCTGCTCATCATAAGAAAGTTATCGATTTTCGTGGAAATGTTGTCCCACTGGTGTTTTTAAAAGACATTTTTGATGTACCACAACAATCTAATCATGAAGAAGATGAGTACGAATCCATTGTTATTGTTAAAAAAGGTGAAAAAATGGCTGCTCTTGTTGTTGATTCATTTATTGGGCAGCAAGAGGTCGTATTAAAATCACTAGGCAAATATTTACAAGATGTCTTTGCTATTTCAGGGGCAACCATATTAGGTGATGGTCAAGTAGCACTCATAATTGATACAAATGCTCTTGTAAAATAAATAAATAATGATGAAGGGAGATTGTCTTGATGGAACATACAGAATCTGAGGATAAAAAAGTTATCGTTTTTCAGTTAGGTGAAGAAGAATATGTGATTCCGGTACGCCACGTCGGTGGAATTGAACGATTACATTCAATTACTAGAGTTCCAGGAACTGCTAACTATATTAAAGGTGTTATTAATCTACGTGGAGTTGTTACACCGATTATTGATCTAAGGACGCGCTTCGGTATGGAATCTAAACCGTATAATGAAGCTACTAGAATCATTATCGTCCATGTGAATGAGATAGAAGTTGGCTTTATTGTTGATGGCGCAAATGATGTGATTGATTTACCAGATGAAGCGATCGAACCTTCACCAGACGTTATTGGAACAGAAGTATATGATTATATTCGTGGTGTTGCCAATATGAACGAACGATTACTCATCTTATTAGACCTTGAACAAGTATTAACACAACAAGATGTCGAACAGGCCCAACAATTATCTCAGATGGAAGGTTAGAAAAATGGATATGTTCTTAACTTCGATTCAAAAGGACGTGCTACGTGAAATCGGTAATATTGGTGCAGGTAATGCTGCCACGTCTTTATCACAACTATTGCAGAAGAAAATAGATATGGAAGTGCCGTCAATACGGATTGTTGCTCTTAATGAACTGATTGAACAAATTGGTGGACCTGAGCAAATCATTGCAGCTACCGTCTTTCGTGTTGAAGGAGACGCACCAGGAACGGTCTATTTTATCATGTCAATAACAGAAGCGGAAAATCTCGTCCATGAATTATTACATGATAATATATCGATTTTTGACTCTGAAACAATGAAGCAAAACGAGATGGCAACCTCGGTCCTAAAGGAAATCGGAAATATATTAACTGGCGCGTATCTTTCTGCGTTATCTGATTTTACAAGGCTTGATATGCGTCCATCAATTCCTTATCTAGGCATTGATATGGCAGGTGCGGTTATTGTTGATGGTTTATTAGAATTATCCGAAGTTGTTGATTATGCATTGATTATTGACACGAAGATAAGTAGTAATGACCCGACAAATGGAATAAATGGACAATTTTTCTATATTCCGGATGCTGATTCCTTTAATAAGTTATTTTCTTCATTGGGGATTAATGGGCATGAATAAACATGATCAAATCATTAAAGTCGGAATAGCTGATTTAAATATCGCCAAAGCTCCAGACAAAATTCGCACCTCTGGATTAGGCTCATGTGTAGGTGTCATTATTTACGATGAAAAGATGAAACTAGGTGGACTTGCCCATATCATGCTACCAGACTCACAACAAGCGAAATTAACGAATAAAAACAATTACAAATATGCCGATACAGCCATTCAAATATTAGTTAAGAAAATGCTTCGACATGGAGCTAGACAGTTTGCATTACAAGCTAAACTTGCTGGTGGGGCCCAAATGTTTAAGTTTGCTAATGGCAATGACATGATGCGAATTGGACCACGGAATATTGCAGCCGTTAAAAAAATACTAGCCCAGTACCGCATACCGATTATTGCTGCAGATGTTGGTGGTAGTAGTGGTAGAACAATCGAATTTGATCCAGCAACGAATCGATTAAAAATACGAACGGTTAATAAAGGTGAAACTTTTATATGAGTTCTATTAATAGAGAGGAGTATCATTATCGTGTCATTAAATCTATCTTCTCTAGAGGAAAAACTATGGGACAATTGGACAACAGATAAAGGAAGTGATGCGGCAAATCAATTAATAGATAATTATATGTATCTCGTGCATTTTCATGTTGAAAGAATTGCGACACATCTACCACCAAATGTTATAAAGGATGACTTAATCAGCTTTGGGATGGTAGGGTTGTATGATGCTATCAAAAAATTTGAACGTAAACGTGGATTAAAATTCGATACATATGCTTCATTCCGGGTTAGAGGCGCCATTATTGACGGGTTGCGAAAAGAAGACTGGGTACCCCGATCCATGCGAGAAAAAATGAAAAAAGTTGAAGAAGCTTCACGTCTACTTGAACAGAAATTTCAAAGACAACCAACAGCTAAAGAAATAGCTAAAGAGGTCAATATGACGATTAATGAAGTTGAAACTGTCATGCGAGATACGCTCTTTTCTAATATTATGTCTATTGATGAACAGCTGAATGAGCATTATTCGGATCAAAAAGAAGGGATTGGAAATGCCATACCTGACCCTATGGTTGTCCAACCTGAAGAACAACTCATACAGCATGAGTTACTCGATGAACTCGAAGATGCTTTAAAAACATTAAATAAAAATGAGCAATTAATTATTAATCTATTTTACCATGAAGAATTGACTTTTACTGAAATAGGTAAAATACTAGAATTAACGACATCACGAATTTCTCAAATTCATAAAAAGGCTATTTTCAAATTAAATAAAACCCTCTTAAAATTAATTGAACACGGATAACAAAATGATAATAAAGGAGATAAAGGCTATGGAGGACATGGGATCTTATTTCTTTATTGAATATACACGTGACCGAATGCAAGCAGAACTCCATTGTAAACAAGACCTAACAAAACTCCCAGAAACAATAAAAGAAGAGGATTTATTGCGGTTTCTAAACAAGAATCAAATTAAACATGGTATTATTCGAAAACACACGAAACAATTTGAGGTAGATTTATCGACAATTACCTTTCCTATATTGATCGCAAAGGGAACGGACCCAAAACATGGAACAGATGGGACAATTACTTATACAGTTCAAACAACAGAGCAAGTAAAAGAACATGATGTTTGGAATTTTCGTGAAGTCATGCAGATTCCAATGGTTAACAAAGGTGACAAACTGGCTGTCATAGCATTACCTAAACAAGGTGAACAAGGAATAGATATATTCGGCAATCCAATCCCTGCCAAAAAAGGCAAACCTGTTTTATGCCGCGCCGGTAAAAACGTTATTTTTAATGAAGATGAATTAACTTTTTATGCAAGCGCTTCAGGACAAGTAAGTGTAGCTAATCACACCATTCACGTTCATGATGTTTATGAAGTGCATGAATCATTGTCAATGAAAATAGGTAATCTTAATTTTAATGGTTCAGTTATCATTCATGGTGATGTCCCATCGGGCTATTCAGTCAAGGCGGATGGCGATATTAAAATTTACGGAATGGTAGAAGCGGCAGAAGTTGTTAGCGGGGGATCTGTTTATATATCAGAAGGAATGGCTGGTTTGAAAACTGGAAAAATAGATGCAGCTGTCGATGTTCATATTGGATATGTTAATCAAGGCAACATTAGATGTGGGCGCAATTTATTCGTTGAAAATTCTATTTTGCATAGTGATTGTAAGGCAAAAAATACAATTTATTGCCAACGTGGGAATATCATTGGTGGGCAAGTAAATGCGGAAGAGAAAATTGAAGTAAATGACCTGGGAAACCGAATGAATACACAGACTGAAATATATTTAGGAAATCAAAATACGTCGGATCAGAGTTTAAAGACTTTATTGTCAGAGCGAAAGCAAGCCGAAGCAACTGTAAAGCAATTAGAAATGATTGGTCAGAAAATTATTCGCTCGAAAGACCAGATGAATCCCGAGCAATTAAAATTGATGTTAAGTAGGCAACAACATTCGCTTAAAAAGACAAAACAACAGATTGATGATATCAATCAGCAAATTGTAGAACAAGCACAACTAGTGGATGAAACAATTGATAGAGAAATCATTGTAAGAAATAATCTCTATGCTAATACAATTCTAATCTATGGAAAGTATAGACATACTGTTGATAAAGATCAACAACATATGAAAATCACTTGGAATAATAATGAGTTTAATTTTCAACCTTTATAAAGGACGTGATTGAAATGGGCTTAAAAGCAATTGAAATGCAAGTCGCTTTACCACGAACTCAAAATGCAGGTAAATCAGCAGATCATATGCAGAAGCAACATCAACAATTTCAAGACACGTTAGCGCAAAGTCAGCTTGAAAAAGAAAAGGTAAAACGTAAACAAGTTCAAACATATAGTGAAGTTCGTGATCCCGTCATAAAAGATGAAAACAAACAGAATCAAAAAGAACAGCTATTACCAACAAAACAACAGAATAAACGACGTAAACAATCCCATGCCCAGCACCCCTATTTGGGAAACAGGATTGATTTAACGAAGTAAGGAGAAGGCAATGACTTTTTTTCTGTTAACAATTAGCTTTTTGTTACATGCGATTTCAATCTATTTAATCTATCATTTATATGTATTAAATAAACAAAATGAACACGAAAATCATACGGAAATCATACGTATCTTTGACACATATCTCAAGGAAATAAAAGAAGAAAACAAACGACTATTATCATATAATAATAATGAAGACCGCATCCTTGAAAACGAACCAGTTACCAATTCAAAGCCGAAGCATAAAGAACATCACCTGTTATATGATGAAACGGACTCAAACCATATTACTGATTTCTTAAAAGAAAAACCAAATGATTCAATTGAAACATCCATACATGCTAAAGTGTTACAGCTCTATCAGAAAGGTTTGAGTGTTGAGGAAATTGCTAAACAATTAGATTGTGGTAAGACAGAAGCTGAATTAATAATAAAATTTTACGGATCAAGATAATATAATGCTTGCTTGACTGAAGTTGTTATGGTATAGTAATTTTTGGTGTAACATGATGTCTATTATAAAGCATAGACATAGATAAATACACACGTTTATGGATTTGTTGCTAGGTGCCAGGTAACTGGTCGGTCTACAAACATGAAGTAAACGGAGGAATAAAACCAATTAGGAGGATTATTATGTCAATCATTTCAATGAAACAGCTTTTAGAAGCTGGTGTTCATTTCGGACACCAAACACGCCGTTGGAATCCGAAAATGAAGAAGTATATCTTTACTGAGCGTAATGGAATTTACATCATTGACTTACAAAAAACAGTCAAAAAAGTAGAACAGGCGTACAACTTTGTTAAAGATATTGCTGCTAATGGAGGTACCGTATTATTTGTTGGTACTAAAAAACAAGCGCAAAACACGGTTAAAGAAGAAGCAACACGTTCTGGTATGTACTATGTCAACCAACGTTGGTTAGGCGGTACATTAACAAACTTTAAAACAATCCGTAAAAGCATTAATCGCTTAAAATCAATTGAGCGTATGGAAGAAGACGGCACATTCGACGTTCTACCTAAGAAAGAAGTCGTCGACCTATTAAAAGAAAAAGCACGTCTCGTGAAATTCCTTGGTGGAATTAAAGAGATGAAAAAGCTTCCAGATGCTATTTTTGTCATTGATACACGTAAAGAACGCATCGCAATTGCTGAAGCACGTAAATTAAATATCCCGATTATCGGAATTGTTGATACAAACTGTGATCCGGATGAAGTAGATTATGTTATTCCAGCAAACGATGATGCGATTCGTGCAGTGAAACTGTTAACATCGAAAATGGCGGATGCCATCCTTGAAGTTAAACAAGGTGAAGAATTAGATGAAGTTGAAGCCGAAAAAGCAAAGACTGATGAAAAAGAAACAAACAAAGAAGAAACAGTAGAAACAACACAAGAGTAATGATGAAAGGTGATAAGGGGGAATACCTTTTATCACCTTTTTTAAAGACATGATTCATTTTTTGAAAATGGAACAGGATAATAATAAGGGAGGATTTAACAAATGGCAATAACAGCTAAAATGGTAAAAGAATTACGTGAAAAAACAGGTGCAGGAATGATGGATTGTAAAAAAGCACTTGTTGAAACAGATGGTAATATCGATGCTGCTGTTGACTACCTACGTGAGAAAGGTATTGCAAAAGCAGCTAAAAAGGCAGATCGTATTGCTGCTGAAGGAGCTACATATGTAGAAGTTGACAACAATACTGCGGCTCTATTAGAAGTAAACTGTGAGACTGACTTCGTAACGAAAAACGACCAATTCCAAAAGTTACTAACAGAACTTGGTAAGCATATCGTTTCACAAAAGCCAGCAACTGTAGAAGAAGCATTACAACAAAAACTTCACGGTGATGGTGACACGGTTGAAACTTACATCAACTCAATGATTGCAACAATAGGTGAGAAAATCTCTCTTCGCCGTTTTGAAATCATTAATAAAACAGATAATGATGTGTTTGGTTCATACCTTCATATGGGTGGCAGAATTGGTGTATTAACTCTTATTGAGGGAACAACTGAAGAAGAAGTTGCAAAAGATATCGCTATGCACGTAGCCGCTTCAAATCCACGTTATGTTTCTCGAGACGATGTTCCAGAAGAAGAAGTAAACCATGAACGTGAAATATTAAAAACACAAGCATTAAACGAAGGAAAACCAGAGCATATTGTTGAAAAAATGGTTGAAGGTCGTCTAGGTAAATTCTTTGAAGAAATTTGTGTACTTGACCAACCATTTGTTAAAGATCCAGATGTTAAAGTTAAAAAACATGTCGCTAACCACGGTGGAACAATGAAAACATTCGTTCGTTATGAAGTAGGCGAAGGAATGGAAAAACGTGAAGAAAACTTTGCCGAAGAGGTTATGAGTCAAATTAAAAAATAAGTCATAGGGAACACAATGTTCCCTATTCTTGTATAACATCTAATCTTTTTAAAAAACTTGCTATGGAGGTTATTATGACAACAGCTTATTACCGCAGAATTGTATTGAAATTAAGTGGAGAAGCCCTAAGTGGTGAACAAGGTTTTGGAATCGAACCAAAAGTAATCCAATCCATCGCAAACCAAGTGAAAGAAGTGGCAGATTTAGGTGTTGAGATTGCTGTCGTTGTCGGTGGTGGAAATATTTGGCGTGGAAAAGTTGGTAGTGAGATGGGAATGGATCGAGCTACTGCGGATTATATGGGCATGCTTGCTACCGTAATGAATTCATTAGCTTTACAAGATGCATTAGAGAAAATCGGTATTCCAACACGTGTTCAGACATCAATTGAAATGCGTCAAGTAGCTGAACCGTATATAAGAAGAAAAGCTATTCGTCATCTTGAAAAGAAGCGTGTTGTCATATTTGCTGCCGGTACTGGAAACCCATATTTTTCAACAGATACAACAGCTGCATTACGGGCAGCAGAAATCGAAGCAGAAGTTATTTTAATGGCTAAAAACAATGTTGACGGTGTCTATACAGATGATCCGAAAATCAATAAAAACGCACAGAAATATGACAATCTCTCATACTTAGATATGTTGAATGAAGGATTAGGTGTGATGGATTCAACAGCGTCAACCCTCTGTATGGATAATGATATACCTTTAATTGTTTTTTCGATTACAGAAGAAGGAAATATTAAACGTGTTGTTCAAGGGGAAACCATTGGAACAACGATAAGGGGGAATTAAGATGAGTTCGGAAATTTTTAAAGCAATGCGTGAAAAAATGGAACAAGCGATTCAAGCATTTTCTAGGAATATTGCCACTGTACGTACCGGTAGAGCAAATCCTAATATTCTCGATAATGTCTATGTTGATTATTATGGTGCAGCCACACCACTTAATCAACTAGCGACGATTTCAACACCAGAAGCAAGACTTCTATCTATTACACCATATGATAAATCCGTTATTAGCGACATTGAAAAAGCGATTCAAAAAGCTGATCTTGGCTTATCACCATCTAGTGATGGTCATATTATTCGTATTAATATTCCTGCATTAACAGAAGAACGCAGAAAAGACTTGGTTAAAATTGTTGGGAAGTACGCAGAAGAAGGTCGCATTCAAGTACGTAATTTCCGCCGTGAAGCAAATGATGAGTTGAAAAAGTTAGAGAAAAATGGCGATATTACAGAAGACGAGTTACGAACATTCCAAGATGATGTTCAAAAAGAAACAGACGAATACATCGCAAAAATTGATGAACTGACGAAAGAAAAAGAAGCAGATATTATGGAGGTTTAACCCATAAATATCCTGTTTTAAATAGAGCCCTCTTTGTATAAGGGGGCTTTTGTGTTATTATTGGCTAGCGGGCATCAAAATTAAAGAATTGCACCATTAATTGCTAATTTATAATACAAACTTAATTGGTAATGTATTATAATAAGATGTATATAACTTTTCATTTATTCATATCAAATATATAAGATGTATTCCGCATGTAATTCAATAATAATCGGAGGACAAATTATGTCATTTAGACTTCCTTTTTTAAGAAAAAGAGAAAAAGAATTTCAAGAATCAGGTAAACTAAAAAATATCCCTTCTCATGTTGCCATCATCATGGATGGAAATGGCAGGTGGGCCAAAAGACGTGGATTTCCTAGAGTAGCTGGTCATAAAGAAGGTATGGAGGCGACCCAGCGTGCTGTACGTGCAGCAACAAAATACCATGTTGATACATTAACTTTATTCGCATTTTCAACTGAAAACTGGAAACGCCCAACTTCCGAAGTAGACTTCTTAATGCGTCTCCCCAAAGAATATTTACATATATATTTACCAGAGTTAATGGAAAAAAATGTACGTATTGATACAATTGGTGATTTAGCTCATTTACCAAAACATACACGAGAAGCAGTGAAAAATGCTAAAGAGCAATCGAAAGATAATGATGGTATGTTACTAAATTTCGCGATTAATTACGGATCACGGTTAGAAATCGTACGTGCGGTTAAACAATTAATCAAAGACTATAAAGACAATCAAATAGCGATTAAAATAGACGATTTAGATGAAGAGACTTTTTCTAAATACTTATATACTAACGGATTGAGTGATCCCGATTTACTTATACGTACAAGTGGAGAACAACGTTTAAGTAACTTTTTATTATGGCAGTGTGCATATTCTGAGTTTTATTTTACAGATGTCCTATGGCCTGATTTTACAGAAGAAGTTTTTTACGAAGCATTACTTGATTATCAAAAACGGAAAAGGCGCTACGGAGGAATTTAATAAGGTGTGTCATAAATTATGAAACAACGGATAATTACAGCGTTTATTGCATTACTCATATTTGTTCCAATATTAATATATGGGAAACTCCCTTTTATTATTTTGACCTATTTAATGGCATCTATTGGCTTATTTGAGCTACTACGAATGCGTAACATATCGATAAGTTCATTTCCAGCTATCATAACACTCATTTTCCTGTGGTTTTTACTGTTACCGAACACGGTCGAATTAAGCCTCGGAAAAACAGAAATAGTCATTTTTTATGTCATTATTATGTTGTTCTATACGGTTCTTTCAAAGAATCGTTTTAGCTTTGACGAAGTAGGATTTACATTAATAGCGATGCTCTATTTGACGATGGGCTTTTTGTTTTTTATGGAGACCCGTTTAGAAAGTTTAGCTTATGTGTTCTATTTATTAGTCATCGTCTGGTCAACAGATACGGGAGCTTATTTTACTGGTCGTGCTTTAGGTAAACATAAATTATGGCCGGATATTAGCCCAAATAAGACTATAGAGGGCGCCATTGGCGGTATTGTTTTTGCTTGTGTATTTGGTTTGGTTTTCCAACTCATCTACCCACTTCCATTACCTAAACATGTTATGTTAACAGCCACAATCTTTCTATCGATGGCTGGTCAAATTGGTGATCTAGTTGCTTCAGCTTATAAAAGGCATTATGATGTAAAAGATTCTGGAAAGTTACTTCCGGGACATGGTGGCATACTAGACCGAATGGACAGTTTATTATTTGTGTTTCCTATATTTCATATTATTTACGTTTTGCTGTAAACTAGAAAGAGACGCCTGTTCAACAAAGTATGTTTCGATAATAAAGTAGATATTGATATAATAAGGCGTAATAAATGATTGCGAAAAGGTAGGTGCCTGCATTGAAAACAATTTTGGCTTTTATTTTCATGTTTGGTTTACTCGTTTTTATCCATGAATTTGGCCATATGATTTTTGCTAAGCGTGCAGGAATGCTTGTACGTGAATTTGCTATTGGATTTGGGCCAAAAATTTTCTCGTTCAAAAAAAATGAAACAGTTTATACGATCCGTCTCCTACCAATGGGTGGATACGTAAGAGTGGCAGGAGAAGATCCGGAAATTATCGAATTAAAGCCAGGCCATCATATCGGTTTGGAGTTTAATGATGGTGGCAAAGTAAATAAAATTATCGTCAATAATAAAGCAAAACACCCAAATGCTCGGGTGATCGAAGTAGAACATGTTGATTTAGATCATCAGCTAGTCATTGAGGGCTATGAAGTAGATGATCATGAAGAGAAACATGTCTTTTCCGTAGATGAGAAAGCATTTTTTATCATGGATGAAAATGAAACACAAATTGCACCATATGATCGGCAGTTTGCATCAAAAACGCTTGGACAACGTGCAATGCAATTATTCGCAGGCCCGATGATGAACTTCCTTTTAGCGATTGTTATTTTCTTTATTTTAGGTTTTACAGAAGGTGTTCCGGTAGAACAAGCTAAGATTGACCAAATACAGCCAGGAAGTCCTGCTGAACAAGCTGGATTTGAAAACGGTGATGAAATTATTAAAATCAACGGGACAATAATTGAAAGCTTTACCGATTTTCAATCATTTGTGCGTGAAAACCCAGGTACCGAATTAGATATGACTGTTCAACGAGAAGGTGATCAAGTCGAATTATCTGTCGTACCTAATGCGGTTTATATAGAAGAGATAGATGAAGAATTTGGTCAGATTGGCGTATACCAAGCCTTTCATAAATCTGCTATTGGTACAGTAAAATATGGGTTTACAAAAACATATGAAATTACAACATTAATCCTGACCAATTTAGGGAAGTTAATCACTGGGCAATACTCCATTGATATGTTGTCAGGACCTGTTGGGATATATGATGCAACTGACCAAGTGGTCAAATCTGGTATATCGAACTTCTTTATGTGGACGGCTATTTTAAGCATTAATTTAGGGATTATTAATCTCGTTCCATTACCAGCTTTAGATGGAGGAAGACTGCTATTTATTGCGATTGAAGCTGTTAGAGGAAAACCAATTGATCCCCAAAAGGAAGGCCTTGTTCACTTTATAGGATTTGCTATGCTCATGTTACTCATGATTATCGTAACATGGAATGATATTCAAAGATTATTTCTTTAATATTAATGTGTTTAGGACGCCCTTGTCTTTTGTTTGACAAGGGTTCACCTATTTGAAGCACTGGGGGAAGAACAATGAGTATGTCAACAAATGATAAAATGAAGATCTTATTAGATCAAATTGGATTGTCTCACTTAGAACAAACATATTTTAAAGATGCGAAACTAACGCAACTCGATGTTTTTAAACAAGAAAAGTTATGGCATTTTCATATTGAAATCGAGACGCTACTGCCATTTAATATATTTCAATCCTTTTTATCCGCAATAAAAAAATCCTTTCAAAATCTAACTCAAGTAACGTTTACTTTCTATACCCAATCAAAGGAATTTGATACCGAGCAAATAGCGGAGTATTGGAAATACTTTACACAAGTGACAGATTTATCTCCAGCATACAAAGATTTTATTCTACAGCAAATACCTGTTATTCAAAATCAAAAGATATCAATTAAAGCTCGAAACGATGCTGAGGCCGTAGCAATTAAAAAACGGCTTGAAAGTGATTTTCAAACATTTTGTAAAAGGATTGGCGCCCCTCTTTTTTCTTTAGATGTCCAAGTTGCTAATCAGGAAAATAATATTCGTAAGTTTAAAGAAGAACAAGCATTACAGGATCAAGAAATGGTCCTTAAAACGATTCGCCAAAAAGAAAAACGCGAGAAAGATAAACATCATGCTGAGAAAAACCGTACCTTTACGATTGGTTATCAAATTAACGATGAACCGATACAGATGGAAAATATTATCGAGGAAGAACGTCGTGTAACTGTACAAGGTTATATATTTTCAGTCGATATTCGTAAATTACGCTCTGGGCGCAGTCTATTAATCGTTAAAGCAACAGATTATACAGACTCATTAACAATTAAAAAGTTCTCTCGTGGAGAAGAAGATGCCGAGATTTTTGAACAATTAAAAAAGGGCATTTGGATTAAAGCACGTGGTAGTATCCAAACTGATATGTATACGAATGAATTAACGATGATGGCGAATGATATGAATGAAATCAAAGTAGCGACCCGAGTAGATACAGCACCAAAAGATGGAAAGCGTGTTGAATTACATGCTCATACGACAATGAGTCAGTTGGATGCTGTTGTTTCACCTAGTCGACTTGTTGAACAAGCTGCAAAATGGGGGCATTCAGCTATTGCAATCACAGATCATGCTGCTGTCCAAGGATTTCCAGAGGCACATAATGCAAGTGAGAAACATAATATTAAAGTTATTTATGGTGTCGAAGCTAATCTTGTAGATGATGGTATTCCGATTGCTTATAACGAGGCAGATGTTACGCTCGACGCAGCAACATATGTCGTATTTGACGTTGAAACAACTGGATTATCAGCTGTCTATGACACGATTATCGAAATTGCTGGTGTAAAAATACATCGCGGTGAAATAGTCGATCGTTTCGAATCTTTTGCTAATCCACATCATCCATTATCACAAACAACAATCGACTTGACTGGAATTACTGATGATATGGTAATGGATGCACCAGAAATAGGTGATGTTCTAAAAGACTTTCATGCCTGGGCGGGTGATAGTATACTTGTAGCTCATAATGCTAGTTTTGACATTGGATTTTTAAATCAAGGATATAAAAGAATCAACTATGATAAAATTACTCAACCTGTCATTGACACGTTAGAATTAGCGCGCTTTCTTTTTCCGGAACTACGAAATCATCGTTTAAATACATTATGTAAACATTTAAATATTGAGTTAACCCAACATCACCGCGCGATTTATGACGCGGAAGCAACAGGATATTTATTATGGAAGCTTGTTGAAAAATTATTAGAACAAGAGATTGATAATCATCAGTACCTTAATAATCATATGGGTGAAGGCGATGCCTATAAACGCTCCCGGCCATTTCATTGCATTATTTTAGCAAAGGATGAAATAGGTTTAAAGAATCTTTATAAACTCGTATCATTCGCCCATATAGACTATTTTTATAGGGTCCCACGCATACCGCGCTCCTTATTAGAAAAATATCGTGATGGACTCTTAATCGGTTCGGCATGTGATCAAGGTGAAGTATTTGAAACAATGATGCAACAGTCCATGGATGATGCAGAGCGAGTAGCTGAGTTTTATGACTATATCGAAGTTCAGCCACCAAGCAATTATACACATCTCATTGAGAAAGAATTAGTCCAAAATGAAGCACAAATACTAGACATTATCCGTAAGCTAGTAGAACTCGGAAATAAAATGGATAAACCGGTTGTTGCGACAGGCAATGCCCATTATATTGAAAACCATGAAAAACAGTATCGACAAATATTAATTGCTTCTCAAGCTGGTAATCCGTTAAATCGTCATCGGTTACCAGATACTCCGTTTCGGACAACCGATGAAATGCTTGATGAATTTCATTTTCTTGGTGAGACATTAGCTGAAAAGATTGTTGTAAAAAATACCAATCTCATTTCAGAAATGATTGAGGATATCTCGCCAATCAAGGAAGACCTTTATACACCGACAATCGAGGGAGCAGATCAAGAAATACGTCATCTCTGTTATACAAAAGCTAAATCAATCTATGGTGATCCAATACCAGAAATTGTAGAGAAACGGTTAGAAAAAGAATTATCGAGCATCATTAATCATGGATTTGCTGTCATTTATTTAATATCACATAAACTCGTGAAAAAATCTCTCGATGATGGCTATCTTGTAGGTTCAAGGGGATCAGTCGGTTCATCATTAGTCGCTACAATGACAGATATAACCGAAGTGAATCCTTTACCACCTCATTATGTATGTTTGACATGTCACTATCATGAATTTATTACAGACGGTTCATATGGTAGTGGATTTGATTTACCAGATAAAGAATGTCCTAATTGCGGAAATGAATTAACTAAGGACGGACAAGATATCCCATTTGAAACATTTTTAGGTTTTAAGGGGGATAAAGTACCAGATATTGACCTTAACTTCTCAGGACAATATCAACCGAAAGCCCATAATTATACGAAGGTTTTATTTGGCGAGGATAATGTATACCGCGCAGGAACAATCGGTACAATTGCCGAAAAAACAGCTTATGGGTATGTGAAAGGTTATGCTTCAGACCATTCTCTCGTTCTAAAAGGTGCAGAAATTGATCGGCTTGTACAAGGATGTGCTGGTGTTAAACGAACAACGGGACAACATCCAGGTGGAATTATTGTTGTACCAGATGAAAAAGAGATATTTGATTTTACACCGATTCAATATCCAGCTGATGATAGAAATAGTGAATGGAGGACAACACATTTTGATTTCCATTCAATCGAAGATAATTTATTAAAACTAGATATTCTTGGACATGATGACCCAACAGTCATTCGAATGCTACAAGATTTAACCGATATTAATCCGAAAACAATCCCAGTGGACGATCCAGAAGTGATGAAAATATTTTCAGGTCCTGAGCCGCTCGGGGTAACACCTGAACAAATAAATGATTGTCATACAGGGACTTTAGGTGTTCCAGAATTCGGAACTAGATTCGTGCGCCAAATGTTGGAAGACACGAAACCAACTACTTTTTCAGAACTCGTTATTATTTCAGGACTTTCACATGGGACTGATGTATGGTTAGGGAATGCTCAAGAACTTATCAATGAAGGAATATGTGAACTCCCTGATGTTATCGGATGCCGTGATGATATTATGGTCTATTTAATGCAAAAAGGGCTAGAAGCGTCAACAGCTTTTAAAATCATGGAATCCGTCCGTAAAGGTCGCGGTCTAACAGATGAATGGATTGAAGAGATGAACAAACACGGTGTCCCTGGCTGGTATATTGAATCATGTAAAAAAATAAAATATATGTTCCCGAAAGCCCATGCCGCCGCATATGTTTTAATGGCTGTACGGATTGCATACTTTAAAGTGCATCACCCAATTTATTTTTATGCAGCATATTTTTCAGTTCGTGCAAATGATTTTGATTTAGATACAATGATAAAAGGTGCAGATGCAATCAGACAACGTGTGACTGAAATAGATCAAAAAGGAAATGATGCGACACCAAAAGAGAAGAGTTTGTTAACTGTATTAGAGGTCGCACTTGAAATGTGTGAGCGGGGCTACTTCTTTAGTAAAGTTGATTTATATCGTTCAAGTGCAACAGATTTTATCGTTGAAGGAAATTCACTTATCCCACCATTCAATGCGGTAGATGGCTTAGGCACAAATGCGGCACTTAATATTGTGAAAGCAAGGGAAGAAGGAGAATTTCTCTCCAAAGAGGATTTACGTGAACGTAGTAAGATTTCAAAAACAGTTTTAGAATATCTCGATCAACATGGATGTTTAGAAGGAATGCCAGATCAAAATCAACTATCCTTATTTTAAATGGATTAGATTACGAAAATGGTATGAGTACATTTTTTATGGGGTTATCATTCAATTATCTAACAAATTAGGAGAAAAGAGGAAAATCAAACAGGTGGGGGAGTTCTCGTATATACTGACAGATTTATTACAATGACGAGGTTTGCATGTTTACTTATACTATGTTATAATTCCTTTGTAGCTAAGGAATTTTCGAGAAAAGAGTGGGTGATCCCCACTCTTTCTTCATACATTGTGCTTACACCAGCTTCCCTTGCCACTTTTCAATAGGCAAGGGTTTTATATTGAATGGTTTAAATGACCCTCGTGTAGAAGAATTGTAAATCGTACATAATAATACAAACGACATATTGTAAAGGAGGAAGACAATTGGGACGACAAGATATTATTAATATGACGGAGGAAATCGTTACGCCTATTTTACAAGAAGAAAATTTAGACTTAGTTGATATTGAATATGTCAAAGAAGGAAAAGACTTCTTCTTACGTATTTTCATCGACAAAGAGGGTGGTGTCGGTTTAAATGAATGCGAGCTCGTATCAGAAAAGCTCAGTGAACAATTAGATCAACATGATCCGATAAAAGGTGCCTATTTCTTAGAAGTCTCCTCACCAGGGGCAGAACGTCCATTAAAGACAAAGGCTGATTTTGAAAAACATGTGAATAAAAATATCTATGTCTCTTTGTATGCACCGATAGATGGTGAAAAGGAATATGAGGGAATATTAACACGTTTTGAAGATGACACTGCAACAATAGAATATAAAGTTATGACTAGAACAAAGGAAGTTAGCATTCCATTTGATAAAATTGCTCAAGCGAGATTAGCAGTTGTATTTTAAGGGGGAATAAACGAGTGAGTAGTCAACTGTTTGATGCAATCGATGCGTTAGCAAAAGAAAAAGGAATTGAAAAAGAGACATTACTAGAAGCATTAGAGGCCGCGTTGATTTCTGCATATAAGAAGAATTTTCAATCAGCAACAAATGTACGCGTAGAATTAAATGAAGACAAAGGTAGCATGCAATTGTTTTCTCGAAAAACAGTTGTTGAAGAAGTGGAAGATGAACAACAAGAAGTGAATCTTGAGGAAGCACAATCACTTGATCCGAATTATGAATTAGGCGATGTGATTGAAGTAAAAGTAACGCCGAAAGACTTCGGGCGTATTGCTGCCCAAGCTGCTAAACAAGTTGTAACACAACGGGTGCGCGAAGCAGAACGAGGTGTTATTTATCATGAATACATCGATCGTGAAGAAGATGTGATGACTGGTATTATTCAACGCCACGATTCACGCTTTGTTTATGTTGACCTTGGTAAAATTGAAGCAAAACTTCCACTATCTGAACAAATGAGTAATGAACAATATCATGCTCATGATCGGATAAAAGTATATGTAACGAAAGTTGAAAACACGAATAAAGGTCCACAAATTCTTATTTCTCGATCGCATCCGGGTTTATTAGTAAGATTGTTTGAGATGGAAGTTCCGGAGATATATGATGGAGTTGTAGAAATCAAATCAGTTGCGAGAGAAGCTGGAGACCGTTCAAAAATCGCAGTTCATGCAGAAGATCCGGAAATTGATCCAGTTGGGTCATGTGTCGGTCAGAAAGGACAGCGCGTGCAGGCTATAGTAGATGAACTTAATGGTGAAAAAATTGACATTGTTGAATGGTCTGAAGACCCTACTGTATACGTTTCAAACGCATTAAGTCCATCGAAAGTCATCGATGTCATTCTTGATGAAGATGAACGAGCAACAACGGTAATTGTACCTGACTATCAACTATCATTAGCAATTGGAAAGCGTGGACAAAACGCACGCTTAGCGGCAAAGTTAACTGGTTGGAAAATCGATATTAAAAGTGAATCAGAAGCCTTAGAAGAAGGGATTTTAAACGAAACAGACACTTATTCTGACATGGAAGAAGATTTGTTTGAATAAGGAGGGATTCAGATGGTTAAGAAAAGAAGAATACCGCTACGTAAGTGTGTTGTCACATCTGAAATGAAATCTAAAAAAGATATGATTCGCATTGTACGGGATAAAGAAGGAAAGGTATCTGTTGATCCAACTGGTAAATTGAGTGGACGGGGCGCCTATGTTTCTAAAGACTTGGTTGTGATTGATCAGGCAGAAAAAACAGGTGTATTAAAACGCCATCTGAATACAGATATCGACCAGCATATCTATGATGAATTGCGACAATTCGTTGATTCCGATGAATAATAAGCCGTATTTAAACCTTATTGGATTGGCATATCGAGCACGTAAATGCTCACTAGGTGAAGAAGCGATTATTAAGGATATACAAGAAAGTCGGGCTAAGTTAGTTCTCTTGGCGAATGATACAGGGAAACAGACGAAAAAGAAAATGACTGATAAATGTCATTTTTATAATGTTCCCCTTTATGTAGTTGATGATCGTGACACATTGTCAAAAGCAATTGGAAAAACAGATCGTGTTGCTATTGCAATACTTGATGACGGTTTTGCCAACAAACTTAAGACATTATTAGATTAGAAATTATTTTGGGGGTGAATATATGCGTAAAATGCGTATATATGAGTATGCAAAACAAGCAAAATTATCAAGCAAAGAAATCATTCAACACTTGAAGGAATTAAACATTGACGTATCTAACCATATGTCTACGATTACTGAGGATGTCGTGCAAAAGTTGAATCAAAAATTAAATCCAAAAAAAGAACAAAACAAACCGAAGTCAGAAGTAAAAACAAAACCTACAGAAAGTAAGCAACAAAAGAAAAAACACGAAAATAAAAAAGCAAGAAGCGCGAATAAAAAGAAAAAACAGAAACACGTACAGCAAGAACAAAGTAAACAACAGAAACCGAAAGAACAACCATCAACCCCGAACAAAATTGTATATAGTGGCACACTAACTGTTAGTGAACTGGCTAAAAAATTAAACAAAGATTCATCTGAAATTATTAAGAACTTACTCTTTTTAGGTGTTATGGCAACTAAAAATCAAGATTTAGATGATGATGCGATTGAACTCATTTGCTCAGAATACAATGTGGAAGTAGAAAAGGAAATCATTCTTGAAGATACGGACTTTGATAAATATATTCAAGAAGATAATCCAGAAGACTTACAAGAAAGACCAGCTGTTGTAACCATTATGGGTCATGTTGACCATGGTAAAACAACATTACTAGATGCGATTCGCCAATCTAAAGTAACGGCGGGTGAAGCTGGCGGTATTACACAACATATCGGTGCTTATCAGATTGAAGTCGAAGATAAGAGAATCACATTTTTAGATACACCGGGACACGAAGCTTTCACAAGCATGCGTTCACGTGGTGCAGAAGTAACGGACTTGGCTATCTTAGTCGTTGCTGCCGATGACGGTGTCATGCCACAAACTGTCGAAGCATTAAATCACGCCAAAGCCGCTGAAGTACCAATCATAGTAGCGGTCAATAAAATGGATAAAGAGACGGCAAATCCTGAAAGAGTAATGCAGGAATTAACAGAATATGAAATCATCCCTGAGGATTGGGGTGGCGATACCATTTTTGTACCGATTTCTGCACTAACAAATCAAGGAATCGCTGAACTCCTTGAAATGATATTACTCGTTGCTGAAATGCAAGAACTAAAAGCAAATCCTAAAACACATGCATTTGGCACTGTAATCGAAGCAGAACTTGACCGTGGCCGCGGGGCAGTTGCTACATTATTAGTTCAAAATGGTACACTTCATGTCGGAGATGCAATTGTTGTTGGTAATACATTTGGCCGTGTTCGTGCGATGCTCAATGATATTGGAAGACGGGTCCAAGAAGCAGGTCCATCAACACCTGTGGAAATAACTGGATTGAATGAAGTACCACAAGCAGGAGATCAGTTTCTTGTTTTCGCAGATGAGAAAAAATCTCGCCAAATAGGTGAGGCAAGGCATCAACAAGCTATTTTAGAAACTCGAAGCGAACATACAAAAGTAAGCCTTGACGACTTATTTGAGCATATTAAACAAGGTGAAATGAAAGCTGTTAAAGTCATCATAAAGGCAGATACCCAAGGTTCTGCTGAAGCACTTGCTGCTTCACTTCGCAAAATCGAGGTAGAAGGCGTGCGCATTGACATCATTCATTCTGGTGTTGGTGCTATTAATGAATCAGATATTTCATTAGCATCTGCTTCAAACGCTGTCGTTATTGGCTTTAATGTTCGCCCTGATGTAAATGCAAAGAAAGCAGCAGAAACTGAAAAGGTCGATGTACGTCTCCATCGAGTCATCTATAAGGCCATTGAGGAAATTGAGGCAGCTATGAAAGGTATGCTTGATCCAGAATATGAAGAACAAGTGATTGGTCAAGCAGAAGTACGTGAAACATTTAAAGTATCCAAGATTGGAACAATTGCTGGATGTTATGTCACAGATGGAAAAATCACACGTGATTCTGGTGTACGTTTAATCCGTGACGGTATTGTCCTTTATGAAGGCGAAATCGGTACATTAAAGCGATTTAAGGATGATGTCCGAGAGGTCGCACAAAACTATGAATGTGGTTTAACAGTGGAGAATTTTAATGATATTAAAGAAGGGGACATCATAGAAGCATTCATTATGAAAGAAATCGAACGTGTATGATTATATACGCCGAAGTAGAATGTCTATTGTATGAAGGGAACTCATTAAAACATAAACGGTCTCTGTTAAAGAAAGTGATGACTAAACTTAAAAACGAATTTAATGTTGCTATTGCTGAACTAGATTTTCATGATTTATGGCAACGTACGAAATTAGGTATTGTTACGATTTCGAATGAAAAGGCACATGCAGAGAAAGTGATGCAAACTGTATTGCAAATGATCGATACCTTTCCGGAATTGGAACGTACGTTAACGGAAATCGAACATGTGTGAGATATGGTATAAGTTGAGGTGAGAAGTGTGAGTAAGATTCGTGCAAATCGTGTTGCTGAACAAATGAAGAAAGAACTTGGCGATATTTTAACACGAAAAATTAAAGACCCACGCATCGGATTTGTAACTGTGACTGATGTTGAAGTAACGGGTGATTTACAACAAGCTACTGTTTATGTTTCGATTTTAGGGAGTGAGGAAGAGAAAAAGGAAACTCTTCTTGGCCTATCAAAGGCAAAAGGATTTATTCGCTCCGAAATCGGTAGTCGCATTCGCCTACGCAAAACACCTGAAATCACGTTCGAGTTTGATGAGGCATTAGAATATGGCAATCGCATTGAAACCATTTTAAAGAAATTGGATCAATGAGCATGTGTAGATGGTCAAAATAAGAGTAAAATTAATCTGACTTATCTTGGATAAGATAAGTCAGATTTTTCCATAACATGCTTAAAATGGGGTGGAAAGATGGACGGAATATTACCATTATGGAAACCAAAAGGGATGACTTCTCACGATTGTGTGATTCAAATAAGAAAGATGTTTAAAACAAAAAAAGTCGGTCATACAGGGACACTCGATCCAGAAGTTGAAGGGGTTTTACCGATTTGTATTGGAAAAGCTACAAAAATCGTCCCCTATCTAATGGATACAACAAAAACATACGTCGCTGAAGTAACATTAGGTGTGGCTACTGAAACGGAAGATGCGCATGGTAAGGTAATCGAACAAGCGGATATTGAAAAACCACTTACAGTTGCAGATATTGACGACACATTACAGTCTTTTGTTGGGGAAATAACGCAAATACCACCCATGTATTCAGCTGTCAAGGTAAAAGGAAAACGGCTTTATGAATATGCACGCGAAAATAAAATGGTGGAGCGCCCTGAACGACAGGTAACTATTTATCAAATCACTCGTAAAGAAATATCTGATGATCGTCATGTTTTCTCCTTTGAAGTCGTCTCTTCTAAAGGAACTTATATTCGGACTTTATGTGTTGATATAGGTCGGAAGCTCGGATATCCAGCACATATGTCACATCTCGTAAGAACTGAAACTGGGGCATTTCATAAAGAAAATTGTGTCACATTTGATATGATAGAACGAGCAGTACTCAAGCAAAAACAAATGGATTTACTAGTTCCTATTGGTGATGGACTGAAACATTTACAAAGAATAACGGTTGACGCTCTTACAAAACAAAGGGTATTATATGGACAGAAATTACCAATACTGGATCAATTATCTACAGATAAACCATTTGCTATTTTTTATGAGAATGAATTGCTTGCAATCTATCAAAAAGATCAAAATAATCCTAAGCAAATACGGGCATTACGCGTTTTTAATTGAACTGGAAAGCGTAGGTGATGATGTAAATTGAGAACGATTGAATTAACTTACCCACATATATTATCAGAGGATAGTTTACCGGAAACAGTCGCAGCAATCGGCTTTTTTGATGGGATACATAAGGGACATCAAGAAGTAATAAATGCTGCGATTTTAAAAGCAAGAGAAAAAAACATGGAAAGTGCTGTTATTACATTTCATCCTCATCCGTCAGTTGTTTTAAATAAACAAAAGAAAAACGTTAAATATATTACACCTATTCGTCAAAAACAGGAAATTTTACAACAAATGAACGTTGACCGTTTGTATATTATTAAATTTAATAAAGAGCTATCAAGTTTATCACCACAGCAGTTTATCGATCATTTTATTATTGGCCTTCATATTAAACATGTTGTTGCTGGATTTGACTTTACTTTCGGTCATAAAGGAAGCGGAAATATGGAAAACATAAGTCAATTTACACGAGGTTCATTTACATATACGACCGTTTCTAAAGTGGAAAATGATGAAGAAAAAATTAGCTCGACAAGAATTCGCAACCTATTAGCAAGTGGGGATGTCACTCAAGTGAATGAACTATTAGGTCGGCCGTTATCATTATATGGAACCGTTTTATCTGGTGCAAAACGTGGGAGGAAACTCGGATTCCCAACAGCCAACTTAAATGTTGAAGAAGATTTATTACTTCCTAAGCCAGGCATTTATGCTGTTAGAGTTCTTTACAAGAATAGAACGTATGAAGGAATGGCGAGTTTAGGAACAAATCCTACATTTCCGGAAGATGAGTTCCGTTTATCTTTAGAGGTTAATATCTTTGATTATAATCATGATATTTATGGTGAGGAATTATTACTTGAATGGCATGCCTATATACGAGATGAAGCTAAATTTCCATCTGTAGAGGCATTAATAAAACAATTAGAAGATGATGAAAGAACCATTCGGGCATATTTCCAATCCGAAAATTAATTAACTTTATGACTTGCATTTTTTTTGGAAAACAGGTAATCTAGAAAAGATAGAACCATCGCTTGGCAAATCGTAACTCCGACGTTTGCTAGGGGATTGGTGCTCTAATAATACTAGGAGGTGTGCCAGATGGCATTAGCAAAGGAACGTAAGAACGAAATAATCAATGAATATAAAATTCATGAGAATGATACAGGATCACCTGAAGTACAAATTGCTGTTCTTACAGAAGAAATTAATAATCTGAACGAACATTTACGTACACATAAGGGTGACCATCATTCACGTCGCGGTTTAATGAAAATGGTTGGGAAACGCCGTAATCTTCTCGTTTATTTACGTAATAAAGATGTAACCCGTTACCGTGATTTGATTAAAAAACTTGGTTTACGTAGATAATATAGAAAAGCAGGAGAGATCCTGCTTTTTTTGTATCTTAACTTTTACTCCATTTACAATTTTAAAAAATAACTATAGTATAGAGATAGAAAGATATTGAAAGGAGTTCTTATTTATATGTCAGCAAATAAGAAAGTATTTTCCACAGAGATAGCTGGAAAAAAATTCACAGTTGAAATCGGAGAATTAGCTAAACAAGCAAATGGCGCCTGTATGATTCAATATGGAGACTCTTCGGTTTTAGCAACAGTAACTGCATCGAAAACAGCAAAAGACTTACCTTTTTTTCCATTAACAGTTAACTATGAAGAACGTTTATATGCTGTTGGAAAAATTCCAGGAGGATTTATTAAACGAGAAGGACGACCGAGTGAAAAGGCTATTCTCGCATCACGTTTAATTGATAGACCACTACGTCCATTATTTCCAGAAGGGTTCCGTAATGAGGTACAAGTGATTAGCACCGTTATGAGTGTTGATCAAGACTGTTCTACTGAAATTGCTGCAATGATAGGTTCATCAATCGCCTTATCAATTTCAGATATCCCATTTGAACAACCAATCGCTGGTGTACAAGTAGGTCGTATCGATGGTGAATTCATTATTAATCCAACCGTTGAGGAAGCAGAGAAAAGTGATCTTGAATTAACGGTAGCTGGAACAAAAGATGCTATTAATATGGTTGAAGCGGGAGCAAATGAATTACCTGAAGAGGTCATGTTAGAAGCAATCATGTTCGGCCATGAGGAAATTAAGCGAATCGTTGCCTTCCAAGAGGATATTATTAAAGAAGTTAGTAAGGAAAAGATGGAAGTCGAGCTTTTTGATGTTGATGAATCATTAGCAAAAGAAGTAAGAGAAAATGCTGAAGCTAAGCTTAATGAAGCAATTCAAGTTCATGAGAAACATGCACGAGAAGAAGCGATTGAACAGGTTAAAGAAGACGTTCTTCTTTCATATGAAGAAAAGGCTGAAGAAGAACCAACAATTCTTGGCCGTGTGAGTGCTGTTCTAGATCAAATCATTAAAGAAGAAGTCCGTCGTTTAATCACGCAAGAAAAAAAGCGTCCTGACGGAAGAAAACCAGACGAAATCCGTCCGCTGTCATCACGTGTCGGTCTATTACCACGTACACACGGCTCTGGTTTGTTTACACGTGGACAAACACAAGCTTTAAGTGTATGTACACTGGGTGCGTTAGGTGATGTGCAAATACTGGATGGATTAGATTTGGAAGAATCTAAGCGGTTTATGCATCACTATAATTTCCCACATTTTAGTGTAGGCGAGACAGGCCCAATTCGTGGACCAGGCCGCCGAGAAATTGGCCACGGTGCATTAGGTGAACGTGCATTAGAATATATTATCCCTTCTGAGAGCGAATTTCCTTACACGATTAGACTTGTCTCTGAGGTTTTAGAATCTAATGGTTCAAGTTCACAGGCAAGTATATGTGCAAGTACTTTGGCGATGATGGATGCAGGCATTCCAATTAAAGCACCAGTTGCTGGTATAGCGATGGGGCTTGTAAAGAATGGTTCCGATTATACAATTCTGTCAGATATTCAAGGCATGGAAGATGCTTTAGGTGATATGGACTTTAAAGTAGCTGGAACGGAAAAAGGAATTACTGCTCTTCAAATGGATATAAAGATTTCTGGTCTATCGGAAGAAATACTAAGTGAAGCACTCGCCCAAGCGAAAATTGGTCGTATGCATATTTTAACATCCATGTTAGAAACGATTCAGAAACCACGTGAAGAATTATCACCATATGCTCCAAAAATCTTAACAATGGAAATTAATCCAGATAAAATCCGCGATGTCATTGGACCAAGTGGAAAACAAATTAATCAAATTATTGATGAAACCGGAGTTAAAATTGATATTGAACAAAATGGTGAGATTTTCATTTCATCTGAGAATTCGGCTATGAATGAAAAAGCCAAGAAAATAATAGAGGACATCGTTCGCGAAGTTGAAGTTGGTGAAATGTATTTAGGAAAAGTTAAACGGATTGAAAAATTTGGTGCCTTCGTAGAACTTTTCAAAGGAAAAGATGGACTCGTACACATTTCAGAACTCGACGTCAAACGGACGAATAAAGTAGAAGATGTCGTTAAACTTGGTGATGAAATCATGGTGAAAGTAATCGAAATTGATTCACATGGTCGCATTAACCTCTCACGTAAGGCTGTTTTAAAAGAACAAGAAAAACAAGCAAAACAAAATCGGTAACACAACAATGAAGAAGCTGGAAAACCAGTTTCTTTTTATTTCGAATAAGTGCTTGCATATCTAATCCCCCCCTTTCATATAATTGAACCAGGGGAGGGACAAGACATGATCCGATGGCAACAGTTTGCTCAACTGTTTCTTTTTATTTTATTGGTCATCCTAACATGGAAAGTACCAAATCATCCGTTCATTAAAGACGGCGCATTTATTACAGTAAGTAAGCAGAATGATTCATTATATAAAGAAATTGAACAAAAGGCTAAACAGTATGATGAAAAGCCAGAAGATGCTTATATTGATGATGTATGGAAGAAAACTCCAGGACGTAATGGAGTAAAAGTCAATATTAATAAATCATATAAAAAAATGATGAAAAAAGGTATGTTTGATGAATCGTATCTTGTGTTTGATGAAATTCCACCGCAACAATCACTCAAAGATTTAGCTGCCTCTCCGATTTACCGTGGTCACCCTAAAAAGGAAATGGTTGCCTTTTTAATCAATGTGTCATGGGGAACAGAACATGTCCCGAAAATATTACATACATTAAAGAATAATCATGTTAAAGCGACATTTTTTATTGAAGGGAAATGGGCTAAAGAACATGTTGACTATGTGCGTATGATAGCTGAACAAGGACACACGATTGGTAATCATGCCTACAATCATCCGGATATGGCTCGTATGTCAAAACAAGAAATTGAAAGCCAAATTGTTCAAACAAATGAGATATTACATTCCATTACTGAAAAGGAGCCAAAATGGTTTGCTCCACCTAGTGGCAGTTATTCTAACTTAGTTGTCGCGACCGCACATCAATTGAAGATGGAGACGATTTTATGGACAGTAGATACAATCGACTGGAAGAAACCATCCGTATCTGTTATGCTGAATCGCGTGATGAATCATATTCATCCTGGAGCCACTATATTAATGCATCCTACACCCGTCATTGAGAATGGCCTAGAACAATTAATCGAATTAATAAAAGCAGAAGGATATCGCATTGGTACGATAGACGAATTATTATCGGAAAAAAGATAAAGTAAGTTCATATTAGGGGGACATGCCAGTGATAGAGAAACATGTTTGTAAAAATGGATTGCGGATCGTTTCAGAATTTATCCCAAGTGTTCGTTCCGTAACAATGGGAATATGGGTATTATCGGGATCTAGACACGAAACGAAGGAAACCAATGGGATTTCACATTTTATTGAGCATATGTTTTTCAAAGGAACAAAGTCAAAAAATGCTCAAGAGATTGCCGAAGCGTTTGATTCTATTGGAGGCCAAATCAATGCCTTTACATCAAAAGAATATACGTGTTACTATGCTCGGGTTCTAGATAATCATAAAGAATATGCACTGAATTTATTAGCAGATATGTTTTTTAATTCAATTTACGAACAAGATGAAATGAATCGTGAGAGAAAAGTGGTCATGGAAGAAATTAAAATGTATGAAGATACACCAGATGATATTGTTCATGATTTATTAGCACGAGCATCATATGGGGATCATCCATTAGGCTATCCAATTTTAGGTACAAAAGATCAACTTGATTCTTTTACTAAAGATACGATTCTAGATTATATTGGTAAACGTTATCATCCAGAAAATGTTGTCATATCGATTGCGGGCCATTTTGATGAACAGTTTATTCATTTAATCGATGATTTATTTGGTGGATATGAAAAGAAACATGCATGCGAACAAATGCAAGCAGCACCAACTTTTTTAGCAAAACATATTAAACGAGCTAAAGAAACAGAACAAGCCCATCTTACTTTAGGATATAATGGATTGTCAGCCCATGATGATTCTTTGTATAGTATGGTTGTGTTAAATAATGTATTAGGTGGTAGTATGAGTTCGCGTTTATTTCAGGAAGTAAGGGAAAAACGCGGCCTAGCTTATTCTGTTTTTTCATATCATTCGTCTTTCTTAGATAATGGCTTATTAACCATTTATGCAGGTACAGGAAATGCTCAGCTTCCATTACTGAAGGAAACCATTTTTCAAACAATCGAAGAACTTGTTGAAAATGGGATAACCGAAAAGGAACTCCGAAATAGTAAAGAACAACTTAAAGGAAATATCGTCTTAGGCTTAGAGAGTACAAATAGTAGAATGAGTCGTAATGGAAGAAATGAACTCCTACTCGGGCGTCATCGTACGATGGATGAAGTGATTCACATGATTGATCAAGTAACATTAGGTAGTACACAAGCAGTCATTCAGCGTGTATTTAACCAAAACTACGCCTCAGCACTTATTGCGCCTGAAGTTAAGAAATAATTTTTAATTTGCTGCATAATCATATATTAAGTAAGGTGCATTAAAGGAGGCGGCTATGCGGTATAAGGAAATAAGTGGCAAGGAAATTGTTAACATTCATTACGGAACAAGGCTAGGAATTCTCGGACAGACAGACTTAGAAATTGATATTAAAACTGGAAAAATTAATGCTTTTATAATACCTGATTACAAGTGGTTTGGTCTCAAGAAGCAAGGAGAAGAAATGAAGATTCGCTGGGACGATATCAAGAAAATAGGCGAAGATATGATTATGGTTGAATTTGAATAATTGAAAGTTACAGTGAAAAAACGGACAGTTATAATGGCTGTCTGTTTTTTTTGCCTATTTATTACTAGTCATTACGTATCAGGCACTCTCTAACACCTTTTACATAAACTATATAGAAGTAATTATAGGGGCTTATTTTTTTAGATGTGGAGAGGATGAGTTAGTATGTCGGAACTTACCATTTCTGTCATCGGTGGAGATGCAAGGTATATTGAGCTAATAAGACAACTACAATTTATTCCACAGATTAAAACAGTCATATCCGGATTTAATAAATTGGAACAAGGTTTTATTGGTGCTAAACATGTTGATTATTCTGATTTAAGACCAGAAGAGTTAGATGCCATCATTTTACCGATTACAGGTACAAAATTAAAAGGCCAAGTTGAGACTGTTTTTTCAGACGAAACGATTATACTAACTGAAGAATGGTTTAAACGGTTAAAAAAACCAACGCCTGTATTTACAGGAATTACGAATGATTATTTAACGACTGTCACAAAAGATACGTTTGCCCAGGTTATTCCGTTATTAGAGCGGGATGATGTGGCGATATTTAATTCGATTCCGACGGCAGAAGGAACGATATTAATGGCAATGAAACACACTGATTATACTATTCATTCTTCACGTGTTATCGTCGCTGGGTTTGGAAGAGTAGGTCATACAGTTGCAAACAAGTTTGCTGCATTAGGTGCTCATGTTTCTGTAGCGGCAACACGAATAAAGGATCTGGCACGTATCATTGAAATGGGGCTTAACGCGATACCTATCGATCAACTCCATCAATATACGAATGAATGCGACATATTAATCAATACGATTCCTGCACAAGTTATTAATGAAAGGGTTATACAATATTTACCATCACACGCACTTATATTTGATTTAGCATCAAAACCTGGAGGAACTGATTTTGATTTCGCTAAACAACGCGGGATAAAAGCAATTTTATCGGAAAGTTTACCCGGTGTTGTTGCCCCTAAAACAGCTGGTAAAATACTGGCGGATGTCATTATTCAATTACTACAAGAAAGGGGTTCAACAAATGAATCTTAAAGGGAAACGAATTGGGTTTGGATTAACAGCATCTCATTGTACGTACGAAGCTGTTTTTCCACAAATGGAAAAGTTAATCGAATTAGGTGCCGAGGTGGTACCGATTGTTTCATATAATGTGTTAAATGTCGATACAAAATTTGGTAAAGCAAAAGACCATATTGCTAGAATTGAAGAGATAACAGGTGAAAAAGTCATCGCAACGATTCCAGAGGCAGAGCCATTAGGTCCAATTAAACCTTTAGATGTTATGGTCATTGCACCGTTAACAGGGAATTCTATGAGTCGGTTAGCAAATGCGATTACAGATACCCCCCCATTAATGGCCGCAAAAGCAACGATGCGTAACCAAAAACCTGTTGTTCTGGGGATTGCAACGAATGATGCCCTTGGGTTAAATGGAGTAAATTTAATGCGGCTGATGTCGAGTAAGTTCATATATTTCATCCCGTTTGGTCAAGATGCCCCTGTAAAAAAGCCAAATTCACTCGTTGCTAATATGCAATTATTACCAAATACAGTTATTCAAGCATTAAAAGGGGAACAGCTTCAGCCAGTAATTATACCATTTGAAAGCTAAATGTTGTATGATAAACTAGTAGGACTAGATAGAAAGGGAGTCATATAATGAATAATAAAACAGCTTATCACGTAGCAATTGTTGGAGCAACTGGTGCAGTTGGTCAAAAGATTATGGATGTACTAGCGGCCCGAAAGTTTCCTATCCAATCATTGAAACTTTTATCCTCAGAGCGCTCAGCAGGGACAAAAGTAGACTTTAATAATAAACAGATTGTTGTAGAAAAAGCCACTCCCGATAGCTTTAAAGACATTGATATTGCATTTTTTTCAGCGGGAGGTACGGTTTCAGAAGCTCTCGTGCCCGAAGCAATCAAACGTGGTGCCGTTGTTATTGATAACACAAGTGCATATCGCATGAATGCCGATGTCCCGTTAGTGGTCCCTGAAGTTAATGCAAATGATATGAAACACCATCAAGGTTTAATTTCTAATCCAAACTGTTCCACGACTCAAATGGTCGCTGCATTAAAACCAATCGATGCTGCATTTGGTTTAAAACGTGTTGTCGTTTCAACATATCAGGCTGTTTCAGGTGCTGGTTCTGAAGCTGTTGATGAATTAATTCAACAAACAGAAGCCTTTTTAAAAGATGAAACAATCGAAACAAATATTTTACCGGTAAAAGGTGACGAGCGTCATTATCCAATTGCTTTTAATGCTTTACCACAGATTGATATTTTTGAAGAAAACGGCTATACAAAAGAAGAAATGAAAATGATTAATGAAACAAAGAAAATCATGAACAGACCTGATTTACAAATCGCAGCTACTTGTGTCCGCTTACCATTTTTCACATCTCATGCTGAAAGTATTTACATTGAAATTGAAAAAGAAGGGATAAATGTAAAAGAGCTTTGGGATGTATTAGAGAAAGCTGACGGCGTTATGTTACAAGACGATCCCGAAACACAAACATATCCGACACCAATAAGTGCAGCTAATAAAGATCATGTATTTGTTGGGCGGGTAAGGCAGGATTTAGATTGCCAAAAAGGTTTTCATCTTTGGGTCGTATCGGATAACTTATTAAAAGGCGCAGCATTAAATACGGTACAAATAGCTGAAAGCTTAATTAAAAACAAGTGGTTATAATAAACAAAACAACTAATCGATTATTATTGAGGTGTGATTATCAATTATGCAGATTTTAGTACAAAAATTTGGTGGTACTTCTGTACAAAATGAAAATAGTAGAGCGCATGTATTGAAACATATAAAACATGCGCTCATGCAGAAGTATAAATTAGTTGTCGTTGTATCTGCTCTAGGTCGAAAACCAGATCCATATGCAACCGATTCGTTACTCAATCTCGTTCAATTTCCAGCGAACTATAATTCAAAACGGGAACTTGATTTACTCATGTCATGCGGAGAAATCATTGCTTCAGTCGTTTTATCAAATGAACTGCAAAGAAACCATATCCGCTCAATTGCCTTAACAGGTGCTCAAGCAGGCTTTATAACAAATGATGATTTTACACAGGCAAAAATAAAACAAGTCAATACAAAGCGAATTATCGATGAATTCGAATTACATGATGTCATCGTTGTTGCTGGATTTCAGGGTCAGACAGAAACAGGTGAAATGACAACAATAGGTCGAGGAGGCAGCGATACGACTGCTGCCTCCTTAGGTGCTGCATTACAAGCAGACCGAATCGAAATTTTTACGGATGTTAATGGTGTCATGACAGCCGACCCTAAAGTTGTTGAAACGGCTTGTCCACTTGACACAGTGACTTATACTGAGATATGTAATCTAGCATATCAAGGGGCTAAGGTGATCCATCCGCGTGCGGTTGAAATTGCCATGCAAGCGAAAATCCCCATGCGTGTTCGATCAACTTATGCAGAAGACGGGGGTACCTTAGTCACAGCTTCAGCCGATATTCCAGATCGGTTAATTACGGGAATCGCCCACATATCTTCAATTACCCAAATAAAAGTTGATATGGAAGAAGACCATGCCAGACAGTCAGATGTATTTAAGGCAATGGCTGATGCTGGAATATCAGTTGACTTTATTAACATCTCGCCAACAGGTGTCATTTATACAGTTGCTGATTCCGATACGGAAAAAGCTGTGGACATATTAAAAACATTAGGATTTAATCCATCTCTTACACCTAATTGTGCGAAAGTCTCTGCCGTAGGAGCAGGAATGACCGGTGTACCTGGTGTTGCTTCTAAAATTGTTCAGGCCTTAACAGGCGCTGGTGTACAAATCCTTCAATCAGCAGACAGTCACACAACGATTTGGGTCTTAGTCCATGATAAGGATTTAAAAGTAGCAGTCAATGCACTTCATGATGCATTTCAATTGAGTAAGATTAATGGCTCAAAGAATAATGATAGGAAGGTGTTGAAATCATGAATTTCGGTCGTGTTTTAACCGCAATGGTGACACCATTTGATGAAAATGGTGCAATTGATTTTGATAAAACAACAATTCTAATCGAACATTTATTAAAAAATGGAACTGACGGCTTAATTGTGTCTGGTACGACAGGTGAATCACCAACACTCACTTATGAAGAGAAAATAGCATTGTTTAAACACGTTGTTAAAGTCGTTGATAAACGTATCCCTGTTATTGCAGGAACAGGAAGTAACAATACACACGATTCAATTACATTAACAAAAGCAGCTGAAACGTGTGGGGTTGACGGGATTATGCTCGTTGTCCCATACTATAATAAAACAGACCAACGTGGCTTATATGCACACTTTACTACGATTGCGAATGAAACATCATTACCCATTATGTTATATAATATTCCAGGACGGTCCGGTATTAATATGACAGCTGAGACTGTTATTGAATTAAGTAAAGTAGACAATATCGTTTCGGTAAAAGAAGCATCAGGTGATTTAGATCAAGCGACAAAAATCATTGCGGAAACAGATGAAACATTTACTGTGTACTCCGGTGATGATGGTCTCACCATTCCAATGCTTGCAATAGGGGGAGATGGGATTGTCTCTGTAGCATCTCATATCATTGGACTAGAGATGCAAGATATGATTCAAGCTTTCTTACGTGGCGATCATAAAGAAGCGGCTACACGACATCAAGCTTTACTTCCTATTATGAATGGACTTTTCCAAGCCCCATCACCAGCACCCGTTAAAGCTGCACTGAAAATGAAAGGGATTGACTGTGGTGGTGTTCGCCTACCTTTAGTAGAATTAACTCAAGAATCATACGATGCCTTAGAACAATTACTCAAATGAACTATTATGAAATAAATTCAAATAAGCAAATGAAAAACATCGGTTTTTACCGATGTTTTTCTCTTTAATGCTGTTCTGAATCATTATAGGAAATTAATGTTCCTGGGGTATAATTTTTATTTAGAAAATCGTTTGGGTCGGTCGATAGAAGCTGGATAATTTTATAATTTCCATCTGTCATATTTTCTACATACATGCTTTTCCCTTTAAATGAAATGGAACGGAGCTTCGTATAATCCGCATCAGAAGTCGGAAAGATATCTAATTCTGTAAGGGGGGTATATAGAATCATTGGATCACCTCTTGACTTTTTTTCATACTAATTAATTGATTCACTTTTTCCATGGCATTTTTAACACCACCAACCTCATCAATTAACCCATGTTTAACTGCCTCCGTCCCAACGATGTTTGTACCTATATCACGTGTTAAATTACCTTTAGCAAACATTAATTCTTTAAATTGACTTTCCTTAATACCAGAATGTTCGACAACAAATTGAATCACACGCTCCTGCATTTTATCTAGGTATTCAAATGTTTGTGGGACGCCGATAACTAACCCAGTTAACCGGACTGGATGGATGGTCATTGTAGCTGTTGGGACGATATAGGAATAATCGGCTGCGACGGCAATTGGAACACCGATACTGTGTCCGCCTCCTAATACAATAGACACGGTCGGCTTAGATAAGGAAGCAATCATTTCTGCTAAAGCTAATCCTGCTTCTACATCACCACCAACCGTATTAAGTAAAATGATAAGCCCTTCAATTTTAGGGTTTTGTTCAATAGCAATTAACTGTGGTAACATATGTTCATATTTAGTTGTTTTATTTTGTGGAGGCAGTTGGATATGTCCTTCTACTTGACCGATTATCGAAAGCACATGAATATTTGTATCTGGTGCTTGGGCAACTGATGTTTGCCCAAGCTGTTGTATTTTTTGTACTAAATCAGACGTCTGCTCCGTCTGTTCCTTTTCTTGTTGTTTTTTTTGCATATGATCTTTATCCATAACGACGCTCCTTTATTGTTTCTAGCTATAGTATGTTCAAATGATATGGGAACATGCAGATATATCAATTTAGGTTTTAAAAAAAGAAGAAAACAGGGCATATTTCTGTTATACTAAAACATAGTACAGTACTTTTTTATTTATTGTGATTAACCCTTTTGGGGAGGTATATAGATGGCGAGGAAAGGAAAAAGGAAACGAAAAAAATTAAAACAAAAAGTTAAGTTCGAATTACTCGGCTTACTTTTTATATTTTTGGCTATATTTGGAAGTGGCGCCTCAGCCATAAGTGATGGCATCATTCCCGGTGGATTAGATTACATATTCCGTTTCTTCTTGGGGATTTGGTATTTTGTCGCTTCTGTTTTTTTATTAATAACAGGAGTGATTTTACTTGTAAAACGAAAATATCCTGATTTCACTCATAAAAAAATGATCGGTTTTTATATATTATTTGCTGGGATTCTTTTATTAACACATATATATACGCTTGAACAAGTTGATGTATTAGGACAAGATATATCGATTATCAAAGCATCTTGGAACTTGTATATTACATATGTCAATGGACACGGATCTTCCCTTCAGGTTGGAGGGGGAATGGTTGGTGCACTCATATCAGCTTTTTGTTATTATTTATTTTCATCTATCGGGACGAAAATTGTTGCATTATTTGCGATGGTTGTCGGCCTCATATTCTTAACTGAATTATCGGTAGGTGATGTGACGAAGAAAATCTATCAACAGTGTTTACGCTTAATCGGTTTCTTTAAAAATAAATGGGTAACATATCAAGCTCAAAAGACGGATCACACCATTGAAAATGTAGAGTCAGATGATTTAGTTCAGAATGAGTTTGAAGATGAACCAGTTATTCGTGATTTTACAGACGGTTTCACTCAACAAGAAGAAGAGCAAGTTGAACTATTACAGGAAATACAGGAAACTGAACAAATAGACATGAAACGAGAAGAAGATCCGTCCTTTTCGATAACAGAAAAAGAAAATCATGATTATATCCTTCCGTCTTTTGCTTTGCTAAAGGAACCTATTCACCAATCGCAACAACGTGAAAAAGGTAATATACAAAAAACGGTAAAAAAATTAGAACGTACTTTTCATAGCTTTGGTGTACAAGCAAAAGTAACGAAAGTTCATGTTGGACCAGCTGTTACGAAGTATGAAGTATACCCCGGGACAGGTGTGAAAGTAAGTCGGATTGTTAGCTTACACGATGATTTAGCTTTAGCATTAGCCGCAAAAGATTTACGAATCGAAGCCCCCATTCCTGGGAAGTCTGCTGTTGGCATTGAAGTGCCAAATCAAGAAATTGCGATGGTTTCCTTACGAGAAGTATTAGAAGATATTCCGGATAAGCGTTCATCCAAATTATTAATTGGGTTAGGGCGCGATATTTCTGGAGAAGCTGTCGTTGCAGAATTAAATAAAATGCCCCATTTATTGATTGCCGGCGCAACTGGTAGTGGAAAAAGTGTCTGTATCAATGGTGTGATTACATCTATTTTAATGCGAGCAAAGCCACATGAAGTGAAAATGATGATGATTGACCCGAAAAAGGTAGAATTAAGTATCTATAATGGGGTGCCACATTTAATTGCGCCTGTTGTAACAGACCCTAAAAAAGCATCCCGGGCATTGAAAAAAGTAATTGATGAAATGGAAAGACGTTATGAATTGTTTTCAGAAACAGAAACGCGTAATATAGAAGGGTATAATGCCTATGTACGTAAGCAAAAAATGGGAAAAGATGATGCGGTACTACCTTATATTGTTGTTATTGTCGATGAATTAGCGGATTTAATGATGGTCGCATCAACTGATGTAGAGGCATCGATTACACGATTAGCGCAAATGGCACGTGCAGCAGGAATTCACCTTATTATTGCTACACAACGCCCTTCCGTCGATGTCATCACAGGTCTTATTAAAGCAAATATTCCGTCTCGAATTGCCTTTAGTGTATCTTCAGCAACCGATTCTCGAACAATTTTAGACTCTGGCGGAGCAGAAAAATTACTCGGGCGCGGCGATATGCTATTTATGCCAGTCGGCGCATCAAAACCAGTCCGTGTACAGGGCGCATTTCTATCTGATGATGAAGTCAAACGGGTTGTTGATCATTGTATTGAACAACAAAAAGCGAATTACCAAGAAGAAATGATTCCTGAGGATCATGATGAAGAATTAACTGAAGTTGATGATGAATTGTATGATGATGCTGTACAACTTGTTTGTGATATGCAAAGTGCAAGTATTTCCATGTTACAGCGCAGATTTCGAATCGGCTATAACCGGGCGGCACGGTTAATTGATGCAATGGAAGAACGTGGAGTTGTTGGACCATACGAAGGTAGTAAACCGAGAACCGTCTTAATTAATAACGAAACAGAAGAAGCCAATGTGTAAGCTTAATCATTTATAACACGAAGGACAGTGTGTATCTCGTCTATTTACACACTGTCGATTTTTGTGTGAACAGTGTATAAATGTTTAAAAAATTTGTTAACAGATAAATGAAAACTTTATGAAACAGCCTATTTAGTATTTATTTATTAATAGTGTAATGGTATATTTATAATAGATATGAGCTCATGTCAGATGTCTGACGACACAAGCTATATTTTAAGGGGTGTTTTTCGTGAGTATACGATCTGATTCTCGTCAGCTATATTTACAAGTCATTGATAAAATAAAAGATGATATTGCAAAAGGTAAATATAAAGAAAACGAGAAACTTCCTTCAGAATACGAATTATCAAAACAACTCGGCGTATCACGAGCAACTTTAAGAGAAGCGTTACGCCTCCTTGAAGAAGAAAATGTGATTACACGTAAACATGGTGTTGGAACATTTATTAATTCAAAGCCGATATTTTCTTCCGGAATAGAACAACTTAGTAGTGTAACCGATATGATAATCCAATCAGGGAAACAGCCTGGAACATTATATTTGGCTACTCATATTGTGGAAACATCGGACACGATTTCTCATTATTTTCCCAATGAAAGAATGCTGAAGATTGAACGTGTCCGCACAGCAGATGCTGAACCGGTTGTTTTCTGTATTGATCAACTTCCAGAAGGTATTATTCCAGTAGAACATATTGCTAAAGAAGAATCATTATTCCAGCTTTTAGAGAAACAGACGACAATCAGAATTAGCTACGCTGTTACATATATTGAGCCCGTCTGTTATGACGAACGTATTTATAATATTTTAAACTGTCGAAGTAATCAACCGGTTCTTCTTCTAAAGCAAATGCATTATACAGGCGAGGACAAGCCAGTCTTATATTCACAAAACTATTTTCGCTCAGATATGTTTAGCTTCCATGTATTTAGAAAAAGAATATAAGCTAAATTCTTTAAGGGGGTGATATTCGAGGGTTTTGTAGGAAGATGACTTATTTATTTGACAAGGTAATTAAAATACAAGGAGGGTTTATTAATGAAGAAAAGATGGTATTTACTTATCGTAGCACTTGTGTCATTAAGCATGGTGTTAGCGGCATGTGGTGGTGGAGCAGATAAAAAAGAAGGAACATCAGACAATGCCGGAAAAGATGAAAAAACAGAAGCAACAGAAGATTTTAAAGCAGCAATGGTAACGGATATTGGTGGAGTTGATGATAAATCATTTAACCAATCCGCTTGGGAAGGTTTAAATGCATGGGGAGAAGAGCATGGATTAAAAGAAAAGGAAAACTTTGATTATGCTCAATCAACAACTAAAGCAGATTATATGCCGAATATCACTCGTTTAGTTCGTGATGATTACAACATGATTTTTGCCATTGGATTTGAACTTAAAGAAGACGTTGAAAAGGCAGCTGATCAATACAAAGACACACATTTTGCCATTGTTGATGATATTGTTGAAAAGGATAACGTAGCAAGTGTTGTGTTTAAAGAACATCAAGGCTCATTCTTAGTTGGTGTTGCAGCAGCAATGAAAACTAAAACAAATAAAGTTGGATTTGTCGGCGGAATTGATTCACCATTGATCAACAAATTCGAATCCGGTTTTATCGCAGGTGTTAAATCAGTTAACCCTGATATTGAAGTCGACGTTCAATATGCAGAAAGCTTTGGTGCAGCTGATAAAGGAAAAATTATTGCTTCAAACATGTACAACAATGATATCGATATTATCTATCATGCTGCTGGTGGTACAGGTAACGGTGTCTTCAATGAAGCAAAAGACTTGAAGAAAAGCGATCCAGACCGAGAACTATGGGTAATCGGTGTAGACCGTGACCAGCATGAAGAAGGACAAATTGGTGATCACAATATCACATTAACATCTATGGTAAAACGTGTTGATGTAGCTGTTCATGATATAACGAATAAAGCAATGAATGGTGAACACCATGGTGGTGAAACACTTGAATATGGTATTGAAGAAGAAGGTATTAGTGTCGCTACAACAAACGAAGATGCGATGACTCAAGATATCATCGATAAAGTTAAGGAATGGGAAGAGAAAATCCTGAACGGAGAAATTGATGTTCCGAAGACACGTGAAGAGACAGAAGAATTTATTAAAGGCCTCTAATTATAATGGAAAAGGTTGGGCGACCAACCTTTTCCGATTAGGATTAAAGTCATTAGATCAAATAAATAATTGAACTCATATTATTTATTTGATCTGGTGATTTTATAACACTAGTACTAATAAAAAATAAACTTAATTGCCATAAAGGGGTGATTAAACAGTGGAATACGTTATAGAAATGTTGAATATTAGAAAAGAATTCCCAGGTGTTATTGCTAACGATAATATCACACTTCAGTTAAAAAAAGGAGAAATTCACGCATTATTGGGTGAAAATGGTGCAGGAAAATCTACTTTAATGAACGTTCTATTTGGATTATATCAGCCAGAAAAAGGCCACATTCGTATTCGTGGTAAAGAAGTAGAAATTACGAATCCAAACATTGCCAATGAGTTAGGAATAGGGATGGTACACCAACATTTTATGTTAGTTGAACCTTTCACTGTCACACAAAATATTATTTTAGGTAAGGAGCCTAAAACAAAAACTGGGCGCATTGATATTAAACGTGCAGAAAATGAAATACGTGAGTTGTCAGATCGCTATGGTTTAAAGGTCGATCCAACAGCTAAAATACGTGACATTTCTGTTGGAATGCAACAACGAGTAGAAATCTTAAAAACATTGTACAGAGGAGCAGAGGTGCTTATATTTGATGAGCCAACAGCCGTTCTAACACCTCAAGAAATCAATGAATTAATGGATATTATGCGTTCATTAGTTAAAGAGGGCAAGTCCATCATATTGATTACACATAAATTGAAAGAAATTATGCAAGTTGCCGACCGCTGTACAATTATTAGAAGAGGTAAAGGGATAGGCACAGTTAACGTTGCTGAAACAAATGTCAATGAATTAGCATCTTTAATGGTTGGCCGTGAAGTGAGCTTTGAAATTGATAAAAAGCCTGCGGAGCCGAAAGAAGCGGTTCTAGAAATTAAAGATTTACAGGTTAAAGACGCCCGTAAAGTCGATATGGTAAAAGGTTTGGATTTAGAAGTACGTGCGGGTGAAATCGTCGGAATTGCTGGTGTCGATGGGAATGGTCAATCGGAATTAATCGAAGCCATTACTGGTCTAACACGTGTACAATCAGGGCAAATCCTTTTAAATAATGAAGATATAACAAATAAAAGCCCAAGGAAAATTACCGAAAGTGGTGTAGGACATATTCCTCAAGACCGACATAAATTTGGTCTTGTATTAGATTATACGGTTGGAGAGAATATGGTGTTACAAACATATTATAAAGAACCTTTTTCGAAACGTGGTATTTTAAATCTAAAGGAAATATATCGTTATGCGAAAAAAATGATAGGCGACTATGATGTAAGAACGCCAAATGCAAATACAAAGGCACGTTCATTGTCCGGTGGTAACCAACAAAAAGCGATTATTGGCCGAGAAGTTGATCGGTCTCCAGACTTACTCATTGCCGCGCAACCGACCCGTGGTTTAGATGTTGGTGCAATTGAATTTATTCATAAAAAATTAGTAGAAGAACGTGACAAAGGACGAGCTGTCTTGTTGATTTCATTTGAACTTGATGAAATATTAGATGTTAGTGATCGTATAGCTGTTATGTTTGATGGGAAAGTTGTTGCAGACCTCAAACCAGAAGATACGAATGAACAGGAATTAGGACTATTAATGGCTGGTAGCGAATCACAAAGGGCAGGTGAAGGGAAATGACGACAAATCAAAAACGATATGCAATATTAATACCGATCATTTCCGTATTACTTGGTATCATTGCCGGTGCAATCATTATGCTTCTTTCTGGGTATAATCCGATAGCAGGTTACGCTGCTCTTTTTAGGGGAGCATTTGGAGATTCTTATGCGATTGGCGAAACGATTCGACGGACAACCCCTTATATTTTATCTGGATTAGCGATTGCTTTTGCCTTTCGTGCCAGCTTATTTAATATTGGTGCAGAAGGTCAAGTTATTGTTGGTTGGTTAACTGCTGTTTGGGTAGGTATGAGTATTGATGCTCCAATGATTATTCATTTACCGCTTGCTCTATTAGCTGCAGCCTTTGCTGGTGCTTTATGGGGATTTATTCCAGGTCTATTAAAAGCAAAACTAGGTGTTCATGAGGTTATTGTAACGATTATGATGAACTATATTGCTTTATTTACAACTAATGAAATTATTCGTAATGTGTTAACAGATCATAAAACAACAACAGAATCGATTAAAGGTTCAGCTTCTATGGCATCTGAATGGCTTAGTAGCATGACTTATTATTCGCGCCTTCATTATGGTATCCTACTCGCTTTATTTATTGCTGTCGTTATTTGGTTTATTATCGAACGAACAACATTAGGCTACGAAATTAAAGCTGTCGGATTTAACCCACACGCATCTAAATATGCAGGGATGAATGTCAGTAAAAACATCATTCTTGCTATGGTAATCTCAGGAGCACTGGGTGGATTGGCTGGAGCAATGGAAGGTCTGGGTACGTACGGAAACATTTCAGTCATGTCTGGTTTCTCAAATATCGGTTTTGATGGAATTGCAGTTGCGCTTTTAGGTGCTAATACGCCACTTGGTGTTGTTTTAGCGGCCTTGTTATTTGGTTCATTAAAAGAAGGAGCAAACGAGATGCCGACTGGAGCTGGGGTGCCAACGGAACTAGTTGATATTATTATTGCATTGATCATCTTCTTTGTTGCATCAAGCTATATTATTCGCTGGGCCTTACTTCGTTATAAAGGGAGGAAAGCAAAATGATTGACGTATTGCAATCAATTATCCCAACAGCCTTATTCTTTTCCGCTCCATTAATATTTACGGCACTTGGTGGTGTCTTTAGTGAGCGTTCTGGAGTTGTAAACATCGGATTAGAAGGATTAATGGTAATGGGTGCTTTTGTCGCTGTTGTCTTTAACCTAACATTTGCAGACGTATTTGGTAGTTTGACACCTTGGATTTCGATAGTCGTCGCGATGATTGTTGGAGCGATATTTTCAATTATTCATGCTGTTGCTTCTGTTTCATTTCGAGCAGATCAAGTTGTAAGTGGTGTTGCCATTAACTTCCTTGCTTTAGGTATAGGAATATATTTAACAAAACAATGGTATGGTAAAGGGCAAACAGATATGGTCGCACAACCATTCTTTACGGTTAAAAGTGTTCCCGTTTTATCAGATATCCCAGTTATTGGACCGATGTTCTTTAAGGGAATCTATACAACATCTTATATCGCTATCTTATTTGCAATTGTCGCTTGGTATATTCTTTATAAAACGCCATTTGGTTTAAGACTTCGCTCAGTCGGAGAACACCCTATGGCAGCAGACACCAACGGAATTAATGTTTATAAAATGCGTTATATAGCGGTTATTATTTCTGGTGCATTAGGTGGTTTAGGGGGCGGTGTCTTTGCGCTTACTATTGCTTCAAACTTTTCACAAACTACGATTGTAGGGCAAGGATTTATTTCATTAGCGGCTGTTATTTTTGGTAAATGGCATCCATTAGGTGCCATGGGGGCAGCTTTATTCTTTGGATTAGCACAAAGTTTGAGTGTTGTTAGTTCAAGTATTCCGCTGTTATCTAATGTCCCAGACGTCATCTTACTCATCGCACCATATGTCTTAACAATTCTAGCTTTAGCCGGGTTTATTGGACGTGCCGAAGCACCGAAAGCAAATGGTGTTCCTTATATTAAAGGAAGTAGATAATTTTAATAAAAAATCGACTTGTGTATTGACAAGTCGATTTTTGCTTAGAATAAAGAGAAAGTCTATGATTAATATTTAACATTGATATTAGGAGGGTTATGACATGATTCGTGAAAGGGAATATATCTATGACATAAACGGGTATTCATTACATATTGTTCCGACAAAAAAGTTTAAAACCATTCATCTTGTTGCTAAGTTTAAAGCACCTTTAAACCGGGAGGACATTACAAAACGGGCGCTCATACCTTATTTATTAGTTCAAGGAACAATTCATTATCCAACACGTAAAGATTTAGAAGAAAAACTCGATGATTTATATGGATCGGTGTTAACGGCAGACAGTAGTAAAAAAGGAAATGAGCATATTATTAGTGTTCGTTTTGATATGGCCAATGAAAAATTTGTTAAATCAAATACACTTTTTCAAGATGCCTTACGATTATTTTCAGAAATAATATTTAAACCTCATATTAATAACGGAGCCTTTCCTACAAAAATCTTTCAACGCGAAAAAATGACATTAAAAAGAAAGATTGAAGCTGTTGTCGATGATAAAATGACCTATGCCAATATGAGGCTGATTGAAGAAATGTGTGCTAATGAACGATATCGTATGCCAGCTCATGGGTTTGGAGAAGATTTAGATGGCTTGACATCACAATCTGTTTATCAATATTATCAGGAAATGCTTTCAAAAGATGGATTGGATCTCTATGTTGTCGGGGATGTTGAACAAGATGATATTGTGGAACTTTTTTCAAATCATTTAAAGCGAGAAATATTTAAATCGAATCATATTGACAAGGACATAGAAGAACAAATTATCACAAGGGATAAAGAGAAAATGATTGTCGAATACCAAGATATTCAACAAGCTAAACTGCATATGGGTTATCGCACCTCTTTAACATTTCGAGATAAGTTATATCCAGCATTGCATGTTTTCAATGGATTATTTGGTGCCTTTCCAAGCTCAAAACTATTCATTAATGTCCGTGAGAAAAATAGCCTCGCGTATTATGCAGCTTCGAGAATAGAAAGTCATAAAGGGCTCTTATTTGTATTTAGTGGTATTGCCCCTGAAGATTATACAGCTGCCAAAGTAATAATTGATGAACAGTTAAAAGCAATGCAGGCGGGCGATTTTACCGAAAATGACATTCAGAAAACAAAAGAGCTTATTATTAATCAAATTAAAGAAACGTTTGACCATCCACAAGGCATAATTGAGCTCTTATATCAGCAAGTAGTTGGTAAAGCCGATTTATCGCCCCAAAACTTGTTAGAGGCAATTCGCCAAGTGACAAAGCAAGACATTATCCGTGTCGCTCAAGCCATTCAACTCGATACGGTCTATTTATTAACGAAAGAAGGAGTTGAAATAGATGCGTAAACAATATTATTCTTTAATTGATGAAACACTCTATTCTGCAAAGCTTGAAAATGGTCTATCCGTCTATTTATTACCACGAGCAGATATGTCAAAAGCATATGGCATCTTTACGACTAATTACGGCTCGATTGACAGGACGTTTATTCCTATTGAACAAAAAGAAAAAATAACTGTTCCAGATGGAGTGGCGCATTTTTTAGAACATAAATTATTTGAAAAAGAAGACCGTGATGTCTTTACCGACTTTAGTAACTATGGAGCGTCAGTTAATGCTTATACATCATTTTCAAAAACGGCGTACCTCTTTTCGGCGACGAACCAAATTGAAAAGAATGTCGAAATATTACTTGACTTTGTACAAGACCCTTACTTCTCAGATGCATCTGTCGAAAAAGAGAAAGGGATTATTGCTCAAGAAATTAAAATGTATGATGATCAACCAAATTGGCGTTCATTTATGGGAACCATCCAAGCTTTATTTCACTCACATCCGATTACAATTGATATAGCAGGTACAGTTGAATCTATTTCATCTATTACAAAAGAAGATTTATACACTTGCTATAATACCTTTTATCATCCAGAAAACATGATTCTTTTTATTGCGGGGCGATTTGATGTTGAAGATATGTTTGATCTTATTCAACAAAATCAAGCCAAAAAGACATTCCCAACATTTACCGCAATCGCCCAAGAGTATCCGGATGAACCACAATATGTAAAAATAAAGGAAAAAGTGATAAACATGCCTGTCTCTGTTCCTAAATGTACGGTTGGTATTAAAGAGTCAACTCAAAGGTTGAAAGGGGAGGCATTTTTAAAGAAGGATTTACTAAAAACGATGTTATTAGAACACTATTTCGCACAAGGTGGCGATTGCTTTGAAATGCTTTATGATGCTCAGTTAATCGACGATAGTTTTTCATTCCAATCAACATTAGATAAAAACTACGGTTACTCGTTAATTAGTAGTAATACCGAAAATCCTGAATTATTTGCACAAAAAGTGACAGAATGTCTTATGTCTTTACAGAAGCAGAACATGACAGAAGAAGCAATTGAACGAATGAAAAGGAAAAAGATTGGCCAACTATTACGTTCAATGAATTCACTAGAATATATAGCTAATAATTATATACATTATACATTGCAGGGCATTGATTTTTTCAAGATGATTCCAGCTATTCAAGCGATATCACGGGATGATATCGATCACTTTCTACAAAACTGGATCACTGAAGAACGTTTAGCAGTTTGTACAATTATGCCTCAATAAGGAGAGAATGATGGGGAAAAACGTATTAATTATCGGAGCAAGTGGAGATATTGGAAAACATATAGCTATAAATTTAGGAGAGGCTGGTCATCAATTAATCCTTCATTATAATCAAAACGATGCCGCTATCGAAGAAATTAAGTCCCTTTTACCAGACGAAACAATCTTATCGGTGATACAGGCGGACTTACAGACAACGAAGCATATCCAAGTATTTATAAAGCAAGTTGTTTTTTCAGTTGATGCAATCGTTTTTGCTTGTGGTAATGCCCATTATAGTCTATTTCAAGATACATCTGAACAAACGATGGATACATTGATTCAATTGCATATTAAAGCACCGTGGCTTATTTGCCAAGCTTTTTTACCAGAAATGATTGAAAGGCGAAGTGGACATATTATCATGATAACTTCTGTATGGGGAGAGGTAGGTGCTAGTTATGAAGTTGCCTACTCATCTGTTAAAGGTGCGCAAATTAGTTTTATTAAAGCACTAGCTAAAGAAGTCGGATCCTCTCATGTTTTAGTGAATGGTGTCAGTCCAGGCTGGATTGATACGAAGATGAATGATTTATCGAAAGAGGAGAGAGAAAAACTTAAAATGGAAATACCTCTCCAACGCCCAGGTTCACCAAATGATGTTAGTGATCTCGTTCATTTCTTGCTATCAGATAAAGCCAATTATATTCATGGTCAGATTATCCGTGTAGATGGTGGGTGGCAATAAAAGATAAAAAACCTCCTTCACGATGTATAAACGATTAACAACATCAAATACTATACACGACTAATTGAAGGAGGAATGAATCTCATGTCTGTACTAGATAATTTTGAAACATGGAAAGAATTTCTATCCAATCGTTTACAACAAGCTCAACAAGAAGGTATGAATCAAGATACCATCTCAAATATGGCTTATGAAATTGGGGATTATTTAGCTAACAGTGTAGATGCTAAGAATGATGAACAAGCCATGTTACGTGAGCTATGGAATGCAGCTTCTCGTGAGGAGCAGGAATCGATTGCAAATGCAATGGTAAAACTCGTGCAAAAAGGATAATGATTTAATTAACAAAGAAGCTGGTCATCAGCTTCTTTTTCATCTTATGTATGAAATGATACAATTTGATGAAATTTGTATGTCTTTACTTTCATCAATGACAAAAATGATTTATGATAAAGAATAGGATTGCATTTATTTTATTGATTCGTTAACATGAGTATAATAGTAAAGTACACCTTCTAAAGGAGAAGACGATGAAAAAAACAGAGTGGTATCTTGAATATGAAATTATAATCAACCGCCCAGGATTATTAGGAGAAATTTCATCGCTTTTAGGTATGCTTTCAATTAACATTATCATGATTAACGGTGTTAAACATGCCCGCAGAGGATTATTGATTTTAACAAAAGATGATGTTCATATTAAAAGATTAAAAACGATTCTCGAAACAATGGATACGATTCAGTTAATTAAATTGAGGAAACCGAAACTAAGAGATCGTTTAGCAGTACGGCATGGAAGATATATACAGAGTGATCAGGACGATCGAAAAGTTATCCGTTTTGTTAGAGACGACTTAGGTATCTTGGTTGATTTTATGGCAGAGTTATTTAAGAAAAATGAACATAAACTGGTCGGCATACGTGGGATGCCGCGAGTCGGTAAAACGGAATCAGTTGTCGCTGCTAGTGTTTGTGCCAATAAACGTTGGGTATTTGTATCGAGCACCTTATTAAAACAGACTGTACGCAATCAATTGGTCAAAGGGGAATATAGCCCTGAAAACACATACATTATTGACGGGATTGTCTCGAAACACCGAGCCAATGAAAAACATTGGCGTTTGATTCGGGAGATTATGCAACTTCCAGCAGTAAAGGTAATTGAGCATCCTGACATTTTTGTCCAAGCTACGGAATATACTATGGAAGACTTTGATTACATTATAGAGCTGCGTAGTCATGAGGAGGAAGAAATTACGTATAGAGATTTAGAGTTAAATCAATTCCCGCATGACCATGGATATATGTAGCTGTATTAGGATGGTGTTGTTCATGGAAATAGGAGAAAGATTAAAAGAAGCGAGAAAGGAAAAGAATATTTCTTTAGAGAGTCTGCAAGATATTACAAAGATCCAAAAACGCTATTTAATGGCCATAGAAGAAGGTAATTTTGATGTACTGCCGGGAAAGTTTTATGCTAGGGCGTTTATTAAAGAATATGCACTCGTTGTAGGACTTGACCCAGATGAACTATTAGAAGAGTTCAAATCACAAGTCCCTATGCCAAATGAAGAAGAACAAGTGCAATACACACGTCTGAGCCGGTCACAAAAGGACAAAGGTAAAGGGAACTCAATATTTTCATTTATTCCGACATTAATCGTTGTTTTACTAATTATTGGGATCATTTTATTAGTTTTTTATTTTATGAATCAGAAGACTGATAAAACGTCAATTGAAAATGAAGATGGTCAAATGGATGATAATGAATTTTATGTATCTAATCCAGATGATAAAGATGATGAAGATGATGAAGAACAGCCCGTTGATGATGATGCAGATACAACAGATGAAACGAAAGACGATAATGAAACGACAGAGCATCAATCAGAATTAAAATTAGTCGAAACAGGTTCAGGAAATCGCCCAGAATCGACATTTGAACTTGTGAATCCTGGTGATGAAGTAAAAATAACATTTGAATCTAAAGAAAAAACTTGGCTTGAAGTTTCAAATACGGCAGGTGAACGTTTGTTTTATAATAACTTAACAAAAGAATCGTCACCTTTAGAATTAGATGTCACAAGTGAAGAAAAGGTTTATATTCAAGTTGGTTATGCTCCTGATTTGACAATCACTGTCAATGGTACGGAGTTAGAGTACCCTGTTGATCCAAATGAAGCAGTGACACAAAAAATATGGGTTCATATGGTAGAAGAAAGTTAAAATTCTATATTTAAGCCCTTCCCCATGTGGAAGGGTTTTTTTAAGGCGATATCTAAATGACAGGAGGAAATGGAACAATGAATATTCCAAATCGTATTACTTTATCACGGATTATGTTAATTCCAGTATTTATCATTATCATGAGTGTGTCGTTTGAATGGGGAGAATGGGAAATCGGTCATGACGTATTACCTGTTTCTCATTTTGTAGCTGCCATTATTTTTGCGATTGCTTCCTTAACAGATTGGATTGATGGCTATTATGCAAGGAAATATCAACTTGTAACAAATCTCGGTAAGTTCCTTGATCCCCTAGCTGATAAATTACTTGTATCCGCAGCTCTAATTTTATTAGTACAAATTAATCTTGCCCCCGCATGGGTAGTTATTCTCATTATTAGTCGAGAGTTTGCTGTTACAGGGTTAAGACTAGTTGCAGCTGGTGAAGGTATTGTCCTAGCGGCAAGTAATCTTGGGAAAATTAAAACAGCTTCACAATTATTAGCGATTACTTTATTGTTATTACATAATTTCCCATTCTCATTTATTAATTTTCCATTTGCAACCATCATGCTATATATTGCGCTGTTTTTTACAGTTTTATCTGGCCTCGATTATTTCATTAAGAACTGGCATGTTATGGAGGAATCCAAATAATGAAAGACTATCAAGCCGAAATTATTGCGGTAGGTACCGAACTTTTACTGGGGCAAATTGCTAATACAAATGCACAATGGATTTCTAAACAATTAGCGAAAAATGGTATCAATATTCATTTTCACCAAGTGGTAGGTGACAACTTACGACGGGTAAGCAAAACATTTTCTGAGGCACAGGATCGGTCTGATATTATTATTGTGACTGGTGGCCTTGGTCCTACAGAAGATGATTTGACACGTGAAGCATTTCAGAGTATTAGTGGTTTAGACCTTGTTATACATGCACCTTCTTTAAACAAAATTAAAGCATATTTTAATAAACATGATTCAGAGATGACTTCTAACAATATAAAACAAGCGCGTGTGTTTCGAGGGGCGAATGTATTAATTAATGAAGCTGGTATGGCACCAGGTATGATCGTTCAATTTAAAGAAAAAACATGGGTATTCTTACCAGGTGTTCCTGGCGAGATGATGCGTATGTTTTCAGATGATGTTATTCCGTACTTAGGCAAACTAACAGGTCAAGAACAACTAATTAAATCAATGATTTTGCGTTTTATTGGTATTGGTGAAGCAAAACTAGAACATGAATTGTATGACCTCATACGAGGCCAATCCAATCCAACGATTGCACCATTAGCCCAGCAAAATGGTTTAATCATTCGTTTAACAGCAAAAGCATCTTCTAACGATGAAGCGAATACCCTTTTAGAGCAATGTAAAGCACATATTTTAGAACGTGTCGGTGATCATTATGTCGGCTTTGACGATGAAACGATTGAAAAAAAGGCATTGTTTTTATTAAATCAACACGGAAAAACAATTGCCGCCGCGGAAAGTCTGACGGGTGGAAAGTTTACAGAATCTCTTATTTCTGTTCCTGGGGCGTCACAGGTCTGTAAAGGCGGCATTGTTTGTTATGATGCAGAAGTGAAACGGGATCTTCTAGGTGTTTCAATAGAAACTCTTCATCATGAAGGTACTGTGAGTAGTGCTTGTGCAAGTGAGTTGGCTCAATCTGTTTTACGTCTTTTAAAAACAGATATTGGAATTAGTTTTACTGGGGTTGCTGGTCCGAAAGCATTAGAAGGTAAGCCAGCTGGTACAGTGTTCATTGCGGTTGCTAATCAGCAAGGGGAATTAATTGTCGAAGAGCATTTATTCACGGGAGATCGTGATGCGATCCGAAGAAAGTCAGTACATAAAGGATATGACATGCTTTTCAATTTCTTAAGGTCAAAAGAATAGACAATTGAATATTTATGAATTAATTAATACAAAATTTACATTTTCATATATTTTTACTCTGCAAAACACAAGAACATTCATTCGGTTTTTTCTTGGCAAAATGAAAAAAAAGATGTATGATAGAGATAGTTTATAAAGGAGGCTATGCCATGAGTGATAGAAAGCAAGCTTTGGATAAAGCATTACGTGACATAGAGAAGCAATTTGGTAAAGGTTCCATCATGAAATTAGGTGAAGACGCCCACCAGAAGATTGAAACAATTCCTAGTGGGTCATTGGCATTAGATATTGCATTAGGCATCGGTGGTTATCCACGTGGCCGAGTTGTTGAAATTTATGGTCCAGAATCATCAGGTAAAACAACAGTCGCGCTCCATGCAATAGCAGAAGCACAGAAACTTGGGGGCCAAGCCGCATTTATTGATGCAGAACATGCATTAGATCCTAATTATGCTAAAGCCTTAGGCGTGAATATTGAAGAGCTCCTTTTATCACAACCAGATACAGGGGAACAAGCATTAGAAATTGCTGAAGCACTGGTTCGTAGTGGTGCGATTGATATTATTGTCATTGACTCTGTTGCTGCACTCGTTCCTAAAGCAGAAATCGAAGGGGAAATGGGTGACTCGCACGTCGGTTTACAGGCACGACTAATGTCGCAAGCTCTAAGGAAATTATCAGGAGCGATAAATAAATCAAAGACAATTGCCGTCTTTATCAACCAGATCCGAGAAAAAGTGGGTGTTATGTTTGGGAATCCAGAGACAACACCAGGTGGTCGCGCCCTCAAGTTCTATTCATCTGTTCGACTAGAGGTACGTCGTGCAGAAACATTAAAACAAGGAACAGATATGGTTGGAAATCGCGCGCGCATTAAAGTTGTTAAAAATAAGGTTGCCCCTCCATTTAAGCAAGCGGAAGTAGATATTATGTACGGAGAAGGGATTTCTAAAGAAGGCGAACTACTTGATATAGGTTCTGATTTAGATATTGTTCAAAAAAGTGGTGCATGGTATTCTTATGAAGGCGAACGACTTGGTCAAGGGCGCGAAAATGCGAAACAATTTTTAAAGGAAAATCCTGAAATGCTAGATGAAATTCACCAAGAGATTCGTAAGCATTATCAGTTAGATGAAGATGTTGAGTCAGATGAAGCAACAGAAGAAGCGAATCAAGCTACTCTCGATGTATAAGATGCTTTCTTAAAATATATGTTATTTTTCACAAGGGACTCCTACAGTCATTAGTAATGGCTTGAAGGAGCCTTTTTTTATGTTCTCAGTGAATATCATCACGAAAATAGTGTAGAAAAGCAATACTTGTGAAGATTTCTTGACAATCATTCAATTGACAATTAAAATTGAAGATGTATAATTATATATTTCAAATTATACACGCTGTATTATTATTTATTTGAATATGGTACATGCCGACAATATGAAATTAACAATTTTATAGCAATAGGAGGTGAGAACCGTGGAACATCCCTTAATCATCTCCATTTTGCTTGCCTTGTTCCTGATCGTCGGTATTGTTGTTGGTTATCTAATTCGTAAAAAAATTGCTGAAGCTAAAATTTCCAGTGCTGAAACACTGGCCAAACAGATACTTGAAGAAGCAGATCGTAATGCAAAGGCGGCTAAGAAGGAAGCTCTTTTAGAGGCAAAAGATGAAATTTATCAATTACGCCAAGAAACAGAAAAAGAGTTACAAGTACGTCGTGCGGAACTGCAGAAGCAGGATAACCGCCTCATGCAAAAGGAGGAAAATCTAGATAAAAGAAGCGAGACGCTAAATAAGCGTGAGCTGATGTTAGAGGAGAAAGACACTTCACTAACAGTAAAACAACAACAAATTGAAGAAATGGAAAGCAAAGTGGAAGCTCTAATTGAAGCACAAGAGACTAAGCTTGAGCAAATTTCTGGATATACGACTGAAGAAGCAAAACAAATCATTCTAAAACGGATAGAAAAAGAATTACGCCATGAATCAGCCGTGATGATTAAAGAAACCGAAAACCGCGCACGTGAAGAAGCTGATAAAAAGGCAAAAGAAGTTTTATCTACGGCATTACAACGCTGTGCAGCTGATCATGTTGCCGAAACAACGGTATCTGTTGTTAACTTACCTAATGACGAAATGAAAGGCCGTATTATCGGACGAGAGGGCCGTAATATTCGTACATTAGAAACACTTACAGGTATTGATCTCATCATTGATGATACACCTGAAGCGGTTATTTTATCCGGTTTTGATCCAATTCGAAGAGAAATTGCTCGTCTAGCATTGGATAATCTTGTTCAGGATGGTAGGATTCATCCTGCAAGAATTGAAGAAATGGTGGACAAGGCTCGTCGTGAAGTCGATGAGTATATTCGTGAAGTTGGAGAAGAGGCAACCTTTGAGGTCGGTGTACATGGGTTGCATCCAGATCTAATTAAAATTCTCGGTCGTTTGAAATATCGTACAAGCTATGGTCAAAACGTTTTAAAACATTCAATTGAAGTAGCCTATTTATCTGGGCTTTTAGCAGCTGAATTGGGAGAAGATGAAACACTCGCTAGAAGAGCGGGTCTCCTTCATGATATTGGTAAAGCAATTGACCATGAGGTTGAAGGTAGTCATGTTCAAATTGGTAAAGAATTAGCTATCAAATATAAAGAGCATGAGATTGTCATTAATGCAATTGCCTCACATCACGGCGATGAAGAGCAAACATCGATTATCTCAGTTCTAGTAGCTGCAGCAGATGCTTTATCTGCAGCAAGACCTGGTGCTCGTAGCGAATCGTTAGAAAACTATATTAAACGATTGGAAAAACTAGAAGCCATTTCTGAATCATTCGCAGGAGTAGAAAAATCATATGCGATCCAAGCAGGTAGAGAGATTCGTATTATTGTTAAACCTGATGAAATTGATGATGATGCCTCTGTCCATATCGCACGAGACATTCGTAAGCGGATTGAAAAAGAGTTGAATTATCCAGGTCATATTAAAATAACGGTTATTCGTGAGACACGAGCAATAGAATATGCAAAATAAAGGGATTAAAAGCGGAGAAAATTCTCCGCTTTTTTCATTCCTTTTTTGACATTCCATCTAAGTTATGAAAAACTATATTTACTATATTTATTTAGGATGATAGAAATGAACATACTATTCATAGGGGATGTTGTTGGTTCTCCAGGGAGAAAAATGGTCCAAGAATATTTACCGAAATTAAAAAGGAAATTTCGTCCTCATTTAACAATCGTAAATGGTGAAAATGCAGCAAGTGGAAAAGGCATTACGGAAAAAATCTATAAACAGCTCTTAGAATGGGGCGCTCAAGTTATCACGATGGGGAATCATACATGGGATAAGAAAGAAGTGTTTGACTTCATTGATGATGCAAAATATATGATTAGACCAGCCAATTTTCCCGAGAATAATCCGGGAAAAGGGATTGTATATGTTAATATTAATCGTACCGAGGTAGCTGTGATAAATTTACAGGGGAGAACGTTCTTGCCTGCTATTGATGATCCGTTTAAGACTGCAGAACTATTAATTACCGAAGCTAGAAAGCGTACTCCTTTTATATTTGTTGATTTTCATGCTGAAACAACGAGTGAAAAACAAGCGCTTGGCTGGTACTTAGATGGTAAGGTAAGCGCTGTCGTTGGAACACATACACATGTTCAAACAGCCGATGAGCGAATTCTTTCAAATGGTACTGCATATATTACAGATGTTGGCATGACAGGGCCATATGATGGCATATTAGGGGTGCAAAAAGACATCATATTAAAACGCTTTCTTACTAATTTGCCAATGCGTTTTAATATTGATGAAAAAGGACGAAGACAATTAAGTGCTGTTGTTTTAACACTTGATGATGAAACAGGCTTTGCGACTGACATTCAACGCATCGCTATCAATCCTGATCGTCCATTTTTAGACTGAGTATTTGAATTTTTTGACTACTTCATTCATAATAAGGTAATAAGGAATCATTTATAGGAATAGACTAGGATAAGAAAGATATTAGCTAATGAGGAGGAACTAGGAATGGAAATATTAAAAGTTTCAGCTAAATCAAATCCAAATTCAGTAGCGGGAGCACTTGCAAATGTACTACGGGAACGTGGTTCAGCAGAGATACAAGCAATCGGTGCGGGAGCTTTAAACCAATCCGTAAAAGCAGTGGCCATTGCGAGAGGTTTCGTTGCCCCAAGTGGAGTTGATTTAATTTGTATTCCTGCTTTTACTGATATTATGATTGACAACGAAGAGCGTACGGCGATTAAATTAATTGTAGAACCAAGATAAAGAGATAAATAGAATGAATGTAAAGACAATGCCATGGCATTGTCTTTTTATTTTACCTATATGAACATCTGTTGTTTATTTATTGATTACCATTTATACTAATGTAATGGAAACCAATTATTTATATGAACTTGTTTATATAGAAAGGAGCATGAGAATGAACGAACAACAGCGCAAAGAACAGGCACAAATTAAACAAGTTGACGTGGCAACGGACCAAAAATCCGATAAAGAGAAGCCACTTCATGAAAAAACAACTGCAGACTTTGCAAAATACTTCGAAACAACATATAAACCACCGAATATTAATAAAGCACGAAAAAGGGGCCGTGAAAAAGTCGAAGTTCATTATGATTTTGACATTCCTGAGGATATGCGACATATCGGTAGTGGAAAAAAATTCTTAATTCGCACTTATGGTTGTCAAATGAATGAACATGATACAGAGGTTATGGCAGGTATTTTAACAGAAATGGGATATGAGGCTACTTCTGTGACAGAAGAAGCTGATTTAATATTACTAAATACATGTGCCATAAGGGAAAATGCTGAGAACAAAGTATTTGGTGAAATTGGCCATTTAAAACCTTTAAAAACAGAAAAACCCGATTTGATCCTTGGTGTATGTGGATGTATGTCCCAACAAGAGACAGTTGTTAATCGTATTATGAAAAAGCATCAGCATATTGATTTAATCTTTGGTACACATAATATCCATCGTTTACCTCACTTGTTAAAAGAAGCCATGTTTGGCAAAGCCCAAGTTGTGGAAGTGTGGTCAAAAGAAGGAGATATTATTGAAAACCTTCCTAAAGTGCGTCATGGTAAGATAAAAGCATGGGTTAATATTATGTATGGTTGTGATAAATTCTGTACGTACTGTATTGTTCCGATGACACGTGGAAAAGAACGGAGTCGTCGACCAGAAGATATTATCCAAGAGGTGCGGCAACTAGCAGCTGAAGGATACCAAGAAATAACGTTACTTGGTCAGAATGTTAATGCGTATGGGAAAGACTTCGATGATATTGACTATCGTTTTGGCGATTTAATGGATGACGTTAGGAAAATAGATATTCCACGGGTTCGATTTACGACATCACATCCTCGCGACTTTGATGATCATTTGATTGAAGTGCTAGCTAAGGGTGGTAATTTACTTGATCATATCCACCTGCCCGTTCAATCAGGGAGCAGTGAAGTGCTTAGAAAAATGAATCGAAAATATACACGTGAAGACTTTTTGGAACTCGTTCGCAAAATTAAAGCGGCGATTCCAAATGTAACACTTACCACAGATATCATTGTCGGGTTCCCTAATGAAACAGAAGAGCAGTTTCAAGAAACACTATCATTAGTTGAAGAAGTGGGCTTTGAATCAGCTTATACGTTTATTTATTCACCACGAGAAGGAACACCAGCTGCACGGAAAAAAGACGATGTAACAGAAGAAGAAAAGAAAGATCGCCTATATCGCCTAAACCATCTCGTTAATCAACAATCCCGAGAGGCTATGAAAAAGTATCAAGGGCAAATTGTCAATGTTCTTGTAGAAGGTGAGAGTAAGAAAGATCCGGATATTTTGGCAGGTTATACAGAAAAAAGTAAACTAGTAAACTTTAAAGGCCCTAAAGAAGTCATTGGACAAATTGTTCCAGTTAAAATAACTGAAGCTAAGACATGGTCATTAGACGGTGTTATGGTCGAAGAAAAATCATTAGAGGTGAATTAAATGTCACAATATACCCGTAAACAAGTACTTGATGAAGCGAAAAAGTTAGCGTCCATGATTGCTAACACAGAAGAAATTGAACGTTTTAAAGCAGTAGAAGCAAAAATTAATGAGAATGAAAAAGTTCAATCACTTATGACTAAAATAAAAGCTTTACAAAAGCAAGCCGTTAATTTACAAGCTTATGGTAAAGAAGAAGCATTAAAAAGAGTTGAAGAACAGTTAGAACGTCTAGAAAATGAATTAGATGCTATGCCAATTGTAGAAGAGTTTAAAGAGATTCAAGTAATTGTCAATGATATCTTGCAACTCATTTCTGGAACGATTGCCCGTTCTGTAACAAAAGAAGTGATTGAATCAACTGGTGGCGATGTTTTAGCAGGTGAAACCGGTTCAAAGGTTAAGAATAAAGACACATCATCATGTGGATGTGGTCATTAATGAAAAAGACTAGTGATATGATATCGCTAGTCTTTTTTTGTTAAAGAAAATTTATATTTTGAACTATCATTAAAAGCTATGCACCTTAGGTATTCGCCTTGCATAAAATGACAATGAAAAAAGAGGAGGTAAACAAAATTATGAGCTTTTTAAATAAGGAGTATCGGGAAATCATCACAAAAGCTGTATGTGGCAAGGGCAAGAAATTCACCAATGAAACACATACTGTTAAACCACCACATAAACCATCGAGTATTTTAGGATGCTGGATTATAAATCATCGTTACCACTCAAAGAAAAAAAAGAAAAATTCCGTAGAGGTCAGTGGTCATTATGACATTAACATATGGTATTCCTATCAAAATAACACAAAAACTGAAGTAGTAACCGACCGTGTAAATTATCGTGATATCATACCTTTATCCATTAAAGATGATCACTCGATTAGCGATGATTTTGATGTAGTTTGTCGAGCAACACAGCAGCCAAACTGTTTAGAATGTGAAATAACTGAAAAGGGTGATGAAATTAAAGTTGATACAGAACGTGAATTCATCGTCCAAGTGATTGGTGAAACAAAAATTTATGTCAAAGTTGATCCAGAAGGCTATAAGTTTGTAGATGAAGAGGATCAATGGGATTTTGAAGTGATTGATGAAGAGTTAGAGGACGTTAATCCAGATTTTTTAAAGAAAAATGAATAATGACATAACTAAAACTTACGGGGAAAAAATCCTGTAAGTTTGTTTTTTTGTTCTTAATAAATCTATGCACATTCTATCTCTCTTTCATTTTATGATATAATGACATAATAAAGATGACTGCTTTGGAGGATCAAATATGACAAATCATACACCGATGATAAAACAATACTTACAAATAAAAGCAGAGCATAAAGATGCTTTTTTATTTTTCCGCCTTGGTGATTTTTATGAGCTATTTTTTGATGACGCTATAAAAGCAGCCCAAGAGTTAGAAATTACTTTAACAAAACGTGATTCAGGTCAAAAAGAGGCCATACCAATGTGTGGTGTACCTTATCACTCAGCAGAAAATTACATAAAAATATTGATTGATAAAGGATATAAAGTGGCAATATGTGAACAAGTAGAAGACCCAAAAAAGGCAAAAGGAATTGTAAAACGTGAAGTCATCCAGATTGTTACACCAGGAACTGTGATGGAAAGTAGTATGCTAGATGAACGTGATAATAATTATATTGCTAGTCTATCCCATTTTAATGATGGTTCATTTGTTATTGCCTATAATGATTTATCTACTGGGGAAAACCTTCTTGCTTTAATAACAAATGGTTGGGATCAAGTTATTCATGAACTGTATAATCAACCGATTAAAGAAGTCGTCATTGCCTCTACTTTACCAGAAACATATCAAAAGCAACTCGCCAACCGTTTACAAGTCACGCTATCTTATGAAGATCAAGTTGATTTTAGTGCAGAATACCGCTATTTAAGTGAAAATTTAAATGACGAACGGTTAATGCAAGGGTTTAGTCGTTTATTAAATTATATTCAACATACACAGAAACGCTCACTAGAGCATTTGCAACAGGCGAAAATGATTGAACTTAACCATTTTTTATCACTTGATATGTATTCGAAGCGTAATCTTGAATTAACCGAAACGATTATGCGAAAAGGAAAACGTGGTAGTTTATTATGGATACTTGATCAAACCGTTACAGCAATGGGATCTAGATTACTAAAAAAATGGATTGAACGTCCGTTACTCGATAAACAACAAATTGAAACACGTTTAAATATTGTCGAGGGTTTTTTGGAAGGATTTATAGAACGCGATCAACTAAGGGAAGATTTACGTTCTGTTTATGATTTAGAGCGGTTAGCAGGTCGTATCGCATATGGGAATGTTAATGGACGCGACTTAATTCAAATGAAGCAATCATTAAAACAAATTCCAAAATTGAAAGAAACACTTTCTCAGTTTAAAGAGGAAGAAATTCTTCGGCTTAAGGAGCAACTTATTTATCCCAATCATTTAGTTGATTTATTGGAAATGAGTATTAAAGATGATCCACCCGTTTCAATTAAAGAAGGTTCATTGATAAAAGACGGATATAATGAAAAGCTTGATCGTTATCGTGATGCATCGCGTAATGGAAAGAAATGGATTGCTGAATTAGAAAAGGAAGAAAAGGAAATAACGAAAATCCGTTCCTTAAAAATAGGCTATAATCGTGTCTTCGGCTATTATATTGAAGTGACAAAGCCTAATCTACATCTATTACCTGAAGGCAGATATGAGAGAAAACAAACGTTAACAAATGCTGAACGATTCATTACACCTGAGTTAAAAGAGAAAGAACAACTCATATTAGAAGCTGAAGAAAAAAGTATTGATTTAGAATACGATTTATTTATCGAAATCCGTGAAAGAATTAAAGAACATATTCCAGAACTACAAGCTTTAGCAGAAACAATAAGCCAAATGGATGTTTTACAATCGTTTGCAACGGTTAGTGAAACGAATAACTATGTGCGACCGGAATTTGACGAAAATCAATTAATTATAAAGAATGGGCGACATCCAGTTGTCGAAGAAGTGATGCAGGATGGTTCATATGTGCCGAATGATATCATGTTAGATAAAGAGACTGATATATTACTCATCACAGGACCGAATATGTCAGGTAAAAGTACGTATATGCGGCAATTGGCTTTAATCATCATTATGGGACAATTAGGTTGCTTTGTACCAGCAGACAGGGCAAAACTAAAAGTATTCGATCAAATCTTTACTCGAATTGGTGCTGCAGATGATCTCGTTTCAGGGCAAAGCACATTTATGGTAGAGATGTTAGAAGCAAATCATGCATTAAAACATGCGACGGACAAGAGTTTAATTTTATTGGATGAAATAGGGCGTGGAACAAGTACGTATGATGGTATGGCTTTAGCACAAGCGATAATTGAACATATTCATGATCATGTTCATGCAAAAACATTGTTCTCAACACATTATCATGAATTAACCACATTAGAAAAATCATTGAACAAACTTAAAAATATCCATGTTCGTGCTGAAGAATATGATGGCAAGGTTGTTTTTTTACACCAAGTCAAAGAAGGGGCTGCTGATAAAAGCTATGGTATCCATGTTGCTAAACTCGCCGAATTACCAGATCCATTAATAGAACGTGCGACACGTTTATTAACAGAGTTAGAAGCACAACCTGTAAAGGAAGATAATGAGAACGGGCAGTTATCATTTTTCAATGAAACAACAGTTGAAGAAAAGCCGAAGCTAGATAAAAAGGAATTGAAGGTCATTAACGAATTAAAAGGTTTAGAACTACTCGATATGACACCGATTGATGCATTAAATGTGCTCTATCGTTTACAAAAAAATCTTAAGTAATAGCTTCGCATTTATCTAGGAACATCTCGGAACGTCCTAGACATTTGACATATTATTTAAGGTCTTTACTCATTCATGAATTTGCCAAAACTAAGTTACTTGAAACGGAAAGTGTCCAGCCTGCATTGAAAAGTAACACATTAACATCTGTAATAGGAGGTGTACCGATGACAATTATTCAAATGCCAGAATCGTTAGCTAATATGATTGCTGCAGGTGAAGTTGTTGAACGACCTGCATCAGTTGTGAAAGAATTAGTAGAAAATAGTATTGATGCTCATAGTACATGGATTAAAGTCGACTTAAAAGAAGCAGGTATCCAAGAGATAAAAGTAACAGATAATGGTGATGGTATCTCTCAAGCAGATTGTGAAACAGCCTTCCTTCGTCATGCAACGAGTAAAATAAAAGACGAAAATGATTTATTTCGTGTGAACACCCTCGGATTTCGCGGGGAAGCCTTAGCAAGTATTGCGTCTGTCAGTCGCTTATCGCTTAAGACATCGACTGGTGAACAAGCAAGTACATTTCTTGGTCTCGAAGGTGGCACAATTAAAGAAAGAAAAATTAGTGATGCTAGAAAAGGCACAGAAATAACTGTAAAGGACTTATTTTTTAATACGCCTGCCCGGTTAAAATATCTAAAAACACTCCATACAGAATTAGGGCATATAACAGATGTGATGAATCGACTTGCGTTTTCACATCCAGATATTCGATTTGATGTCACACATAATGGAAAGCGATTATTTCAAACATCAGGTTCTGGGGACTTATTACAAGTGATACGAGATGTGTACGGAATGAATGTAGCTAAGAATATGTTGCCCATTAAGCAAGAAACGCTTGATTATAATATACATGGCTATATTGGTAAACCAGAAGTAACACGTTCAAATAGAAACTTTATAACAGTCATCGTAAATGGACGATATATTAGGAATCATTTATTGACAAAAGCGATTATTCGGGCGTATGATACATTACTTATGATTGGACGCTTTCCTATTACTGTGATTAACATTGAGATGGATCCATATCTCGTTGACTTTAATGTCCATCCTGCAAAATTAGAGGCAAGATTTAGTAAAGAGAAAGATTTAATGACTGCTATTGAAAAAGCCATTAAAGAGCAATTCCGTACAACGACATTAATACCAACAATCCAATCAAAACCAGTCGTTAAAAATGAATCAGTCCAATATAAAATGGAATTCCCGGTTGAAAGAAGAAAAAGCATCCCCGTTATCCATGAGCCTGATCTCCCTACTGTTGGACTGAATGACATAGAACGGGAAGAACGAGCGCAGGAAGAAAAAGTAAATCAACTCATAAACGATATCTCGATGAAACCAAAAGTCGAATCACCCGTATATACAAATGAACAAGAAAATAAAACAGAAAGTGAAAAAGAAAATCCGCGGGTGCCAACGATGTATCCAATTGGACAATTACATGGAACGTATATTTTGGCGCAAAATGATACAGGGCTTTATATGATTGATCAGCATGCAGCTCAGGAACGAATCAAATATGAATTTTACAAAGATAAATTAAGCGATCCTGACCATGTTGTTCAAGAACTCTTATTGCCATTAACATTTGAGTTTTCGAAGCAGGAGACCCTATTCATTAACAAATTTAAAGATAAATTAGCAGATGTAGGTCTGTTTTTTGAACCGTTTGGTGATCAAACCTTTGTTATTCGTTCCTATCCGAATTGGTTTCCAGAAGGTTACGAGGAACAGGTTATCCGTGAAATGGTGGAGCAAATAATTGAAGAAGGACAAGTTGATATAACTGCCCTGCGTCAAGACATGGCTGCGCTTATGTCTTGTAAACGTTCAATCAAAGCAAATCATTACTTAAATCGAGATGATATGTTTCAACTATTAGAAGATTTGAGGCGTACAACAGATCCATTTACATGTCCACATGGTCGTCCGATTATCGTCCACTATACAACGTATGAAATTGAGAAAATGTTTAAACGTATTCAATAAGGTATAATTAAGAATGAATCGGTTCAAACTATGGTCATATAGTAGGAGGCGATTCATTCATGGATAATCAAAAATTAGTTAACTATCTCAATCAATTACTTTCTAATCAATTTGTCATGTATGTTAAATTACATCGTTACCATTGGTACATACAAGGAAGTCACTTTTTCCAATTACATGATTTATTTGAAGAAATGTATGATGAGTTTGCTAAACAGCTCGATGAAACAGCCGAACGTTTATTAATGATTCGCGGAAAACCATTGGCAACGATGGCGTCATATCTAAAAGTAGCATCGCTCGTTGAAGCGTCAGCTGATAATACGGAAGAAGAGATGATGACGCAATTACTATCAGACTTGAATCAATTGATAAGTGAAATTCGTGATCTCGGTTTACCATTAGCAAATGATGGTCAGGACGAAGTGACCATTGATACGTTAATCGGTTTCCAACGTTATTATGAAAAAATGCAATGGATGTTACAAGCTTATTTACATCAATTATGAGGATTTATCAAAATTAGGGGAATAAAGATGAAACCAAAAGTCGTCGTTATTGTCGGCCCTACAGCTGTAGGTAAAACAAAACTAAGTATAGAAATAGCTAAGAAATTTAACGGAGAAATCATCAGTGGTGATTCGATGCAAGTTTATCGCGGGATGGATATTGGAACAGCCAAAATATCAAGAGAAGAAATGGCGGGCATCCCACATTATATGCTAGATATAAAAGACCCTGATGAAGCATTTTCGGTCGCAGATTTTAAAGAACATGTTCAATCATATATCGCTCACATCGATTCCAAGTCAAAGTTACCCATCTTGGTCGGTGGGAGTGGCTTATATATCCAAGCCATACTTTATGATTATCAATTTACGAATCATAAAAGAGATGAAGCCTATACAACAAAATTAGAAGAGCGAATTAAGTTAGAGGGTATTGCCCCAGTCTATGAACAATTGAAACGAATCGATCCAGAACAAGCTAAGAAAATTCATCCGAATAACCATCGCCGCGTCATTCGAGCGCTAGAAATCTATAGACAAACAGGTAAAACGATGAGTGAATTATTACGAGATGAAGAGAGTCAGAAATCACCTTATGACCCAATCATAATTGGCTTGGAAATGGATCGTCCACTTTTGTATGAACGTATCAATCAGCGTGTCGATAGGATGTTAGAGGAAGGTTTACTAGAAGAAGTTCATACACTTTATAAAAAAGGTTATGAAAATACACAAGCGATGCGAGCAATCGGTTATAAAGAATTCATTCCGTATTTTAAAGAAGAGTATTATTATACACGTGCAATAGAGCTTTTAAAACGAAACTCAAGGCGCTATGCTAAAAGGCAGTTTACGTGGTTTAAGAATAAAATGAAAGTTGATTGGTACGGCATTAGGCCAGAAACAATCAATAAACAATTTCAAATCATTTTGCAAGATTTAGCAGGATTATTAAAAGATTAGTAGAATTAAATATATAGAGAGAAAAGAGGAGGAAAAATAATATGGCACAGACTGGGAATATCCAAGATCACTACTTAAATACGTTAAGAAAGGAACATGTATTAGTAACTGTGTTTTTAACAAATGGCTTTCAATTAAGAGGCGTCATCAAAGCCTTTGATAATTTCACTATTCTACTAGAAACCGAGGGTAAACAACAACTTATTTTCAAACATGCAATATCAACATTTGCTCCAATTAAAAATATTTCCATCGAATAATGTTTAAGTGAACACAATCCGTGTTCACTTTTTATTTTTTACAATAATTGGGCGATTGTCACCATTTTACCTATCCAACGTATAATGTGGTAACTAGGGGTGATGATGTGACTGCAAGATTAACAAATAATAAAATTGGTCAAATCAATATAGTATTAGAACCTAATAACAATAGAGGATTAACAACAAATAATCATCGCTATAATGGGAAGAATCCATTTTCTAAAATTGAAACGGCCTTCAATTCTATTATCGGAATGAATCATTTAAAGAAAAAGGTACAAGAAATATATGCAACAATTGTTATTAATCAACGACGTCATGAATCAGGTCTTCAATCGCAAAAGCAAGTTCTGCATATGTTATTTAAAGGTAATCCGGGAACAGGTAAAACAACTGTAGCTCGAAAACTGGCTACATTATTTAAAGAGATGAATCTGTTATCAAAAGGTCACTTAATTGAAGCGGAAAGAGCGGATTTGGTCGGTGAATATATCGGGCAAACCGCTCAAAAAACAAGAAAGCTAATCCAACAAGCATTAGGCGGAATACTGTTCATTGATGAAGCTTATGCATTAGCACGTGGTGGAGAAAAGGATTTTGGTAAAGAAGCGATTGACACATTAGTAAAACAAATGGAAGATTATCAGCATGATTTCGTACTCATTCTAGCAGGATATCCAAATGAAATGGATAACTTTTTATCACTTAATCCAGGGCTGAAATCACGATTTCCTTTTATCCTTGACTTTCCGAACTATACAGCCAAGGAACTGTTAGAAATCGCCAAACAAATGATTGAAGAAAGAGAATATAAACTAACAAAAGAAGCTGAATGGAAACTTCATATCTATTTATCAGATGTATTAAAAAATGAAAGATCAAACTTTTCAAATGGTCGATTTGTACGTAATCTCATAGAAGATGCAATTCGAAATCAGGCACTTAGGTTGATTTATAAGGTGAGTTGTACACTTGATGATCTCGTCACGATTAAATCCGAGGACATTATTTTTCCAACAAAGAGTTACTCATCTTTGTAGTTCTACGCTATATTTGCTATGATATCTTCACATAAGACGTTGATTATAGGCTATAGAAAGAGGTAACTATATGGCGAAAGAAAAAGTAATTATTATAGCAGTCAAACAACAAGAACATGAAACAGAGCAATTTAATTCATCTCTTGAAGAGTTAGTTTCCCTTACTGATACGGCTGGCGGTGTCGTAAAGCAAATAATGACACAAAACAGAACACATATTCATCCAGCCTATTATATTGGCACGGGGAAAATTCAAGAAATCAAGAGGGAAATCGAAGCACATGAGATAGATCTTGTCATTTCGAATGATGAACTATCCCCCGGACAACTACGGAACTTAGAAGGGCATTTTAATATCCGTGTAATCGATCGCAGTCAGTTGATTCTTGATATTTTTGCTAGTCGTGCGAAAACGAAAGAAGGTAAATTACAAGTAGAGTTAGCGCAGCTCGAGTATAATTTACCACGTTTGCGCGGAAGAGGGATTGAACTCTCTCGACTTGGTGGTGGAATTGGAACAAGAGGCCCTGGTGAAACAAAATTAGAAACGGATCAACGTTATATTCGCCAACGGATTCATGATATTAAGAAGCGTTTAAAACTTGCCGATAAACAACGTGATCTCTATCGTCATCGAAGAAAGAGAAATGATGTTTTTCAAATAGCAATTGTAGGTTACACGAATGCGGGCAAGTCAACACTGTTTAATCAATTAACTAATAGTGCTTCTTTAGAAGAAGATAAACTGTTTGCGACTTTAGATCCTCTTACTCGCCAGATCACATTACCATCAGGGTTACACGCACTAGTCACAGACACGGTCGGTTTTATTCAAGATTTGCCAACAACCTTAATTGCTGCATTTCAGTCCACATTAGAGGAAGTGACAGAAGCTGATTTTATTTTACATGTTATCGATGGATCACATCCGAATATGGAACAACATCAAGACACAGTTAATCATCATATAAAACAATTAGGTGCTGAACATATTCCAATGTTAACCGTTTATAATAAAAAAGATAAATTCAAAGAAGATCTAATTCCTATGGCACAGCCTGCGATTATTATTAGTGCTTATGAATCGGATGATTTTGAACGCCTATTATTAAAAATAGAAACTGTCTTGAAACAAATCTGGGAACCTTTTACAATAAGATTAGAACCCGACCGAGGCTCAATATTGTTTCAGCTTTTAAATGAAACGATTATAGAGGAAAAATATTTTAATGAACAAAACAATCAATATGTTATTTCTGGCTATATGCGTGAAAATTCCCCACTAAATAGACTTAAAGGAGATATTGAAGAATGATAGAAGACGTTGTTAAACAAGCAGAAAAAGATATCCAAGAAAAACATAACGAAATCAACGAAATCGTTGAACATAATCAAAGACGTGTATTAGAGGCATTCCGCAATAATCGGGTGAGTGATAATCATTTTCAATCGACGAGTGGTTATGGATACAATGATATGGGACGTGAAGTGCTTGATCAAGTTTATGCTGATGTATTCGGTGCGGAAAGCGCTATTGTACGGCCGCATTTCGTGTCCGGGACCCATGCGATATCAACGGCACTTTTTGGTGTGTTACGTCCAGGAGATGAATTATTATATATTACTGGGAAGCCGTATGATACTTTAGAAGGTGTCATAGGGAAATCAACAGAACATTTTTCAGGTTCATTAAAGGAGTTTGGTATTCATTACAATGAAGTACCCTTAAAAGCCGATGGTACGATTGATTTTTCTGGGATTAAGAATGCGATTCATGATGGCACACGTGTCATCGGTATCCAACGCTCTAAAGGTTATGATAATCGCCCTTCATTTTTAGTAAAAGAAATTGAGGAAATGACTGCATTTGTTAAGGATATTAATCCCGAACTAATCGTCTTTGTTGATAATTGTTATGGTGAATTTGCGGAAACACTTGAACCAACCCATTTTGGCGTAGACTTAATGGCCGGATCATTAATTAAAAACCCAGGTGGGGGAATTGTTCGCTCTGGTGGCTATATTGTGGGGAAAGAAAAGTGGGTCGCACAATGTGCTAATCAATTGACAGCCCCAGGTTTAGGTGGGGATATGGGAGCGACATTTAATATGTTACAAGAAATGTTCCAAGGATTCTTTCTAGCCCCACATGTTGTTGGAGAAGCATTAAAAGGAGCTGTTTTCACATCACGGTTTTTAGAACTTATGGGCTTTGAAACAACCCCAAACTATCAAGCGAAACGAACCGATTTAATTCAATCGGTCACATTTGATACGAGTGAACAAATGATTACTTTCTGTCAAATGATTCAAAAGAACTCACCAGTTGATGCATATGTGTTACCTGTACCGAGTGAAATGCCTGGCTATGATGATGAAGTTATCATGGCTGCTGGAACATTTATTCAAGGATCCAGTATTGAATTATCTGCTGATGGACCAGTCCGTCCGCCTTACACCGCCTATGTTCAAGGTGGACTCACTTATCACCATGTTAAAATTGCTATTATCGATGCTGTTAAACATATGCTCGAAAAAGGATATGTTAATGTCATATAAAACAAAATAAAAAACCGCCCTGTGATTAATTAGGGCGGTTTTTCTTATTGAATGTGTCGATATAACCCGATTACTTTTCCCAAAATGGATACATTATTAAAAATAAGTGGGTCCATGGAGGAATTCTCAGGTTGTAGACGAATATGGTCTTTTTCTTTATAAAAACGTTTTACTGTTGCTTCATTCTCTTCAGTCATGGCAACGACAATTTCACCGTTTTCAGCTGTGTTCTGCTGTTTGACAATGACATGATCTCCATCTAAAATACCTGCCTCAATCATACTATCGCCATCAATGATTAAAATAAATAACTGATCATCAGGACTTGCTGCAGAATTTGGGACCGGTACAAACTCTTCGACATTTTCGATTGCTGTAATAGGTAATCCAGCCGTTACCTTACCGATAACCGGTGCATAACGTGCATCATCTTTTGGCACATGGTCATCCTCTGTTCGGTCAAGTATTTCAATCGCACGTGGCTTCGTTGGATCTCGGCGAATATAGCCTTTTTTCTCTAACCGTGAAAGATGCCCATGGACCGTCGAACTTGAAGCAAGACCCACAGCCTTTGCAATTTCACGTACAGAAGGTGGGTAACCCTTTGTTTGCACTTCGCTTTTAATAAAACTTAGAATAGCGGCCTGTCTCTTTGACATCTTAGTCATTATGTATCCACCTCACTCATATAGATTTATTAATAGTCTATCATTTTATATTTGCAAAAGCAAACATTCGTTCTAAAATCTATTGACAGGAACAATTGTTCTGTTATAATGTTTATAAGAACATAGGTTCTGTAGCGGAAGGGGTGAGAAATATGTTTGAAAAGTTGTTTCGAACAGATTTAATTTATGTTATTATGTTCATTATTTCTTTAATCTTTTTGTATTTCTCTCTAATCATGGCTTAAAAATCCGTTTGGATAGATTCAAATGAATAGATGCACTGCATTGCTGTGATATAATACATGCATGTAGCTTTAATTTACAAAATACATGCTTCAGCTAAAGAAGGAAGTAAAGTATCTTACTATCATGGATTTATGATGATTTATTCGTTCATGATTCAAATAGGGAATAAGTCTTTTTCGTCAAGGGGATTTTCAATGAAAGCCATTATTTATTGTCGTGTAAGTACAAACAAACAAACACAAGAAACATCATTAGAAAGACAAGAACAGGAATTAACCGAACTAGCTAACCAATTTGATTTTAATGTCATTAATATCATTACAGAAAAAGCAAGTGGATATGATATTGAACGAGAAGGTATTTTACATATATTACAATTGTTTTCTGAGAAAAAGGCAGATTGCCTTCTCATTCAAGATGAAACACGTTTAGGTCGTGGCAATACAAAAATCGCCTTGCTTCACCAATTAAATAAATTGAATGTAACCATATATACAGTCATCCATAATGGGAAATTAGAAGTATCTGAGGCTGATTCCATGGTGCTAAAAATCGTTAGTATTGTCGAGGAATATCAAAGACAGATTCACAATGCAAAAATCAAGCGCGGAATGAAGCGGGCCATATCCAAGGGATTCCACCCTGAAAAAAACCTTTCTAATCGGAACAAAGCTCCTGGTCGCGATCGTAAAGTATTTCCAATCGAAGAAGTTATCAGGTTGCGTGAGAAAGAGTTAACATTTGAAGAAATAGCTCATACTTTAAAAGGCTTAGGTTATAATGTATCTAAGGCAACTGTACATCGACGATATCAAGAATATCATAAGACTTGAATGGATAAACAGATATGCGTATGATAAAAAAGCAAGAGTCTCCATACTCTTGTTTTTTTATCATTGTAATAGATGGATTTCATCATTTTAAGACTCTATACAGGATAAGACCTATAAGGTAAAAGAAGACTTTAAACATCATACCACTGTGGGGTCATCGGTTACATCCCTTTAGAATGAGTCTTTAGTTAGTGCATTAAAATTATGTATGTTTTAAAAGAAGTTATTATGGAATTAATAATGACGTAAACAAACAAACGAGGTGGAAAGTATATGTTAGATAAAAGTAAAATAGACCGCATTAATGAGCTAGCAAGAAAGAAAAAGATAGAGGGATTAACAGAGGCAGAAAAAAAAGAACAACAAGAATTAAGACAAGAATATCTCCAAAATATTCGTCAATCGTTTAAAAACCAACTAAAGTCGATGACGGTCATTGATCCAGAAGGAAAAGACGTTACGCCTCAAAAAGTACGTGACCTACAAGAACGTAGTCGTAAACATTAAAAGATTCATTAAATTGTTGGAATCTTCCACACTACATTAAGAGAAACTTATTATTACTTGTCGTACGTGGGAATTCATTATAATATGAAGGAAGCGAGGCTTATATCGTAATTGAAAGGGGCTTATCAAATGGACATCGAAAAACTTTCTGTTAATGCAATACGTACGCTTTCAATTGATGCAATCGAAAAAGCGAATTCTGGTCACCCAGGCTTACCTATGGGTGCGGCTCCAATGGCTTATGTACTCTGGACTGATTTTATGAATCATAATCCTAATCATGCTTCATGGTTTAACCGTGACCGTTTTGTACTATCAGCAGGACACGGTTCAGCATTATTGTATTCCCTACTCCATCTATCCGGCTATCAGGTTTCAATAGATGACTTAAAGCATTTCCGTCAATGGCAATCGAATACACCGGGACATCCTGAAGTACTAGATACAGACGGTGTTGAAGCAACGACAGGTCCATTAGGCCAAGGGATTGCCATGTCCGTCGGTATGGCTATGGCAGAAGCACATTTATCTGGAAAGTATAATAAAGAAGATTTCCCAATTATTGATCATTATACATACGCCCTTGTCAGTGATGGTGATTTAATGGAGGGCATTTCTCATGAAGCAGCCTCCCTTGCTGGACATTTGAAGTTGCATAAACTAATTGCTCTATATGACTCTAACGACATTTCATTAGACGGCGAATTGAACCAAGCATTCTCTGAAAACACAGCAAAGCGTTTTGAGGCGTATGGATGGCAAGTTTTACGGGTTGAAGATGGAAATGATCTTGAAGCTATTCGTCAAGCTATTCGACTAGCAAAACAGAACAAAGAACAACCAACATTAATCGAAGTTAAAACAGTTATTGGTTATGGTTCACCAAATAAAGCGGGTTCTTCTCAATCACATGGATCTCCGCTTGGGACAGAAGAAGTTAATTTAACAAAATCCTATTACGGTTGGGAACATGAGCCATTTGAGGTTCCACAAGCTGTTTATAATGATTTTAAGCAAAAAACTATCGATAAAGGTGAAAAACTCGAAGAAAACTGGAATCATTTATTTAATGAATATAAAAATAAATATCCTGAAGAGGCAAATGAATTAGGACAAGCTATAGCAGGAAAACTACCAGAGCATTGGGATGCTGAATTACCTACGTTTGAAACGAACAAAGATTCTTTAGCTACACGCGCTGCTTCTGGTAAAATGATTAATGCAATAAGTAAAACTGTACCTAACTTTTTCGGTGGGAGTGCAGACTTAGCCAGTTCTAATAAAACAATGATGGCTGAAGAAGGCGATTTTTCACATGAAAATTATGCAGGAAGAAACATTTGGTTCGGGGTGCGCGAACATGCGATGGGTGCAGCATTAAACGGAATGGCTTTACACGGTGGTCTAAAAGTTTACGGTGGAACATTCTTTGTTTTTAGTGATTATTTACGTCCAGCAATCCGGATGTCAGCATTAATGCACACACCAGTAACGTATGTATTCACACATGATTCCATTGCTGTTGGTGAGGATGGGCCAACTCACGAACCAATTGAACAGCTTGCTTCATTACGTGCCATGCCTAATTTATCTGTCATTCGCCCAGCAGACGGTAACGAAACACAAGCTGCTTGGCGTTTAGCGCTTGAATCAGAAAGTAAACCGACAGTATTAGTACTTACACGTCAAGATTTACCGACTCTACCTTCGACAAAAGAAAGAGCATATGAAGGGGTAAGTCGAGGAGCCTATGTTATTCGTCATGCCGATAAAGATAAGCCAGATGCGTTGCTACTCGCAACTGGTTCTGAAGTTCAACTTGCTCTAAAAGCACATGAGACCCTTAAAGAAAAAGGAATTGATGTATCTGTCGTAAGTATGCCTTCGTGGGATCGCTTTGAGGAACAAGATGAAGCATATCGAAACAAAGTGCTTCCGAAAGATGTGACTAAACGGGTCGCGATTGAAATGGCGTCTTCTTTAGGTTGGGAACGATATACGGGTACTGATGGTGTAATAATGGGAATTGATAGATTTGGTGCCTCAGCTAAAGGAGAAAAGCTAATAGAAGAATTTGGTTTTACAGAAGAGCGAGTCGTTGAGACAGTTGAGCAATTAATGAAGGCTAAATAGGTATTCGCACTAAAGAAACAATACAAATGATAATTCGACAAAACTAGTTGAATTTGTTTGACAGTAATTGACAGTTTATTCCTCCTCTATTTTATATAATCTAATATAAATAGAGGGGGAGATTGGATGCAGATATATTCTATTTATTGGATTAAAGAAACCTTTGCTAAACATTTCTTCTATAAAAGCGATATCGTATACCGATTTATTAAAACTTATCATGCTACTAAACGGGATGATTTAGTAAGACAGTTTCAGTTTATAACGCATTCTTTTTCAGAAGCGACGGTTCAATCACAGCTTACCAAGTATTTAGCGAAGAAATATCAAATTCAGTATGAAGGAAATAGTGTTATTATAACATCAACAACCTTTACAATGACTGTTTATATTTATGAAAAATATATTGTATTATATTGTCATTCACTAGAAGAGGCTGAGGCGGTATTGTTTCCGATTTTTCGTCTATTAGATTTGAATTTTTTTATCATGAGTCATACACATCCTCGTTTTGGCTGGATCGCTTCACTTATGGATAAAAAAGACAAAAGAAGTCGAAATGAAGTATTGTATTCCTAGCATGAATCAACTATACTGGACTAGGAACAACATGAAGGAGGAAGTGTTTTAATGAGTTGGTATTGGGTAGTACTACTAGTTATTGCAGCACTCGTAGCTGGTGTTGCTCTCGGATTTTTTATTGCTCGAAAATATATGATGAAATATTTAAAAGAAAATCCACCCATTAATGAGCAAATGCTCCGCACATTAATGATGCAAATGGGACAAAAACCATCACAAAAGAAAATCAATCAAATGATGCGTGCTATGAATAACCAAATGGATAAATAATGACGACTGCTTGTCATATCGTCATATCATAAAGCATCAACTTAAATCACTGGTTTATGAACAATGAATCAGTGATTTTTGTTTTTTGACAGCGTTAGTTTGCTGTCTATGATTGATGCGAGTCGATAATATGTCGTTTAATTGTCATATTCATTTTTTGTTTCAGGACGATTGATTTGGTAAAATATAGACAGCTTATGAAATTTGGGGGTTTTTTAATGGCCGATATTAATGTGTTTATTGCGTTTGGGGCAGGCTTTCTATCATTTATTTCACCATGTGTTTTGCCGTTATATCCAGCATTTTTATCATATATCACTGGTATGAGTGTTTCTGAACTGACAGATGATAATAAAATGATAAATCGGAAAAGTCTATTGCATACGATCTTTTTCTTAATTGGTTTCTCAAGTATATTTATTATGCTCGGTTTTGCAACTTCTGCTATTTCCGAATTCTTATTAACATATCAAGACCTTATTAGGCAAGTAGGAGCCATATTAATTATTTTCTTCGGTCTTGTGATTGTTGGTATTTTTAACTTTGAATTCCTCATGAAGGATAAAAAAATTACATTTAAGAATAAGCCAGCCGGTTACTTCGGTTCATTTATTATTGGAATGGCCTTTTCACTCGGCTGGACACCGTGTACAGGTCCTATACTAGCAATTGTCTTATCTTTAGCTGCTACTCAACCTCAATTAGGTATGGTCATGATGATTAGTTACGTCCTTGGATTTTCATTACCATTCTTAATTCTGTCATTCTTTATTGGGAGAATGAATTGGATTAAAAAACATAGTCAAAAGTTAGTAAAAATCGGTGGTTACATTATGATTTTTATGGGAATTGCTTTGTTCTTTGACTGGATGACTAAATTAACCTCTTATTTATCTAGTCTGTTTAATTTTTCAGGGTTTTAAATAGAAAACTCTTGCGCTTCATTTAGCGTAGGAGTTTTTCCTATCAATGGAACGTTCATAGAATTGAATTATTTAATGCAAAATAAGATTGAACTATGTTAAACTATAATTTAGTACTTCTAGTGAAAGGGACGTTTCGAATGTACAAGCCAAACAATATTATTTTAAGAACAACAACATCATTAATTGCATTTATATTATTAGGTTTTGCCATTTACTTGTTACTTGCTGGTCATAATTCACCTGGTGGTGGTTTTGTTGGCGGACTTGTGACTTCAGCCTCAGTTATTCTACTGTACATGGCATACGGTCGAGAAACAGTAAATGATATGTTACCAATTAATTTTCGATCATTAATACCTGTTGGCTTATTAATAGCACTCTTAACAGGTTTAGGTGCATTACTTTTTGGTTTTCCCTTTTTAACACACACATTTGGTTCTATTCATGTGCCAGTATTTGGCGACATTGAACTTGCTACAGCGATGTTATTTGACTTGGGAGTATATTTTACAGTTTTAGGATCAACGATTACGATTATTTTAAATATAGCTGATGACAGAAAAACAACGTCATCATAACATAGTTGCTATTATAAATGGGGGATCATAGTATGGCGACAATCTTAATCGTCGATGATGCGAAATTCATCCGGTTAACTCTCGCAAATATATTAGAAAAAGAAAATCATGAAGTGGTAGGCGAAGCGGAAAATGGTGAAGAAGCTCTCCAGCTGTATCAACAACTAAAACCGGATCTTGTATTTATGGATATCACCATGCCGATAATGAACGGCGTCGAAGCTACAAAGAAAATAATTGAAAAAGATCCGAATGCAATAATTATCATATGTTCTGCGATGGGACAGCATAAAATTGTTGTTAGTGCGATTGAAGCAGGGGCTAAAGATTTTATCGTTAAACCATTTGATGAAAATCGTGTTTTGGAAACTGTTCAACAATTTATATAAAGAAGAGTTGAATTGAAAAGAGTGGTTCAATATGTTTTGGGTAATAGCTAGTACGATTGTAGCAGCTTTTATGGCTACAATGATGATTATCGTCCGACTTAAAGCATCACAACAACCTGCTTCCGTTAAAAAGATTATTTTACCACCGGTTTTTATGAGTACTGGAGCATTGATGTTTGTTTTTCCAGTTTTTCGTGTTGCATGGACTCAAGTTATAGAAGCACTTGTTGTTGGGATGATTTTTTCTGTTTTTCTCATTAAGACATCTAAATTTGAAATAAAAGGTAAACATATATACTTAATACCATCTAAAGCATTTGTTTTTATTTTGTTCGGTTTACTCGCTATTAGATTGTTAGCCAAGACGTATTTAGGTACAAAAATATCTCTTGGTGAAACGAGTGGCATGTTTTTTCTGTTAGCTTTTGGAATGATCGCTACATGGCGAGTTGCCATGCTTATTAAATTTAAAAAGCTAGAAAGAGAAATAAGCAATCATGCTTCACTAGATTAAAAAAATGCGCTTTATAAGAAGCGCATTTTTTTATTTATATCGTTCTTGCCAATTTGGAGCGTAATCCTCATTTGCCATATTAAATAGAGGCTCATAAGGTGTTACATCAATATTCTTTTCATGAAGTTTCTTGCGTAGAAAGCGATGATCCCGTTTTGGTGTCGCGACAATATATCCTTCTATAACAAGTTCTTGAGTAATTTTATCTTTATTTTTTTTAAGTGCGATTTCCCCAATTTTACTGGCTATTTTATGTCGAGCTACATCTCTAAATAACTCTGGTATAGGTGAAACGAGGTCTTCTAATAAATCTTTTTCGGACTCATCCCACATATGTTTCGTTTTATCCATATAATAGACTTCCCAATCCATATCTGATTTACCATCGGCTTTAGGCAGCTGTTTTAAAAACTTGCGAAACATAAAAAACCCACCGATGGCCATCGTGCCTATTAAAAAGATTCCCCAAAAAATGAGCACATAGTTCATAATCCCTGACATTTTACCACCCTTTTTAAAGTAAATCATTAATATTTTAGTATTTATATTTATTTATTGACCCAATTATAGTATATTACTAATAAATAATTGTTTTAAAATGGAAATAACAACGATAGATACCTACATAATAATTATAGAGAATTATATCAGATAAACAAGTATCAGCTATCCCTTTAATAAAACACACTAAAGGAGGTAACACATTGACGGGGGAATATACTGAATCAGGCGGAGAGAAAGCGCTTTCGTATCATCTGAATAATAAGAAAACACTATCACATTCGGATTGCATTAATATTATCAATAACTACACATATGATGTGATATCGATATGGAATCACGATGGTAATTTAGCGTTTGTATCGAATTCCTTGAAACAAGTATTTGGTTATAAACTATCGGATATTCAAATGAAGTCATGGCGATACTTTTTGCCTAGGAGTGACGTAAAACTAATTCTAGATGAATATAAAGACAAACATGAACATCAGCAACAGTTTGAGTTGCAAATTCGTCATTCTAAAGGACATTATGTCTGGTGTGAGATACGAATCATTAAATGTTTTAATCATGAGAAGGAATGTCCGTATTTCATTGGGATTGTCAGAGATATTACCGAGCGAAAAGAAGTGGATCGTTTAATGACCCATTCTGAAAAGATGGCGATTGCAGGGCAATTAGCAGCTGGAATAGTCCATGAAATCCGAAATCCATTAACCTCTCTAAAAGGTTTCTTACAGCTCATTCAATCAGGAATAGCTCAGAAAGATATTTATTTTGATATTTTAATAGATGAGATTGAAAAGATAGAAGTAATCACCTCAGAACTACTCTACATTTCAAAGCCAACTACAAATCGTGTGCAGTGTGAATCTGTGAATTCGATGCTATTCGAAGTCATTGAATTACTTAAACCTCAGGCGAATTTAAAACATATTTCTTTAGAAATGCATATAGACAATGAAGAGCACTTAATAATCAAATGTGATCGCTCACAAATAAAACAAGTTTTTATAAATCTCATCAAAAATGCGATTGAAGCAATGGATGCTAAAGGACTGATTCAAATAATAGCCAAGCGCCAAGATGAACATATTATAATAGATGTTGTTGATGAAGGTATTGGAATAAGTCAAGATCACATTGATCATTTAGGAGAAGCGTTTTTTACAACAAAAGACACAGGTACTGGGCTCGGTCTTGTCATTACTAAGCAGATTCTAGAACGCCATAAAGCTAAATTACAAGTATTTCAAAATAAAGAAAAAGGAAGTACTTTTCGTATCGTATTTTAGTGAGGTAAACATGATGATTATAATCATATTATTGATAAATTCATATCTTATAAGAAAAAGTTATCACAATAAATAAGTTTTTAATATCGGTTAGAATACTTGTTTCATTTGTTTTATTATTTTAATTGATTTAATATAATAGTAGAGGAGTGTTTGAAATACAATGCTCCCTATGTTTAACAAAGGAAGGAGAAGATTTTCAAACATAGGGTTATAGAAAATCTATTCTTTCTCTTTTTTATGGTTTATAACAGATAAAAAAGTAACAAGAGAGGGGAAAAGTGAAAATGGCTAAGTACAATGCGAAAAAGCAGTTTGAACTTGACGGTAAAACATATAACTATTACCAGCTAAAAGCACTCGAAGATGCGAATATAGCAAATATTTCTCGTTTACCATATTCCATTCGTGTCCTTTTAGAGTCATTGCTCAGACAGTATGATGGGCACGTGATTAATGATCAACATGTAGAAAGTTTAGCTAAATGGGGGTTGAATGAAGGAAATAACGAGGATGTTCCATTCAAACCATCCCGTGTTATTTTACAAGACTTTACAGGTGTACCAGCAGTCGTTGACCTTGCTTCTTTACGTAAAGCGATGGTCGATATGGGTGGTGAGCCTGGAAGTATTAATCCTGAAGTACCAGTTGACCTCGTTATTGACCACTCTGTACAAGTCGATGAATATGGTACACCGAACGCATTACAAGCAAATATGGAATTAGAATTCAAACGTAATGCTGAGCGTTATGAATTCTTACATTGGGCTCAAAAGGCGTTCGATAATTACCGTGCTGTGCCACCAGCTACAGGTATTGTTCACCAAGTTAACTTAGAATATTTAGCAAATGTTGTTCATGGTGTGGAAAATGAAGCTGGTGAATATGACGCTTATCCAGACACATTAGTCGGTACGGACTCACATACTACGATGATTAACGGATTAGGTGTACTCGGATGGGGTGTTGGTGGTATTGAGGCGGAAGCTGGTATGCTTGGCCAACCATCATATTTCCCAGCACCAGACGTTATTGGTGTTAAATTTACAGGTGAATTCCCACAAGGAACAACAGCAACAGACTTAGCTCTAAAAGTGACACAAGTCCTTCGCGAGAGAAATGTTGTTGGTAAATTTGTTGAATTCTTTGGACCAAGTTTAAGTGATATGCCACTTGCTGACCGTGCAACGATTTCTAACATGGCACCTGAGTATGGAGCAACATGTGGTTTCTTCCCTGTTGATGAAGAAGTACTGAGTTACTTACGCTTAACAGGTCGCAGTGAAGATCAAATCAAGTTAGTTGAAACATACTGTAAAGCAAACGATCTCTGGTATTCAGCAGACCAAGTCGACCCTGAATATACTGAAGTTGTTGAGATTAATCTATCAGAGCTTGAGCCAAACTTATCTGGACCAAAACGTCCACAAGATTTAATTCCATTGTCTGAGATGCAAAAGGAATTTAATAAAGCTATCACAGCTCCACTTGGAAACCAAGGCTTTGGCTTAGATGAAAAAGAATTCGACAAAGAAGCAACCATTAACCATCCAGATGGTGGTACTTCAGTTATGAAAACAGGTTCTGTTGCTATCGCGGCAATTACATCATGTACGAACACGTCAAACCCTTATGTGATGGTAGGTGCGGGTCTACTCGCTAAAAAGGCAATTGAGAAAGGCCTTGAGGTCCCAACATACGTTAAAACATCACTAGCACCAGGTTCTAAAGTAGTTACACGTTATCTGGAAGATGCTGGATTAATTAAATATCTTGACCAATTAGGCTTTAATACGGTAGGTTACGGATGTACAACATGTATCGGTAACTCTGGTCCATTACGTCCAGAAATTGAAGAGGCTATTCAAAAAGATGATTTAACAGTTGCTTCTGTTCTATCTGGTAACCGTAACTTTGAAGGTCGTATCCACCAGCTTGTTAAAGCCAACTACTTAGCTTCACCACCATTAGTTGTAGCATATGCATTAGCTGGTACGGTTGATATTAACTTAACTGAAGATGTTCTTGCCACAAATGCTGATGGTGAAGAAGTTTACTTGAAAGATATTTGGCCAACAATGCAAGAAATTAAAGAAACAGTTGAATCAGTTGTTGTGCCAGAAATATTCCGTAAAGAATATGAAACAGTATTCGATAGTAATGAAAAATGGAATGAAATCGAAACAACAGATGAACCACTCTTTGAATGGGATAGTGAATCAACATATATTCAAAACCCACCATTCTTTGAAGGGTTATCTAAAGAAGCTGGAAAAGTTCAGGCATTAAATGATTTACGTGTTCTTGGTAAATTCGGTGATTCTGTAACAACAGACCACATTTCACCAGCCGGAGCAATTGCAAAAGACATGCCAGCAGGGAAGTATTTACAAGAAAAAGGTGTCACACCACGTAACTTTAACTCATACGGATCACGTCGTGGAAACCATGAAGTAATGATGCGTGGAACATTTGCGAACATCCGAATTCGTAACCAAATCGCACCTGGTACAGAAGGTGGCTACACAACATATTGGCCAACTGAAGAAGTTATGCCAATTTATGATGCAGCTATGAAGTACAAAGAAGACGGAACAGGCTTAGTTGTACTTGCAGGTAAAGATTATGGTATGGGTTCATCCCGTGACTGGGCAGCAAAAGGTACAAACTTACTTGGAGTTAAAACTGTCATTGCTGAAAGTTATGAACGTATCCACCGTTCTAACTTAGTTATGATGGGTGTCTTACCACTCCAATTTGAAAAAGGTCAAAGCGCTGAATCATTAGGTTTAACAGGTAAAGAAACGTTTAACGTCGAAATTGACGAAAATGTTAAACCACATGACCTAGTTCAAGTTACAGCTGTTGATGAAAACGGCAAAGAAACAGCATTTAAAGCCGTTGTTCGTTTCGATAGTAGCGTAGAAATCGATTACTATCGCCATGGCGGTATTTTACAAATGGTTTTACGTCAGAAATTAAATGCGTAAAAACAAACAGAAAAAACTCTCCACCTTATAGGTGCGAGAGTTTTTTTCGACAGTTTAATGAACAATGACTCAAATACTTTACTCTCAAAATTAATCACCGTACAATAGTTAATAGATTAACTTAGACAAGGGAGTTTATAGCATGAATAAACGCATCATTGGTGTTGTCCTACTTCTTGTATTAGGTGGTATTTTTGTTTATAATGCTTTTATAAAAAATGATGATTCGACATCTTCAAATGATCAAAATACTGAAGGTGGCGTCATTATGCCGAAAGAAGCAGCAGGCATTGCTGTTGGAGAGAAGGCACCAGATTTTGAACTATCTAACTTAGATGATGATAAGATTCGATTATCTGATTTAAAAGGAAAGAAAATCATTTTAAACTTTTGGGCATCATGGTGTCCACCATGTAAAAAAGAAATGCCAGAAATGCAAGCCTTTTATGAGGAACACCATGAAGATATCGTCATTTTAGCTGTTAATACAGCCGAGAAGAACCCAGATAATGCAAAGAAATTTGTTGAAGAAAACGGCTTTACATTTCCTATTTTAGTTGATGATGAATCGAAAATAGGTGGCGATATGTATAAAGCACTTGCATTGCCTACAACTTATTTTATCGGTACCGATGGGAAAATCCAGCTTGAACGTAAAATTGGACCAATGACTTTTGATGATATGGTTGAAATAATGAATAAACTAAAATAAGTGGTTTACAAGCATCGCCTCAGTGGGTGATGCTTTTTCTGTGTGAGTCGTTTACATGAATAACAATAAAATAACAGGATAAAGTAAACATGTTGGCATCTTCAAGGAGGTTTTAGAATGAGTGATAAACGTCCCAAACCAGATGATCGGTCTGATAATGTTGAAAAACTACAGCAAATGGTTCACGACACAATCGAAAATATTCATGCTTCCGAAGAAACATTATCGAATGTTACGGGTGATGAGAAAGAGCAAATTCTCGCTAAAAATAGGCGGAGAAAAGAAGCTATAAAAGGGATGCGTGAAGAAATTAAAGATGAATACAGACACGATCAACAGCAGTAGGTTAAGAAGGCTGGGACAAAACCGAGCTAAATAGAAAAAGGAGTTCAGTTGATGATAAAACTGGACTCCTAATTTTTATGAAAAAACTCAACCCTTTATAGAGCCATGTTGACTTTCACTTCAGACAGTTGATTTCCACGGGCGGGACTTAAACTTTTGTGGCTCCTCTGTCGAGAGGGGATGGGTGACTTCTGTCTCATTACGTTAAATATGGTAAACTGTTTTTATATGTCAAATATGAGGAGGAACAATTGTGAAAAAAACGACTACTCCACTCGAAGTGAGATACCAAGAAACAGATCAAATGGGGGTTGTTTACCACGCAAATTATTTAGTGTGGTTTGAAATTGGTCGGACAAAATTTATCGAATCTCTTGGCTTTCGTTATGCTGATATGGAAAAAGAAGGGGTCGTATCCCCAGTAACAAATGCTAATATAAGTTTTAAAAAGCCGATTAGGTACGGTGAAAAAGCCTCGATTGAAACATGGCTAGATCATTATGATGGCTTACGAACGATATATGGTTATCATATACTAAATGAACAAAACGAAGTGGCTGTTTGTGGTAAAACAGAACATGTTATCGTTAAAAAGGCTAATTTTCGTCCACTCTCCGTAAGAAAAGCATTTCCAGATTGGCATGAAGCATATATGAATGCTTTAAGTAAAGTGGGGAATGTTTAATGGCGTTTGGAATTAATCGGAAGGAGCTTGAAGAGTGGAAGAACTGTGTTATAAATGGTGGTATTTGTTTTTTAACACATTATTGGCAAGATTCCCGTTTTCCAGAAGCTTATACAGTCACGAAAGTAGGTTGTTATGACTTAGAGAAATTAATTCAATGGGGTTATATATATAACTTAAAACCAGAATGGATTGACCAACACAATACCTATCCACATTTTGATTTATTTGGTAAATGGCAACGCGACATACTGATACAAGAAAAACAGTGGAAGCAACTGAGACGTTTTCGCTTGCTATAAAATTACAAGTGATTAACAGAGTTGCTACTTCTCTAGGTTTTTACCAAAGTGTAAAATGATGGCATATATCATGTCTGACAAAATAAAAAGTAACCCCTTATCTGTTTGGCAAGGCCACAGGGGTTACTACTTATGGTGTGCCTACCCATCTTATAGGTTATACAACGTCGTTTAAATTAATTTTTACCACGAAATAGATTCCTTCAACTTATTTTCTCATAAATAAAGATGGGTTCATTTAAATTTTTATCAAAATTAACAATTAAATCTTTATCTTCAAAGTACCAAGCATCGGTTTCTTCAACATAATACGTAATACCATTTAACTGTACTGAAGCATGTGGCTGATGGGGTTCATCTTGTTTAATAGCTAATGAAAACCCTGGAACATTCCCAGCTCCACCATATCTTACGAAGAATCTTAAACAACTATTTTCATCCATTTCTAACTCTTTTTCATACCAAGTAGCAGCAGCTTCATTGATTTGTAGTTTCATCAGACACAGCCCCTTTAGGATGTTTTTGTTTTTTCTCTGGTACGAGGTCAACACCACCCGGATGGAATGGGTGGCATTTACCTATTCGTTTAATGGCTAGAAATCCACCTTTTAATGCACCATATTTTTTAATGGCTTCTAAACTATAACTTGAACATGTCGGATAGAATCGACATGTAGGTGGCTTTAATGGACTAATCGCTTTTTGATAAAACTCTATTAACTTTATTAGAAGAAATTTCATTCGGTACTTTCCTTTAGTTTATCATATGTCAAAGATGCAATGGCATCATGCATATGGATTGATTCCTCGTTACGGCAAGACACTTTGAACTTCCTTACAAAATTCAGCTCATAAAGATCGGCAGCCACTAATCGCACCATATCTTCAACAAACCGAGGATTTTCATAAGCTTGTTCGGTAACCATTTTTTCATCTGGTCGTTTTAAAACAGGGTGTAGTCTCGCACTTGCATTACTTTCTGCCGCTTCTAAAAGCTTTTCCTTCCAAGCGACTTCTTCAACATCTATGTTTTCCATAAAAGAAATTTCCATTGTCACATTGCCCCGTTGGTTATGAGCACTGTATTCACTAATTTCTTTAGAACATGGGCAAAGCGTTGTTACTTTTACAGTCAATCCAGCAGATAATGTGTATCCCTTTACTCGATCATAGGTTACTGTCATGTTAACATCTGCATGGTTTAAACCAGCTAAATCAGACTGAGGACCTCGACGTTCATAAAACCAAGGAAACTGAACCGATATCGTCGCATCATCTTGTTTTAAACGTTCAGAGAGTTCTTGTGCAAAATGTTTGAGTGTTGTAAAATCGGCAATAAACCCACGTTCATGATAGGCATGTAATTGCTCTGTAAAACGACTCATATTTGTTCCTTTACTCATCTGTTTAATCTTAGACGTAAACGTAAAGCTTGCAATGGTTGTCTGTTCATGAGGTGTCATTTGACTCGTGACAATGATTGGATGTTTAACACGGTCAATACCTACAGCATCCAATTCAAATAAAAAGTCTTTTTGCATATTTTGAATATCAGTCATTTGAAATTTATCAACAGGCTTCGTTTTAGGGCCTGGTTGTACAGAACCAAATAATTTATGTCTTTCTTCTTTATTTGGTAATTGTTTTTTTCTAATAAAATGTGCATGTTTATCCATGATAAGTCCCTTTCTAATATAAAAAGTAAGTAATAATTTACCCTAAAGTATACTGAACTCATACGTATTATTCAAACAAACAAGACTACAATTTCGTGATTACATCCACTTTATTTTAGGTTCTGTTTTATTCTTTATTCGTTTTATATTTTCCCGATGCCGAATTAAAACAAAAATAGTTAGAAAGGAAGTAACAATGATTAAACCAATATCTTTCATAATAATCGTGACAATCACTGTGACAATACCTGTTATTATAGAAGAAAGTGATACATATTTAGTTAAATATAGCGTTAACAGAAATGAGCCAATCATAATTAAAAACAAAATCGGTTGAAAGCCTAAAATAATACCAGCCGATGTAGCAACTGCTTTACCACCCTTAAATTTAGCGAAAATTGGATAGGTATGACCTAATACAGCAAACACACCGATGATTAAGCGGTGAACATCAGCATCGAATAACAATGGTAAAAGTGTTGCGACTGTTCCTTTTAATATATCGGCTACTGTAACAATCGTACCCGCCTTAACCCCTAAAACTCTAAACGTGTTCGTCGCACCCATATTCCCACTTCCATGCTCACGAATATCCAGATTATATCCTAGTTTTCCGATAATAAGTGCAGATGGAAGCGAGCCTAATAAATAAGCAATCAGGCCAAATAAAACATAATCCATAGATACTTTCCTACTTTCATTAATATTCTTTACTCATTTTATTTTACCACGAACATGGTTATGAATGAATATAATCTTTAAATATACGTCCTTCAAATGACCATTATGATATCTTGAACTTACACGGTTTGGTAACCTATGGTAGAATAAAATATATAGATAGATATAAAGGAGGATGTAAGATGGCTTGGAAAAATCCTGATAATGAAGAAATAAAACGAATTCTTAAGGAAACGAAAACGATTGCAGTCGTTGGATTATCTAATAATCCCGAACGGACGTCTTATCAAATTGCTAAAGCGATGCAAGATGCAGGATACAAAATCATTCCTGTTAACCCAATGATTGATGAAGTACTAGGTGAAAAAGCTTACTCATCCTTAACAGATATCGAAGAAGGCATTGATCTAATTAATGTATTTCGCCGTTCTGAATTTTTACCAGAGATTGCAAAGGAAGCTGCGCAAACGAAATGTAATGTTTTTTGGGCACAACAAGGAGTTATTAATGAAGACGCATACCATTATTTAAAAGAAAAGGGCTTTAAAGTAATTATGGACATGTGTATTAAAGTAGCCCATTCGGTCTTAGTTAAATAAAGCAACTATGCAACAAAAGGGTAGACTACTTGTCACCCTTTTGTTTTCACTTCAGTCTACAATTTAATTATAGTATACTAAAACAAGTTTATAAGAGGTTTACAATTACAAACATTTGTTCTATCATAGAAGTGATTCGAGGATGAAAGGGGTTCGATGGAATATGAACAAGGATCCTCAACAATATACAGACGATTCGATTCAAATTTTAGAAGGATTAGATGCTGTAAGAAAACGTCCTGGTATGTATGTTGGAAGTACGGATATTAGAGGGTTACATCATCTCGTTTTTGAAATCGTAGATAATGCTGTTGATGAAGCGTTAGCAGGTTTTGGTGACGTCATTGGTGTAACAATACATAAAGATGAAAGTATTTCAATTGAAGACCATGGTAGAGGTATTCCAGCGGGGATGCATCATACCGGGAGACCAACATTAGAAGTTATCTTTACCGTTCTTCATGCAGGTGGAAAGTTCGGTCAAGGTGGATATAAGACAAGTGGAGGTTTACATGGTGTCGGGGCATCTGTCGTGAATGCATTATCACAATGGATGGAAGTAACAACATATAGAGATGGCCAAATTTATAGACAGCGTTTTGAAAAAGGAGGACATCCTGTTGCTCCCCCAGAGAATAAGGGAACAACGCGAAAGAGTGGTTCAATTATTCATTTCAAACCAGATGATGACATATTCTCAACAACTTCCTTCCAAGCTGAAACGATTAAAGAGAGATTAAGAGAAGCAGCTTTTTTATTAAAAGGCTTAAAACTTGTCTTTAACGATTTAAGAACAGACGAAAAGGAAACATTCCATTATCCAGATGGTTTAAAAGCCTTTGTTCACTATTTGAATGAAGAAAAAGATGTCCTCCATGAGGTTGTCTCATTTGAAGGTGAACAACTAGGAATTGAAGTTGATTTTGCATTTCAATTTAATGATGGTTTTACAGAAAGTATGCTCTCTTTTGTCAATCATGTCCGAACTAAAGATGGTGGCACACACGAATCAGGTGCCCGGGCTGCTATCACCCGTATTTTTAATGATCATGCGAGAAAGATTGGACTATTAAAAGAAAAAGATAAGAATCTTGAAGGTACAGATATTCGAGAGGGATTAACTGCGATTGTATCTGTACGAATCCCTGAGGAAAAACTGCAATTTGAAGGGCAAACGAAAGGGAAGTTAGGAACATCGGAAGCGCGCTCAAGTGTCGATCAAATTATTTCGGAACAACTTTCATTTTTCTTAGAAGAAAACCCAAAGATTGCTCAACTCTTAATCAGAAAATCAATCCGTGCGCGCGATGCCCGAGAAGCTGCAAGAAAGGCAAGGGAAGAAGCTCGTTCAGGTAAGAAACGTCGTCGCCGGGATAGTATATTAAGTGGTAAACTAACACCTGCTCAATCAAGAAACCCTAAGCGAAATGAATTATATCTTGTTGAAGGTGATTCTGCTGGTGGTTCTGCAAAACAAGGTCGGGATCGAAAATTCCAAGCTATTTTACCACTTCGGGGAAAAGTCATCAACACGGAAAAGGCAAAATTAGAAGATATTTTTAAAAACGAAGAAATTTCAACGATTATTCATACGATTGGTGCGGGTGTCGGTGGTGACTTTGACATCCATGATATTCAATACGATAAAGTGATTATTATGACGGATGCGGATACGGATGGTGCGCATATTCAAGTCTTGCTATTGACATTCTTTTACCGTTATATGCGCCCATTGATTGAAGCCGGCCATGTTTATTTAGCATTGCCACCTTTATATAAGATAGCTAAAGGAAGAGGTAAGAACGAAAAAGTTATCTACGCGTGGGATGAGGCTGGATTAGATGATGCGATCAAACAATTTAAAGACGGTTACACGATTCAACGTTATAAAGGTTTAGGGGAAATGAATGCTGATCAGTTATGGGAAACAACGATGAATCCTGAATCAAGAACGTTAATTCGCGTGACGATTGATGATTTAGCTCGTGCTGAAAGAAGAGTTACGACATTGATGGGGAATAAAGTTGCTCCAAGACGGAAATGGATTGAAAATAATGTGGAATTTGGTCTTGAAGAGGAAGATAGTATTTTAGAGAATGAACATATTCACACTGTATGATAGGGGGGCTGTCATTTGGCACAATCAGAAAAATTTTTAGATCTTTCTTTAGAAGAAGTGATGAGTGATCGCTTTGGACGATATAGTAAATACATTATCCAAGACCGTGCTCTACCAGATGTAAGAGATGGTTTAAAACCAGTACAACGACGGATTTTATATGCGATGTATCAAGATCGCAATACACATGATAAAAATTATCGTAAAGCAGCTAAGACGGTTGGTACGGTTATCGGTAATTACCATCCACATGGCGATACATCTGTATATGATGCGATGGTTCGTCTTAGTCAGGACTGGAAAATGCGTAATATTTTAATTGAAATGCATGGTAATAACGGGAGCATAGATGGCGATCCTCCCGCCGCTATGCGTTATACCGAAACACGTTTAGCGAGTATCGCATCAGAATTACTACGCGATATAGAAAAGGATACGGTAGATTTTATCCCTAATTTTGATGACACATCTAAAGAGCCGACCGTGTTACCTGCTAAGTTCCCTAACCTACTCGTCAATGGCTCGACAGGTATTTCAGCAGGCTATGCAACCGATATCCCACCTCATAACTTAGAAGAGGTCATTGACGCAGTCATTATGAAAATCGACCATCCGGATGCGACTGTCGATAAACTGATGACCGTCATTGAAGGACCAGACTTTCCAACCGGGGGAATCATCCAGGGGATTGATGGGATCAAAAAAGCATATGAAACCGGTAAAGGGAAAGTCATTGTTCGCGGGAAAGCAGATATTATTCAGGTGCGTGGTAATCGCGAACAAATTGTGATAGATGAAATTCCTTATGATGTGAACAAAGCGAATTTAGTCAAACGAATTGATGAACTACGTCTAGACAGAAAAGTAGAAGGCATTGTCGAAGTTCGTGATGAAACGGATCGTACAGGTCTTTGTATCGTAATCGAACTTAGAAAAGATGCGAATAGTGAAGGAATTTTAAACTATTTATACAAACATACCGACTTACAAGTGACCTATCATTTTAATATGGTTGCTATACAAGATAAAACGCCGAAACAGTTATCATTACCACAACTATTAGACGCTTATATAAATCATCAAAAGGATGTCGTCCTTAGACAAACTTCTTTTGATTTAAAAAAATCAAAAGACCGCGCACATATCGTTGAAGGCTTGATTAAAGCCGTATCTATATTAGATGACTTAATCGCTGTTATTCGTGGCTCTAAAAATAAACAAGATGCAAAAAATAATATTATAAATGAGTTTGGTTTTACTGAACAACAGGCTGAAGCAATTGTTACATTACAGCTATATCGTTTGACAAATACAGACATCATTTCATTAGAAAAAGAAGCGAAAGAATTAGAAAAAAATATAACCTATTACGAAAGTATTTTAAACAGTGAGAAGAAGTTACTTCAAACGATTAAAAAGGACTTAAGACATTTAAAGAAAACTTATAAAAGTGCTAGAAGAACAACCATTGAAAAGAAAATAGAAGAATTAACAATCGATATTGAAGTAACAGTAGCAAGCGAAGATGTGGTTGTATCTGTGACACGTGATGGATACATTAAACGGACAAGTATTCGTTCTTACTCAGCTTCAAACGGTGAAGATTTTCCGATTAAGGATGAGGATCACATCATTTCACTGATCGAGGTAAATACAACAGACCATCTCTTACTGTTTACAAACAAAGGGAATTACTTATATATTCCAGTCCATAAATTACCTGACATACGCTGGAAGGAAATTGGACAACATATATCAAACATCGTCACACTTGAAGAAGGCGATGACGAAATTGTTCAGTGTATTCCGATACGTGATTTTTCTAAAGAAGAGTTTTTAATTTTTGTAACCGAACAAGGTATGATTAAGAAATCACAACTCGATTTATATCAAGCGCAGCGTTATACACGCAGCTTAATCGCAATGAATTTAAATGACGGTGATCAAGTCATTGATGTTTATAAAACGGATGGAAGACAGGAGTTATTCATAGCAACAAATGTAGGATATGGGCTCTGGTTTAATGAGTCTGAACTGACGCCAATTGGTGTTAGAGCAAGAGGAGTTAAATCGATTGAATTAAAAGAGGGAGAAAAGGTCATTTCAGGTCAAGCATTTTCACCTAATAATACACCTCATTTAGTCGCTTTTACGCAACGCGGGGCATGTAAGCGGATGACAATTGAACAGTTTGAGCGTACAACAAGAGCGCGGCGTGGGGTGACGATATTAAGAGAACTTAAAAATAAGCCACACCGCTTAAGAGGATTATATCTTGTTAATGAAGCAGATGTCCTTCGCTTTAAAACGACAAAAGGCAAACAACAAGATGTGCATCCAATTGAACTACCTATAAGTGAGCGACAAAGCAATGGTTCATTTATCATTGATTCAGATAATGATGGTGAAATTACAGCTGTTTGGAAAAAGCAAACAGAGCCAATCGCTGTTTTTAAATATAATCAATCTTAATACTAACAAACAGTTCTAAACGTCCATTTTTAGAACTGTTTTTCTTTTTTATAAAAAAACCTTTGTGTTATCTGAAAACTATGATAAGATATAGGCAAAGGGGAAGGGAGGAGCATTTATTTCTGATTTAAAAAAAGAGATTTTTCAAACGGCATTAACATTATTTGACAAATACGGTTTTCATGGGGTGAGTGTAAAGAAAATAGTAGACGAAGTAGGAACTTCAAAAGGAGGCTTCTACCATTATTTTTCATCAAAAGATGAAGTGTTATTTTTGATACACGATGAATTTATTACATACGCTCTCCAAAAAGCGAATGAAGGTTTTAATAATCATGAGAGCCCAACGAATAAACTTCGTGATATCATCATTAATTTCGTAAAAGTATTCGATATTTATCAAGCACATATTTCGGTCTTTTACCAAGAACAAATTTATTTACCTGAGCGATATGAAACAATGATTAAAAAAAAGCGTGATCAATTTCGCGATATCATTATTGAAACGATTCAACTAGGCGTTGAATCTGGTGAATTTCGTAAAGAACTTCATCCTGTTATTACAGGAATGTCGCTTCTTGGTATGGTAAACTGGATTTACAAATGGTATCGGAAAGACGGAGAGAAATCAATTGAGGAAATCGCTCGATATTTTGAAGATATCATTATTCATGCGGTTATTAAATAAACTGTAAATTGTAAGCACTTTCAACAAATTTCTAAAGGATAGGAATTTATTTTTTGGCATTAACAGACCAATCAGTCTGTACATTATTTTTATGAAGGAGGTTTTAACATCTATGAATTTTGAACTGACACGAGAACAAGTAATGATCAAAAATATGGTACGCGAATTTGCGGAGGATGTCATTCAACCTGAAGCTATTCAAATTGATCAAGAAGCTAAGTTTCCTGAGCATATTTTTAAACAAATGGGTGAACTTGGATTGATGGGGATTCCTTTTCCAGAAAAATATGGGGGATCAGGTGGTGATACGATTTCTTATGCGATTGCCGTCGAAGAAATTGCTAGGGTTTGTGGTAGCACAGGACTTAGCTATGCGGCCAATGTGTCACTTGGTGCGAGTCCAATCTATTATTTTGGGACTGAAGAACAAAAAGAAACATACTTAGTTCCAATGGCTAAGGGGAAAGCACTTGGTTCATTTGGCTTAACTGAGCCAAATGCAGGTTCAGATGCAGGTGGAACACGGACAACGGCTACATTAGATGGCGATGAATACGTCATTAATGGGGAAAAATGCTTTATTACGAATGCTAGTTTTGCTAATACAGTTATCGTGACAGCCGTCACTGGTAAAGATAAGCGGGGGAAAAATATTATCTCAGCAATAATTGTTCCGACTGATCGTGACGGGTTAACGATTACGAGTAATTACGATAAGATGGGGGTTCGTGGCTCAGATACAGCTGAAATTGTCTTAGACAATGTAAGAGTTCCTAAAGATTATTTACTAGGTGATCCACAAAAGGGGTTTAAACAGTTTTTATACACATTAGATGGGGGCAGGATATCGATTGCGGCGCTCGGGGTAGGAATTGCGCAGGCAGCTTTAGATAAAGCATTAGCGTATGCCAAGGAACGAACACAATTTGGCCAATCGATATCGAAGTTTCAAGCGATTCAATTTAAATTAGCTGATATGGCAATGGAGCTCGAATTAGCAAGACAAATGGTTTATAAAGCAGCATGGTTAAAAGATCAAGATAAACCATTTACAAAAGAAGCAGCTTATGCAAAACTATTCGCTACAGAAACAGCTGTTCGCTCTGCCGATCAAGCGATTCAAATTCATGGTGGTTATGGGTATATGCGTGAATACGAGGTTGAGAGATATTTACGCGATGCCAAATTACTAGAAATTGGGGAAGGCACTTCAGAAATCCAACGTTTAGTCATTGCGAGACAATTAGGTTGTTAGAAGGGAGAGATTTGATGATCAAAAAAATCTTAATCGCTAACCGTAGCGAAATAGCTGCTCGTATTATCCGTTCTGCAAAAGAAATGGGAATAAAGACGGTGGCCGTTTATTCAGAAGCTGACAAAGAAAGTCCTTTTGTACAAATGGCTGATGAAAGTTATCTTTTAGGTCCTTCACGAGTGAATGAAAGTTACTTAAATGTAGATAAAATCATTGAGATAGCAAAGGAAAGCGAAGCAGACGCGATTCATCCAGGTTACGGCTTTTTAAGTGAAAATCATCTATTTGCAGAAAGATGTGAAAGAGAAAACATCAGATTTGTCGGACCGAATAGTCATGTTCTAAAAAAAATGGGGAGTAAAATTGAAGCACGAAAAATAATGAAAGAAGCCGGGGTACCTGTTGTTCCCGGAACAATGGAAGCATTAGATACAGTTGAAGAAGCTCAAGCATTTGCTAAGGAAATTGGTTATCCAGTCATGCTAAAAGCCTCACTCGGTGGCGGCGGTATTGGGATGCAAGTTGTGAATTCAGATGAAGAGTTGGAAAATGTTTTTCTTGATAATCAAAAACGTGCTAAACAATTCTTTGGTGATGGAGCGATGTTTATCGAAAAAAAGATTGACGATGCTCGCCATATCGAAGTACAAATCTTAGCAGACCAACATGGGCAAGTGATGCACTTATTTGAACGAGAATGTTCAATCCAACGCCGGAACCAGAAAGTGATAGAAGAAGCCCCATCACCATTCATTTCGGCAGCAACCCGAGAAAAAATGGGGGAAGCAGCGATTCGTGCAGCAAAAGCTGTTAACTATACAAATGCTGGTACAGTCGAATTTTTAGTCGATGCTGAAGAAAATTTTTACTTCATTGAAATGAATACACGTATTCAAGTAGAGCATCCGATTACAGAAGAAGTAACAGGTGTTGATTTAGTTAAAGAACAACTGCTTATTGCTAGTGGCAAAAAATTGTCTTTTGAGAAAAAAGATGTAACGATGAATGGCCACGCCATCGAAGCACGTATATATGCGGAGGATCCCGAGCGTTTCTTTCCATCCCCTGGAAGAATTACACGTTTAGATTTACCGGAAGGAGAACATATTCGTCATGAAATAGGTGTTTCAAGTCCTTTTCAAGTGACACCGTTCTACGATCCGATGATTGCTAAATTAATTGTATCGGGACAATCTCGCGAAGAAGCGATTGAGAGAATGAAAGATGCTTTAAACAATTATCATATTGAAGGTATTAAAACAAATATACCGATGTTAAAAACGATTATTGAACATGAGCAATTTAAAAAAGGAAATACAAAAATTTCATTTGTTGAAGAATTTTACTTACCTATTTTAAAACGATAAAGGAGCGATAAACATGAAAGAAATTACAGCGAGTATGGCAGGAAGTGTTTGGAAGGTATTAGTTCAAGAAGGCGATCAGGTAGAGAGTGATCAAGATGTTGTTATTTTAGAGTCAATGAAAATGGAAATTCCAATTGCAGCAGAAGATGATGGGGTCGTAAAAGAGCTTAAAGTCCAAGAAGGCGATTTCGTCAATGAAGGTGATGTGTTAATAACGTTAGAATAATGCAGGAGGTGCCAAATGTCTCATTTAATTACATGTGATGTGATGGATCATGTCGCTTTATTAACATTAAATCGTGAAGCTTCTCGAAATGCCTTGTCACAGCAATTATTGCGTGAATTAGCTGAGCAAATTGAAAAGATTGATCAAAACAATCAAATTTATTGTACAGTGATTACTGGAGCAGGTGATCGGGCGTTTTGTGCAGGTGCAGATTTAAAAGAACGACGAGGTATGTCAGATACAGAAGTTATTCAAGCCGTTAAACAGATTGGTGAAACAGTCCGTCGTGTAGAATGGATGAGAAAACCCGTCATCGCTGCGATTAACGGCGCTGCATTTGGTGGTGGTCTAGAATTAGCGTTAGCCTGTGATATTCGGATAGCTAAAGAAGGAGTGAAAATGGGATTAACAGAAACATCTTTGGCTATCATCCCTGGTGCTGGCGGAACACAACGGCTTTCTCGTTTAGTTGGGCTAGGAAAAGCAAAGGAACTCATTTTTACAGCTCAACCTATTACAGCTACAGAGGCTTTAGAAATCGGCCTTGTGGAACAACTAGTAACGGATGATGTAGTAGAAAAAGCTTTAGAAATGGCTAAAACAATTGCTAATAATGGTCCGATTGCACTTGAACAAGCGAAACGAGCGATTCAATTAGGGGTTGAGACAGACTTAAATACGGGCCTAAATATAGAACATCTTTGTTATCAAAAAACGATTCCTACTGAAGATCGACATGAAGGATTATTAGCATTTAAAGAAAAACGAAAGCCAAACTATTACGGTAAATAGGGGGAATGATATGATATGACATACGTCGATGTATTACAAGAGCGTATTAAACAGATAGAAAAAGGTGGTAAAGAAAAGTATCATCAACGAAATGCTGAGAAAGGGAAGCTCTTTGCAAGAAAGAGACTCGAACTTTTATTTGATGATGGAGTAAATGTGGAAGATGCCTTTTTTGCTAACTGTATGGATGATGAATTACCTTCTGATGGTGTTGTAACTGGGATTGGAAAGGTAAATGGTCAAGATGTTTGTGTCATGGCAAATGATTCAACAGTGAAAGCAGGTTCATGGGGGAAAAGAACGGTCGAAAAAATTCTCCGTATTCAGGAAACAGCGATGAAATTAGAAATACCGATGCTTTATCTCGTCGATTCAGCCGGTGCCCGTATTACAGATCAAATTGAAATGTTTCCTGGGCGAAGAGGTGCAGGGAGAATTTTTCATAACCAAATAAAAATGTCTGGTCGTGTGCCACAAGTTTGTCTTTTATTTGGTCCATCCGCAGCTGGTGGTGCTTATATTCCAGCTTTCTGTGATATCGTCGTCATGGTTGAGGGTAACGCATCAATGTATCTTGGTTCACCACGTATGGCCGAGAAGGTTATCGGTGAAAAAGTAACGTTAGAAGAAATGGGTGGGGCAAGAATGCACTGCTCAGTGTCTGGATGTGGTGATGTTCTAGCCAAAACTGAAGAAGAAGCGATTGACTATGCACGGAAATATTTAACCTATTTTCCTGCTAATTTTCGCCATAAACCGCCCGTACATGAAGGAAAAGCGATTAAGGAAATCGAAAAATCGATTACTGATATTATTCCTGTTAACCAGAATGCACCATTCAATATGTATCATTTAATCGACAAGTTAATTGATGAAGACAGTTTCTTAGAAATCAAGAAGCGATTCGCTCCTGAACTCATTACAGGACTCGCGCGATTAAATGGGCAAACAGTAGGTATTATCGCCAATCAACCACGTGTAAAGGGAGGCGTCTTATTCCCGGACTCTGCTGATAAGTCGGCGAAATTTGTCCAATTATGTGACGCGTTTAATATTCCGTTACTATTTTTAGTTGATGTCCCAGGGTTTATGATTGGAACGCATGTTGAACGCCAAGGAATTATTCGACATGGTGCAAAAATGTTAGCGACAATGAGTGAAGCGACTGTTCCTAAGATTTCCGTCATTGTTAGAAAAGCTTATGGTGCTGGCCTTTATGCAATGGCAGGTCCTGCCTTTGAACCAGATGCTTGCCTTGCTTTGCCAACTGCGCAAATTGCGGTTATGGGACCAGAAGCAGCCGTTAATGCTGTTTATGCTAATAAAATAGCGGAATTACCTGAAGAAGAGCGCCCTGCCTTCGTAAAACAAAAGCAGGAAGAATATCGTAATGATATTGATATATATAGGTTGGCTAGCGATATGGTCATTGATGCTGTTGTTGATCCAAATAAACTTAGACAAGAACTAATTAATCGATATGCGGTTTACAATCAGAAGAACGTAACCTTTACAGAACGGAAACATGGTGTCTATCCAGTTTAATAAGTGAAACCGTCTAGTTATGAGGCTAGACGGTTTTCTATTTTCATCCATCTTTTAAACAAGAATTTCCGACAAAGTAAGGCAAGTTAATACAAAACTTGTCCATTTAATGATACATTGAGATTGTTAACATTGTATATTAAAAGGATTTAAGGGGGAAATAAGATGGATGATCGTACATTTCGTGATACCATGGGGAAATTTGCAACTGGCATAACAGTTGTTACAATTAAAGATGATACAGGTACAATTTCTGGCATGACTGTTAATGCATTTATGTCAGTTTCTTTACACCCGAAACTAATTGCCGTTTCCATCGGTGAGAACGCCAGTTTGTTTAATCAGTTTGTCAAGTCGAAACAGATAGGTATTAGTGTTTTAAGTGAAAACCAAAAAGATTATTCGATGATTTTCTCACGACAAAAAGAAGAAGATCGCGATATTCCATATACTGATTTAGCTGGAGCTCCTGTCATAAAAGATGCTTTAGCGACCATAAGTTGTAAAATCACAGATTCATTTAAAGCAGGGGACCACACGATATTTATTGCTGAAGTTATTGATTTAGATAGAAGGGAAGGACATCCTTTACTTTATTTCGGTGGATCGTATCGAACAGTGAAAAAAGATGATTAACCTAATAATCCCCTATTCTTCATTGAATGGGGATTTTCCTTTATTTAAGAAAAGAAGCTCTTAAACATAAATATAGTAGATAAGGAACCCAAGTTTACGTATAATGGGGATTAGTATATTGTTAGAAAGGATTGTAAATCGTGACATTAACGATGATGTCTAAAACTAAAATCGATCACACGCATCTTTTAGCGCTTTATCAAACGATGATTGAACATAGTGATCATATACAAGCAAATAAGCTCGTCGATTTATATAAGAAACAAATGGATGAAGAACTAATCATTAGCTTTTCGGGACATTTTTCAGCTGGAAAATCATCGATGATAAATGCGTTACTAGGTAAAGATATATTGCCAAATAGTCCGATACCAACAAGTGCAAATATCGTCAAGCTAACATCAGGCGAAGGTTATGTACGTGTATACTTTAAACATGACTCACCTGTTCAATATAATGAACCATATGATATAGAAGCAGTCAAAAACTTTTGTATGGATAAAGATACGATAAACAGAATTGATATCAGTACATCAACTGACGCCATTCCACCAGCTTGTGCCATCGTTGATACACCAGGAATTGACGCAGCAGATGATGCTGACCGTATCATGACTGAATCATCTTTACATGTTGTGGATGTTCTCTTTTATGTGATGGATTATAATCATGTTCAATCAGAAGTTAATCTACAGTTTCTTCAAGAAGTCGAACAAATGAAGATCCCATACTATGTCATTATTAACCAGATTGATAAACATGATGAAAGAGAGTTATCATTTTCTACTTTTAAAAAACAGGTCGAACAAACATTTTCACATTGGGGATTAACACCTGAGGAGGTTTTTTATTCTTCTTTGTTTGATCTAAGTTTACCAACGAACCAATTTGAAAAAATTAAAGATAAAATTGCAACATTATTTAAGCGGGGACATCATGAATTATCTAGACTCGATGAAGCAGTTCATCAATTAATTAATGATCATAAACAATTTTTAAATGATCAGGCTGAAGAAGCTATATCGCAAGTTGGCGGTGAAGAAACGACAACTGATCATTTACAAAAGCATATTGAAGCGATTGACACAAAACTTAAAACCATTAATCAGCATATGTTAGATTTCAAGCATCAATTCCAAAACAATGTTAATCAAACTTTAAAAAATGCCTATATGATGCCGCGAGATATAAGAGATTTAGCCAAGTCCTTTTTAGAATCACAACAAAAAGATTTTAAGATTGGTTTCTTTGGGGCTAAGAAAAAGACTGCAGCTGAGAAAAAGCGACGATTAGAGAAGTTTTTAACAGCTTTACAACAGTCAGTCGAATCAAAGGTACAATGGATCTTACGTGATAAACTATTGGCTCTACTAAAAGATTACGGATTAACGAATCACGAATTAACAGCTCTTGTTCAGCAGGTATCTGTTACATTATCAGAAGCGAATTTAATTGATGGCATTAATCCAGGTGCACAACTCAATGGGCAATACGTTTTAAATTATACTGAAAATATGAGCCAAACGATTAAACAATCATTTAAAAACAAAACGAATGACTTATTATCTAAGATTCTCACTTTCTATGAAAAGGAAACGAATCATAAGCTTATGCAATATGAAAAGGAAAAAGAGCAACTCATTGAAATCGAAAAGCAATCAGTAAAAAAACAGGCTATTTCTGACTCAATGTATCAAGCAATCGAAAAGATACAAATGCAATTGCAATCACCAATATATGATGAACAAACAAAAGAATTGATTGAAAAAGTGATTGAACAGAACAATCAAGTTGTTGTTCAAACGTTAGAATCGATTACGACATCAGATAAGCAGGTCGTTGAAATGGAACAGCATGTTGTTAATGATAAAACGCCAACACATACGATTAATGATATCATGCCGTTCGTTAATCAAACGCTTGAAACAGTAAATGATGTTACAGGTGTTGAGCAAATTGTTTCTGATATTCGTCGTAAAAAGAAAAGTTTAGCCAATCGCGAGTTGACGATTGCTTTATTTGGTGCTTTTAGTGCTGGAAAATCTTCCTTGATTAATGCTTTAATCGGAAAAGATTTAATGCCTTCATCTCCTAATCCAACGACTGCCGTCATTAATCGTATTTCTCCTGTTACAAATGAGCATGCTCATGAAACAGGAATTGTTCATTTGAAAGATGAATCATTGTTGTTTGATGATCTAATGGGAATTGTCAAACGTTTTTCTCCTCCAAAAACAGATCGTTTTGAAGACCTTTTAAATTGGGCAAAAGCGGAGGAATTATATAAAAAAGATGAATTAAATAAAATGTACCAAGCCTATCTCCATGCGCTCATTGAGGGTTATGATGACATTAAAGACGTTATAGGAAAAACAACGGACATTACGATTGATCAGTTTAAGGATTTTGCAGTTGATGAGAAAAAAGCTGCATATGTCGAAGCAATTGATTTATATTATGACTGTGAGGTTACAAAGCAGGGAATGACGCTAGTCGATACACCTGGTGCTGACTCTATTAATGCCCGGCATACAAATGTATCTTTTGATTATATTAAATATGCTGATGCGATTCTATATGTCACATATTATAACCATGCCTTATCACGTGCAGATAAAGATTTTCTAATGCAATTAGGTCGTGTAAAAGAGTCGTTTGAATTGGATAAAATGTTCTTTATCGTCAATGCTTCTGACTTAGCAAAAGATAAAGATGAATTAACCCTCGTTCTTGATTATGTGAAAGAGCAATTAATGCAATTAGGGATTCGTTTTCCTAGAATTTATCCTATTTCTAGTAAACAATCATTATATGAGAAAATTGAAAATAATACACTTAATGATGAAATAATAGCTTTTGAACATGATTTCTATCAATTTATTCATGAAGATTTACCGGCACTTATGATTGATTCTTTAATATACGATATGAACCGGATGAACAAGACTATAACAAATTATATTCATGCCTTACAGCTTGATGAATCGGAAAAAGAAACATATGAGAGACAACTCGCCAATTCGCAACAACAAATTAAAGATGTCATTGACAATGTAGAAACAACGACATTTAAAGAGCGAATCCATGATCGAATTGAAAAGCAACTTTATTATTTACAGGAAAGAATGGCCATTCGTTTTCATGATATGTTTAAAGATCATTTTAATCCGACAACAGTTACCCAATCTGGTAAAGAGGGGATTCGCCAATTAGAGCACTGTACTAAAAATTTATTAGACTATGCAGGCTATGAACTATTACAAGAAGTGCGTGCGATTGGTTTACGTGTTGAAAAAACATTACAAGAATTAATTGATGAGTTTGATCGTAATCTCAAATCCAGTATAAATTTAATTGATAACAACCTATCCTTTAAAACCTTGGAAAAATTGGATTATCATACACCGGCATTTGAACAAGCACTTCGTGACATGCCGATGTCCCATTTTCATAAAGTTTTATCTCGTTATCGAGGAACGAAAGCATTTTTTGTAGATAATGAGCGTGAACAGATGCAAGAAGCTATGTTTCAAATACTTGAACCAGAGATTAAAGCTTACACAAATGAAATTCACCATATGATGGCTCAGGCTTATGAGAACCAATGGTTACAAGCATGTGATACTGTAAGGGCGAACATGAATGAAGAAGTTGATCTGTATGTGGAGAAGCAACTTGCTATTATGACAGATACAAATGATTTACCATTGTATATTGACATAAACGAACAATTAACAAAGATTTTACAGAAGATCAATCGGGAGGAGGAAAGGTGATGACGAAGCAGCAATTAATGCTTGTTGACGGAATGGCCCTCTTGTTTCGTGGTTATTATGCAACGAGCTATCGTGGGAATTTCATGAAGACGCCTGACGGTATGCCAACGAATGGTGTGTATCAATTCTTTCGTTATTTTTTAAATGCTGTAGAAACTTTTAAACCGTCTCATGTAATATGTTGTTGGGACATGGGCGCAAAAACATTTCGTAATGATATCTATCAAGATTATAAAGCAAACCGTGGTGCACCTCCTGAAGAATTGGTACCTCAGTTCGATCTTGTTAAGGAAGCGACTTTATTATTTGATATACCGAATATTGGTCTAGAGAACTATGAAGCAGATGATTGTATCGGTACTCTTGCTAAACAGTATCGTTCGTCTCATGAGGTGCTCATTTTAACAGGAGATCATGATATCTTACAACTTGTTGATGATTCTGTCTATGTAGCCATTATGAAAAAAGGACAAGGCAATTATGATGTTTATAACAAAGACAACTTTTATGAGAAGAAAGGTCTTCATCCACATCAAATTATAGACGCAAAGGGCTTAATGGGTGATTCAGCAGATAATTATCCTGGTGTCAAAGGGATCGGAGAAAAAACGGCTATCAAACTATTAAATGAGTATGGAACAATTGAGCATCTCTTAGATAACCTTGAAAACTTATCAGCATCAATCCAAAAACGAATTAAGACAAATCTTGATATGTTACATTTATCCAGACAATTAGCTGAAATTCATTGTGATGTACCAATTACATGTGATTTATCTAATGCTAAATGGGAGTATGATCGTAACAAAGTTGCTGCTGGATTTGAAGAGCTCAATTTTCTACGTTTAATCGATATGATTTAATACCAAACTAGACCCGTATAATTATTTAGGTTATAATACCTATAGAGGTATAAAGGAGGAAGGCAACATGGAGTATACACCACAAGTTAAAAACCGTTTAAAACGAGTGGAAGGTCAAGTCCGCGGTGTACTTCGCATGATGGAAGAAGAAAAGGAATGTAAAGATGTCATTAGCCAGCTTTCCGCGGCACGTTCTGCTATTGATCGTGCGATTGCATTAATCGTTGCGGAAAATCTACAAGTCTGTGTAAAAGAAAAGTATGATAAAGGCGAAGAAACGTCTGATGCAGTTAACGAAGCAATCCAACTACTCGTAAAAAGTCGATAATATAAAACGGCCCAATTGAGGGCCGTTTTTTAAATGTTTTTAATAAATGATGATTGCTTCCATGTATGTGCGACATGATTTTTCCTCTGTTGATATTTTTCTAAATAAATCATTGTCGTATCGATTTTTTTATGCCCTAACGCTTGCATAATCCGATAAATATCTGCACCTTGATCCGCACTAATAATTGCAAAGCCATGTCTTAAACTATGTGGTGTAATCGAGCGCTTTTGATCTTGTACAAAGGGAAGATCGGCTTTTTGTAAAGCATTTGATAAGTATTTTGATAAATATTTATATGAATAGGCTCGATGCCTTGCAGTAATAAATAAAGGGGATTGATCATGATTGTCGAGAATCGTATCTAAACCCCGCCGTTTTCGAAACCGTTTAATCGCTGCAAACACATTCGGGAAAATAAATAACTCTCGTCTTTCATTTCCTTTCCCAATGACTTCTAACCAATATCCTTCAGAATCATATGTTAAATCACATAAACGAGCTTGTGCGAGCTCTCGTATGCGTGCCCCTGTTGTTAAAAGAACAGCTAAAAATCCATGTATGATTGGATGTGACTCATAATAGGTTAATAGTTGAATCGCTTCATCTGTATAAAGATCACGGTTAGGGCGATCACGCATATGAACTTGCGCACTTTTAAATGATTGATGAAGTGGCTGATTGATATAATCACAATCATAAAGGAATTGTAAAAAATCTTTAAATATAACCGTCTTACGTGAGATGGTTGCGATTGAATATTGTTTTCCGCCTTTTCCTAATGGAACTGTTTTTAACCAATCTTGAAATTTACGGATATGTTGACGCTGAAGTTGTTTAAATACTGTATGAATATCCAATGTTCTTGGTTCAAAAGCGATTTCATTCCCATGATTAATTAATATATGATAGATCCATAGCAACTCTCGCAAATATTCCCGTTTTGTATCATCTGTTCGATTTTTTCTCTCATCCTGGTCCTTTTCTTCATGGACAAATAAATAAATCATTTCCAAATCATTAAAGTCATTGTAATTATCAGTAGCATCAATGATATCTAGCATATGCGAATACATTGATTTATCAAGCATTAACTTAGCCATATGGGATATGTCATTTTTTGACATGATCGTTTTTAAGTGATGCATTTTATGTAATTGGGATATATCCATTAATGAAGATTCTCTCACTAAATAATCCTCCTATTATTTAATAAATTTAATTTCATAATGTAGATGTAATATGTTTAACTAAATCTTCCAATGTAAAGATATTTGTATTTATCATTATAGGTATAATTATAGATCCTATATATGTATTATATCATAATAGGTGAAAAATGGTCTCTTTGTCACCTATATTATTGTGTACATAGGAAATATAATAATAAGTATATCTCTATGTATATACATGGAGAAGAAATAGCGTTCATGTTATAATAAAACTAAGATAAACTGTAGATATACTGGAAGGTGATTGATATATATGGAACATTCATTATTAACAACAAAAGAAGTAGCTGAATATCTCAATTTATCGGTTCAAACGATTTATAAATATATTAGAGAAAAAAGACTCATTCCTGTTTATGAAGATTCATGGCAAATTGATGAAACACATTTGTTTAAAAAGGAAGATGTCGAAGCATTAAAGGCTGCGTTAACAAAACCTGGATTTACAACAGGTGAAGTAGCAAAACAATTACAAGTTCATCCAACGACGGTGACGTCTTATATTAAACGCGGAGAATTAATTGCCGAGAAAAAGCCTTATAAGGGTAGAGAGTTATATTTTATTACGGAAGAAGCATTAGCGGCCTTTAAGGAAAAACATCCAATGCAAAGAAAACGTGACAAGAAAAACTTTTATAGTAAAGAAACGAATCTATATCTTTATCAAAAAGTGATCCATAAAAATCAAGGAAATATCGGTCGTATTATGGAGCTTAATGGTGATGAAGGTAAAGTTTGGACAGAACAAGGTGAAATCTTTCCGTTAGAAGAGCTTTATGGACGGGGATTTACTGCTAAAGAGATTAAAGAGAGACCTTATATGACAAAGCGTGGCTATGTCACATTTTATTTTAAAAAGCCTATACATATTGCCTCACCGGTGTTCAATGTCATTGAACTTTTATATCATAAGCTAAGTTATCGAAATATCAAACTGTCACATTATGATGGTCTTATCAAACTTGAAATCAAACCATGCTTACTTGAAGACATTCATGAAGACACACATGCTTATGAAATAAAATTATTAGAAAAACATATGAAAGACGGATCAATCGAACAAAGACATAATGGATTACTAATTGATAATGATTTGGAAATATTAACAGTCCACATATCAGGAGAAAGGAAAAATAAATTAAAACAACTGGCACAAGAGCAGCGTCTGAGCCTTGAACAATATGTTTTAAAACTAATTGAAAATCGATTAAATGAATAAAATATGTGCATTTCCCTAATAGATTCGTCCTTTTATGCCGATATCATATATAGATAAGAATAACTTCGTATAATTAGGAGCGTTAGATATGACTAATAAATCAAATATATTGCTAGAAAGTGGAACAAATGAGTTGGAAATCATTATGTTTGAAGTAGGAGAAGGAGTTTATGGCATCAATGTGCTTAAAGTCCGTGAAATCATTAATCCATTACCGATTACGCACATTCCCAATTCTCCAGAAAATGTAGAAGGGGTGATACGATTACGTGAAGAAGTATTACCAGTGATTAATTTAGCAGATGTCTTAAATGTTCCAGCATCAGCTGATCCAACAAAGGATAAGTTCATTATTACTGAATTAAATCAAGTTAAAATCGCTTTCCGAGTCCATCATGTTTCACGAATTCATCGAATTTCATGGGAACAAATTGAAAAACCAAGTGAACTATCAACTGGGCAACAAGCTTATGCCATTGGAATCATTAAATTAGAGGAAACGATGCCAATTCTGTTAGATTTTGAAAAAATTATTATCGATATTACACCAGAAGCTGGAATTAATATTGACACATTGAAAGAATTAGGTCCGCGTGAACGATCACAAAAACGTATTGTTGCTGCGGAAGATTCTGCTGTTCTAAGAGAATTATTAAAAGATACATTAGCAAAAGCCGGCTATGAACAAGTGCGATTTTTTGAAAATGGAAAAGATGCTTGGGAATACTTAGAATCATTAGCAGAAGACGACAATGTTAATCCAGTTGACAAAGTTCAATTAGTGATTACAGATATTGAAATGCCACAAATGGATGGTCACCATCTCACAAAACGGATTAAAAGTGACTCACGTTTAAGCGACATCCCTGTCATCGTTTTCTCATCATTAATTACTGGGGATTTATATCATAAAGGAAAACAAGTTGGTGCAAGTTCACAAGTTAGTAAACCACAGATTGTAGAACTCGTCCAAGAAGTAGATAAATTTATTTTATAAACAATTCAAATGGATTATATATATAAATAAGCTGTCATAATAGTGACAGCTTTTATTATATGCTACATGCCTGAAAGTTTAGTCATATATATGAAACCTTTTAACTAGGTAGACGTATAAAAATCATAGGGAATCATAGGTCCATTAAAGGCAGGGGATATAATGAAACGTTTTATCATTAGTTTATTGTGGATATGTATCGCCAGTATGACGAGTTATTTTTTACTGTCAGTTCAATTCAAGTGCAATGGGAACCGACACTAATCTTGGCAATATTTATATGAGTTATATCCATAATCACTGGTATTATAACGTTAATAAAAATTGAAAAGGCCGCACATATTCCACTTATACTAGTCATTCTAGCACTTTTTAGTTTATGTGCGTTATTAGAAATCAAATATTTCTTTATTATAACTTTTGTTTATTATGTAGGAATCATGATTTATTTCAATAGTGTCGGGAGCAGAAGAAAAACCTGGTAATATACCGAACTTAAAGCTCAAAGAGAGTCAAAGAACGATATTGAGAATTACTTTTCCCTTGTGTAGTATTTAATTGCAAAACACACGATGATTGATTATGTTGTTTTTAGCTTATAAATAGAAGATTGGAGGCGGATTAGATCCCTATTAATTATATTTTCTTATATATTTTCATTATTAATCTGTGGGGACTTCTTCTTATGTTTACCGATAAGAAAAGAGCTATAAAACATAGGCACCGTATTTCTGAGCGTAATCTCTGGATGATTGCCTTATTAGGTGGTGCAACCGGAATGACAATAGGTATGAAATTGATCCGTCACAAAACAAAACATAAAGCATTTGCTATTGGTTTCCCAATTTTAGCACTGATACAAATAGGCTTCGTTATTTTTATTTCTCAATTAATCGAAGGCGTAATCATGTAGTAAAACCGATTATTTTTCTAATTAGGTCATTTGGAAATATGATAATAACGTATAAAAAATGGAGCAATCATTACTAGAATTGCGAAAAGCCTTGAGAATAAGCACTTTAAAATGTACCATCATTGACATAACATTTATACCCATGCAAAAACTGTTCCAATGAATGGTAGACTGTTTATCGCTTCATATTTTCTGGATAGTCAAAGCTAAAATCCATAGTCTTTTGGAATAAAAAATGTTACCATTTAAATAATTAAGGGAGGATATATCATGACTAAACATAAGATCTATACAATGAGTTTCTCAAGGGTCTATCCCCATTATGTTACGAAGGCGGAGAAAAAAGGGCGTACGAAAGCAGAAGTCGATGAAATCATTCGTTGGTTAACAGGGTATAGTCAGGAAGAGTTAGAAGCGCAACTGGAAAAAAAGACAGACTTTGAGACCTTCTTTGCGGAAGCTCCCCACCTGAACCCTTCACGGACTTTGATCAAAGGTGTGGTCTGCGGTGTCCGAGTGGAAA
>NZ_DATBTY010000061.1:0-3389 GCF_036516575.1 Cerasibacillus sp.
CTTCTAATTCTTTTAGTTCTGCTTCAATCGCTTGAAAATTACATGCTCTCAATTTGCTAATAAATGCTGCTTCATTAAATGTAAACAACATATCTTCTTCTGTTGATTTTAATTGATTGTAATGAATAACCGTATTATTCCCACAAAAGAAACGGTTTTCTTGAGCTTTTACAGCTTCTTCAAAAGAAATTTGAATATTCCTCACATCTTCATAAAATCGTCCAATTCCGATTGTGACAGTGTAGTTCGTCATTTCATAAATATAATTTTTACAAAGTGTCGCTACTTCAATTGCATGTTGCTCATATTTTTTGTAATTCATTTGAATTTCTGCAGCATATAAAATTGCGATTTTTTCAGGCGCAACAGGAATGATAATCGATTTAGAATGCATCCCTTCTAAACAACTTCCCAATTGCTCCATCACTTCATTCCGTAATGCCCATTTCCATTTTTTACTCTTGTTGCGGACATATTTATGGAAATGATCAATATGGACTACAAACACAAGGTTTGGCATTGCAAGTAAGCCACACTCTTGACTCCTCATCCAAATATCACGTGGACTCATAATTCCACCAAATAATAAATCATAAGCTAAGCTTGTCTTTAATTGTCTCGTTCTTTCTATATTAAAAGCAATTCTACGCTCTCTCATTAACCGTTGCTCTTTTAAATAAATAAATATTTCAGTTATTTGGTCTATTTCGATTACATCTAGACATCCTCGTTGAAAAAATTTGCGAATTTCATCTTTAGTAAATCTTTTACCGACGACAATCGCTTCACTCATTTGTTGAGTTGACAATCCCTTCACCTTTTGACAATCTACTAAAATAAGGTCTCCCAGCTGAAAAGGTATTGTCCTCAATGAGTCCGTATCTATCCATTCATAATATTCATCAATATTTTGTTTTTTATATTGTCTCTGTATGACTGTTCTATGTGTATCGTTTGTGATCGCTATAAATATCTTGTTCTTTTTCATTCTATGTCTCCCCCTTTGGTCGACATTACAATGGTTTTTTCAATTTATGGGTACGAACCATTTCTTGAGCTTTTTCATAACCAGCATCCGCTAACCGAATAATACTTAATGCTGGGTCCATTTTTAATACTCGCTCTAACTTTTTCGCTCCGGCTAATGTTCCATCAGCTACAACTGTCATACCCGTGTGTATGGAGTTTCCAATTCCAACTCCTCCACCGTGCTGAATTGTGACCATCGATGCTCCTGCACTCGCGTTGAGCATCCCGAGCAAAATAGGCCAGTCGGCTACTGAATCACTACCATCTTTCATCGCCTCTGACTCTCGGTATGGCGCTGCAATCGTGCTTGCTTCAGAGTGATCTCGCGTAATCGCAACAGGTCCCTGTAACTCTCCATTCGCCACCATATCATTTAAAATTTGTCCTAATTCGATTCGCTCTTCATAATTTAACCAGCATGTACGGGCGGGTAATCCATAGAAGTGTAAATTGTTTTGAACATAAGTTAACCATCTCTGTAAACGAGTATCGTGCGCGTAACGATTTAATAATTTTTCGTCTATTGCATATATGTCACTTGGGCTTCCTGAAAGGGCTATCCATCGACAAGGCCCACGTCCTTCACTATAAAGTGGACGAATATATTGGGTTACAAAATTCGGGATATTAAAAGCTCTTTCTAATCCATTTTTATAGGCTTGCCCTCTAATATTATTTCCATAATCAAATACAACTGCTTCTCTTCTTTGAAATTCAAGCATCGCTTTCACATGGCGAACCACCGAACGTTGCGCTAAATTAATATATGTTTTTCGTTTATTTTTACGTAAATAATTAGCTTGTTCTAAAGTGAGACCTTCTGGTACGTAACCATCAACTAAGTCATGAGCAGCTGTTTGATCCGTCACAATAGAGGGCGTAAAATTCAAGTTCAACATTTCACGATAGACATCTGGCGCATTTCCAATTAAAGCAATCGCCAACGGTTGCTTTAATTCTGCTGCTTCTTGAGCAAGTTCAATCGCACGTTTCGTAGAGTGAACGGCTATATCACAATAATTGTTTAACAATCGACGATTCACTTTTTCTTCATCAATTTCTACAATAATTGATACTCCACCGTGCATAGAAATAGAAAGCGGTTGTGCCGATCCCATGCCACCAAGCCCAGAACTGAGCACAATACGTCCCTTTAATGAGTCGTCAAAGTAACGGGCTGCAATCTCCCCCATCGTTTCAAAAGTTGTTTGCAAAATACCTTGCACTCCGATATAAGACCAACTTGCGGCTGTAGCTTGTCCATACATTGTCAATCCTTTTTCTTCCAAACTTTTAAACATCGCATCGGTCGCCATTGCTGGAACGAGCATAGAAGTAGAAGAAATAACACGTGGGGCATCTTCATAGGTTTTAAACACACCTACCGGCTTTCCCGATTGTATGAGCAATGTTTCATCACGTTTCAATCTTTTTAACTGAGCAATGATTTGTTGAAGTGATTGTTCATCTCGTGCTGCCTTACCTCGTCCACCATACACAATTAACTCATCTGGACGTTCCGCTACACGCGGATCCAAACTATTTAACAATAATCTTAACAACGCTTCTGTCTCCCAAGTTTCACAAGATAAGCTTTGGCCGATTGGAGAATACCAAGGTTTTCGTTCATTCATTTGCAACACTCCTTTGAAAATGGGTAAAACTGTCCCACTTTTCTTGCGGGACAGTGCCATTCATTTTATTGTTCAAGCATTGGAATGCGTACACCACGTTCTTTTGCAACATCGATTGCACGTTCATATCCTGCGTCAGCATGACGAATGACACCCATTCCCGGATCTGAAACTAGAACGCGTTCAATTCGTTGACGTGCTTCTTCTGAACCATCTGCTACAAGAACTTGACCTGCGTGTAAAGAATAACCCATTCCAACGCCACCACCATGGTGAACACTTACCCAGCTCGCTCCGCCTGATGTATTAATTAATGCGTTTAAAATTGGCCAGTCTGCAATCGCATCTGAACCGTCTTTCATCGATTCAGTCTCACGATTTGGAGAGGCTACAGAACCCGAATCTAAATGATCTCGACCGAAGACGATCGGTGCTGAAATTTCTCCACTTGCAACCATTTCGTTCACTTTCAATGCGAACTTATGACGCTCGCCATATCCGAGCCAGAAAATACGTGACGGTAAACCTTGCCACTGCACCATTTCTTGAGCCATATCAATCCAGTTCACAAGCGCTTCATCGTGTCCGAACATTTCTTTTGCTAATGCATCTGTTTTGTAAATATCTTCTGGATCTCCTGAAAGTGCTGCCCAACGGAAAGGCCCTTTCCCTTCACAGAAGAGTGGACGTAAATATGCTGGAACGAATCCTGGGAAGTCGAAAGCA
>NZ_DATBTY010000062.1:0-47389 GCF_036516575.1 Cerasibacillus sp.
AGACAACTATATAAAATATTATAACAATAAACGCATCCAAACAAAACTAAAAACAAGTCCTGTTAAATATCGCTTGAAATTCTTACAAGCTGCATAATATTTGTGCGGTTCAGTACTGTCTACTTGACAGGGACATGTTCACCCGGCCAAATCGCGCGGTCCCGAGCCAAAATCGCGCGATCCCAGACCTAAATCACTCCATCCTGGGCCAAGATCAACCCGCAAGCGCAGTATAAGAACCTCGGTATTTAGGATGACATAACGACGCTGTTATGCAGTATAATATATAAAAAGAAGGCATAGAAATGTTCCTATACCTTCTTATCTTAATTAATCTATTAATCTACTAAGAGGGGAAATTAAAAGCCCATTTCTTGTGCATTATCAATGACATCCTGTGGTACTTTAATCGGATCTACACCATTGATGTTTTTGTATTCAGCATTTACTTTTTGAGAAATGTTCATTTCTTCACCATCAGCTTTAATTTTCATGTCCATATCCACATTGAGTTTATTTAGGTGATATGTTTTTTTGTCGATGAAAATTTCGTAATTGAGCTTACTAATATCCATATCTTTAAATGTTTCTTCGCCCAATGCCTGCATGATTTCTTGTGGCATATACTGCTTAATTAATTCATCCATATTGTCTTTAAGTTTTTCGCCATCAGCTTCTAATTTTAAAACAAATGCGTTATCGTCTTTTTCAAATGTAAAGTCCTTAGCGAATTCCTCTAATAGTTTCAGTTGTTCAGCAGGATCTTGCTGTTGGTTCAGCATTTCTTCTGATAAGACAGAATCCATTTTCATCCAAGTATCAGACATTGACTCATACATGTACATCGCATCTTCAGTAACGTAAGATTCCATTTCCATCGCTATTGGTAACAAATCACCCATATCAATTGTACCTTTTTGATACATTGTTAGAGGGTCTGTTGTCATTTTGACATCCATTTTAGATGATATGTCCATTGTCATATCTTCACTAGGGATGCCGATTGTTTGTTTTATATCCAAATCAACTTCGGCACTTTTTAACTCTTTTGAAGCTTCAAGCGCTTTGTTGTACACTTCTTCAGCGTTTTCTTGACAAGCAGAAAGTGTAAAAGCTAAAGCGATTGCAACAAATAATGTCATCCATTTTTTCATAAGATTAAACACTCCTTAAAATTTTGTATACAATTAATCTTACGTATAATACCATAAATGGTTTCAATTTAAATCACTTTTTTAGGAGTTTTTCAAAAATAGTAAATTCGAACTAATTAAACTGTCACTTATTGACTAAAACACCATATTTTCTTTTTAGCCGTTTAAAAATCATCAAGAAACTAGAAGAAAAGATAAATAGTAATACAACATTAGACAACGCGTGGGAAAAATCATGGACAAAACTGGCCGCATAAATGCCAATGATAAGTTCTAATGTTAGATTATCAATCTGAGTTGTTAAGACCCATAAATTCATCGTCCAACCAAATAGAAATCCCCATATAAAACCGAATAAAAGGCGCTGCCATCTTTGTTGTAAATAGTGCGACATTATGCCCGCTGTCATTCCCATCAAGCCCCAGGCGAACATTTGCCACGGTGTCCAAGGACCTTGACCAAGTACTAAGTTCGATACGAGTGCACTCACTGCACCAACGATAAAACCCGTCTCCGCACCAAAACCAATTCCAACCATGATGATAATAAATGATGTCGGTTGGATGCTCGGTAAGGCTGCAAAAGGTATGCGACTAACAGCTGCCACAGCAATAAACATCGCAAGCAGGACGACTTCACGAGCAGAAATTGAGCGCTTCTCAAAGCGAATAAAAAACGGTAACATGATGAGACCAATGATGAGAAAACTTATAAAAAAATACGCCCTCTCTGAGAAAACAAATAGCAAAAGGAACAGGATAATGCTAACCACAGCAATCATTATTTTTCTGGCCATGCTTGAAGTGCCTCCTCAAGTGTTAAGACGGAGGATAAAGACGTGCCTCTCGCCGCTCGACTCAAATCCGTCGTGTAAAAATAATTATCTTGTAGGACGGTGTGGGTCGGTCCTTCAGTAGTGACCTCGCCAGCAAATAATAAGCCAGAGCGCTTAGAATAATTAGCGATGAAATCAATATCATGAGAAACCATTACAATCGTTACTCCTTCCTTGTGTAATGCTGTTAGATAGCGACCGAGCTCTTTCTTAGCGAAAGGATCTAGCCCCTTTGTAGGCTCGTCAAGGAATAAAATATCAGGTTGGCGCAGTAAGAGACAAGCAAGTACAACTTTTTGCATTTCTCCATATGAACAGTCATACGGATGCTGTTGTAAAAGATGTTCGACATTGAATCGTTTAGCCATCTTTATCATGTGCTGCTCGCCATCATCGCCTTGGTTTAACATCGCTTGCATTTCTTTTTCTACGGTGTCATACATGAAGAAAGCTTGTGGTTGTTGTGGCATAAATCCAACCCGGCTCAACGCGGTTTTATGAGGCTTTTCTTGAAAAAGTTCTACACGTCCGCGTTTAGCCTTTTTAATACCAAGGCAAATCTCTAGTAACGTTGTTTTCCCTGATGCATTCCCACCAATAATGGTGTAAAAATCCCCTTTATAAATGGTTAATGATAAGCGATTTAAAATGGATGGGGCATTTTTCGAAAAATAGAAGGTCACGTCTTTTAACGTAACAATTGGTTGTTCTTGTTCTACATTCCGACTTTGCCGCTTACTGTCTCTCATAGGTAAGGTCTGCTTTAACCATACGCGACCATCATTAACGGTTAGGGGAATGTTGTCTTTTATCGGTTGTTGTGCTTTCTCTAAATATAAATGAGCTAGATCTGGTAGATAAGCGTGATATTTTATTTCTCGTGATTGAAAAAGCTGATATAACATATCCCGACTGTTTCCGGTGAAACGCACTGTTCCTTCATCAAGCATAATCACACGGTCACATATCTGAAATAAGTGGTCAACCCTGTGTTCAGCAATAATAATCGTCATCCCTAAATCGTGATGCAGTTGTTCGAGGATTTGTAAAACATGTTTCGCATGTACGGGATCTAATTGTGAAGTCGGTTCATCAAGAATGAGTACTTTTGGACGTAATAATAAAACAGATAACAGATGAACAAGTTGTTGTTCTCCACCAGATAAGGCATCAGTTTTTTTATAAAGCAGGTTTTCAATCTTGAAGAAATGCCCTAGTTCGGCAACACGCTTTCGCATTTCCACTGTTGATAAACCGTGATTTTCCAGACCGAATACGAGCTCCTGTATGACGGTGGGCATAACCATCTGTTCTTCAGGATGTTGTGAAATAAAGCCAATCTGCTTTGTTAATTGCTCGTCAGACCATAAATGAATCGGTTTATTTTGGTAAAGCATCTCACCAGATAATTCGCCAATAGGGCGTAGAACAGAAGTTAATAAACGTAAAAGCGTTGTTTTTCCACAACCACTCGGCCCTGTTAACAGAATAAACTCGCCGGCATTAATGGATAAGTGGAGTTGATTTAAAACATCTTTATTCGCATCAGGATAACGAAAAGACACATCATATAGCTGAAACATTTAAGCAGTGCTCCTTTCAATAAGCAAAGGCATTAAATAAAGGAAAATCATTATGATATACATGCCCCAATCAAACGGATAGAAATGTAACGTTCCTAGTCGTGGATAAATATAGATGTTACCATAACCTAGAATACTTCCCGTAAAGCAGAGTATAAATAACAAAAGCAAAATGATCATCACAAACCAGTCACGTTTCTCCATATAAAAAGGCGTATACATCGTTCGTTTTTGATTGCCATAACCACGTGCTTTCATGGAATCAGCAGTTTCTATCGATTCTTCTAAAGACCAAGTGATTAAGGCTTGTAGTTGCAACATAGCTGTTTTAATTGGTGATTTATTTGATCCGCGAACATGTTGAATGGCTCGAATTGTTTCTAGCCGATTCATTAATAACGGCACAAAACGTAGTGCAATCATGACTAAAAGCGCTGTTCGTGGAAGAAGATTAGCAAATAAATATAAAAAACGCTGACCATGTAGGACGTGTTGAAAAGAGATAAATAATAACATCATGCCACCGATCATTAGTGCAAGACTGATACCATAAATTAACGCTTCAAGCGTTATTTGTCGGTTCCCAAGATAAAACAAGATATGGCTACCTCGTGAGACAAAAAGCGGATTTAATAAAATCATAACCCCCATCAATAAAAGGATACTAGATAGCCGCTTTTTAATGGATTTTCCCTCATCTTGTTGCCAGACAATCCAAATTAATAATAGGAAGGTGGTTAATAGGAATACGGGATGATTTATTTGAAACAGCATCACGCCAATTAAGATATAGTACATTAATTGAACAATAGGATGGATGCTTAAAAAGCCTTGTTCACTCACGTTCAATACTCCTTTCAACCTTATTAACTCGTTTTGCCAAAAGTCTTGGTCTTCAAGCATAGTCAAGTGGTAAGTCTCACCGGGCGCCAATATCTTTGCCTAAGTCTTTCGTGTAGAGCCACTCAATATGATCCCCAGGCGACACTTTAATCGCCCCGGCACTTTGGTGGGCAAATACACCATTAACTCGGAACATCCAACCACTTCCAGGTCCGTGGTCCATTTCATAGACGTTAGCAATGCCCCTAATATAAGCGGTCGATCCCTTTCCAGATATATCACGTTGAATATTTCTGTCCTTTGTGATATGTAATAAAGCATCTAAGGCAGTATCATTTTTATAAATAGTGACATTTGTATGAGCTAACGGGATATTGTCATTTGAAATTTTGATGACCATTGTCACAGTTCCAATGCTATCATCTGATTTGGTATCATTTTTTTGTTCGTTTCGTGGCGTCTGCTTCGGTTTTTTTGTTTTCTTTTGTGCTGTTTGATTTTGTTGTACTTGTTTAGTTGGCAAATTGCCTTGTTTTGTTTCTGTTTTTTTAGTCGTTTGTTTTGATTCCTGCACTGGCAGAGCGTCTGCATCGTTTTTCTCTTTTACGACGGTTTGTTGTGACGTTTCTTCCCGCTTTGGTTTAGTTTCAATTTTATCTTCATGGTGTTTTTTAGGTTGATCGTCCGCTTTAGTAATTGTAAAACTCGGTTTTATTTGTAAAGCTGTATGATGTTCTGAATGATTGGTAGCTGAAAAATCGAGCCCACTCGGCTTTTGTAATGAATCAGCACAGCCATTCAAAATGATCATTAGTATAAAAATTAATATTAATCTTATACGCATAAGAATCCCTCATTTTCTTGATCATACCTCTAGAATAGAGTGTATGCACTTGTTCTTCAACTCCTTAAGAAAATAAAAAAATGAGTTTGCCTTGGAAATCATTCTTGGACAAACCCGTTCATATTTAAATAAGTTTAGGAAATTAATTATTGATAGGGTAAAAAAAATCGAATGAAGTTGTTTGATGTTATGATGCTAGATTTCGCGAGAGGCTTTCTTTAAATTTACTTCCTTGTTGATGAAGTAGTGTTAAATTGATAGAAATGGGACGCTGATTTGGACGGTATACTTTTAAAATATTTGTTGTTACCTTAACAGAGCCGGCGATATTCATATGTCGATTTGTATAAAATTTCATTGACGGTTGACTCATTTTTCACCCTCAAGCTTTTTCTAGTGATCACTATAAATCTTTTGGATAATTCAAAAATATCATTACCAATAGTATCCTGATTAAATGCGATTGTCAATATACTTCAATGAAAAATAATTATCAATCTGTCTTATTAATTGCAAAAAAAAGGTGGGAGATTTTTCCCACCTTAATGAAATATTATGCGGCTTGTTGTCTTCTCTGAGATGCTACTGTAACTAGTTGTGGTGCTTTTTTAATCAGTAAGACTAATATAATGGCACAAAGAACCGAAGCGCCAAGGAACGTAATCCCGTTCATCGTTAACGAGAAGATGACAGGTGTTTTTCCTGCTTCAATGGCGTACTTTTTAAAGAAGATGACACCGGCAACAAAATGCCAGAAATAACGAGCTGCACCACCGACAAATGTTGCAACGACAATCCATACAATTGCTGTCCCCATTTTTTTATCTTTTAAACTACTTTTAATTATACCTGAAAACAGCCCGGCAAATCCGATACATGTAAAGGCAATAAAGTATTCAATAAATGCTTGTGTAGGGGTTAAAATCCAGGCATCACCTGTTGCAATTTGCAAAACCCCCCATAAAAACCCGGATATCGTCGCGGCAAGAAAGCCTCTGCGAAAAGCAATAATAAAAATCGGGACCATAGCAAATGAGATGGAAATCGATGGATTTGGTTTAAATGATGGGAATAAATCGAGTACCATCGCAAATCCAGCGAAAATCGCTATCTCTAATAATGTTTCTAAATCAAATCGTTTCATAAAAAAATGCCTCCTCTAATGGTGTACCACTGAGGGAGACATCGTGAAATAGGAAAGATGGCATACTCATACATACCTTCATTCCGCATTATTTCACCACATCCCTACGTTAGTACTAACTAGACAGGTTCGAAGGGTTAGAACGCATGAACGTTCAATCTCAGCGAAAAGCTCCCCTTGTGGTCACTTCATTATTCATTTCCATCCCATCATAACAAATATATGTCCGTTTTAAAAGCAAAAAAACCATGCCACCTATAGTTTTGGCATGGTTTAAATATGATTAAAGAATATCAATTCGTCTTGATTCTGGCGTTTTCGGATCTAATTTAGGTAGTTTTATTTTTAAGACGCCTCGTTTTAATTTAGCTTTAATTTTATCTTCATCAATATTATCGACATAAAAGCGTCGAATAAACTCTCCGTAGTGACGCTCTTGACGAATAATTTTATCTTGCTTATCTTTCGTTTCTTCTTCTTCCTCACGTTTCGCATGAATTGTTAAATAATTATCGTCTACTTGAATGGTAATATCATTTTTGTCAAATCCTGGAAGTTCCGCTTCCACATAATAAGCATCTTCCGTTTCTCTGACATCAGTACGAAAAGAATTGAAATTCCCATTTAATGGTGCAATTCCTTCTCGATCAAATACTTCATTGAAGGACTTTAACATGCGTTCGAATAAATCCAGCTCGTCATCTTTTCTTTTAAATGGCTTTAAGTCAAACATATGAATTTCCTCCTTCTTTTTGTGTATCTCTCACTTATTATTATACCTTGTTTTTTCATGTTATTTGGTTCGTTATATCATTTTTCAATTAAATGTCATAGTTCACTTCATTGTAAAATTCAACATTCTTCGACAAAAAATTCAATATGGATGACAGATAACATTTTATTTTGTAAAGTATATACAGATGCTGTTTTTGCTGTTGTATAGCATGAATTGTCGCTAAGATTATTAACATTTTAACACTTCAGCAATGAATAGTTCAGAATGATCTAAGAGGTTAGGGTAACTTAATTCAAAAAGGGGGATAAGCAATATGGACTTGCAAAAATTATACAATGAAAAACTTTGCTCTATCGAGGAAGCGGTTTCATTCATTCAGCCTGGAGACGACATTATTACACCGATATTAGCCGGAGAGCCTTACAAATTAATGAAACAATTAGAATCACATGAAGGCCTCTCAGGAAACCGTTTAATTCAAATGTTTTCAACTCGTGATGTAATCGATGTTGAACCAGAAAAACTTCAAATTATTAGTACTTTTTTAGGGGCATCAGAAAGAAAAGCATTCAAAGAAGGAAAAATTGATATTTTACCAAACCACTTTTCCGATATGCCTAAATTACTAAATCAGTTTACAAATAATCAAGTCGCGATGGCAGTCGTTTCACCGATGGATGACGAAGGTTATTTTTCAATGGGAACTAACTGTGACTATGTAGCAACTGTCTTTCCTTACGCTAAAAACATTATTTTAGAAGTGAATGAACATATGCCACGTACATATGGAGAGAATCGTGTTCATATCTCTGATGTAAGCGCATTAATCGAAAATCATGAGCCAATCCCTGCATCACCTGATTTAAGAGTATCAGAAAAAGACCGAATCATTGGTGAATATGTAGCAGAGCTCATTGAAGATGGCGATACCATTCAAATCGGATTCGGTTCTATTCCAAATGCGATCATCGAACAGTTGACATCACACCGAAATTTATCTGTGCATACGGAAATGATACCGGAGAAAATTATTGATCTATATGAAGCAGGCGCCATTACTAATGAGAATAATCTATTTAAGAAAGGGAAGTTAACAGCTACATTTGCATTCGGCTCGCAGCGTTTATATGATTTTATCCATGAGAATGAAGATATTTATATGTTACCAGTCAATAAAACGAATAATGTTGTCGATTTGTCTAAAATGAAAAACTTAGTCACAGTGAATGCGGCTGTTGAAGTTGATTTCCTTGGCCAAGTGAACTCAGAGATGATTGGCGGCACATATTGGTCTTCTTCAGGTGGGCAAGCTGACTTCCAAATTGCTTCACATCTCGCTGAAAATTCAAAGGGTATTTTAACATTACATTCAAGTGTAAAAAAAGATACCATTTCAAAAATTGTTCCGACTTTACTGCCAGGAACACCTGTGACAACTTCGAAAAATGATGTCGACTATATTGTAACTGAATACGGTGTGGCTCGCTTACGTGGAAAAACAATTCGCGAACGTACGAAAGAATTAATTCGCATTGCACATCCTAAGTTTAGGGAGGAACTAGAGTTTGAAGCGAAGAAAATGGGCTACTTAGTATAAAATATTTACCCTGGACGAAAGCTGTCCGGGGTTTTTTAAAAATAATGTGAAGAGCACTTCGTTATATAGACGCTAAGCATTGTTCATGTTAAAATGATATTATCATAACAGAACAGGCACCATGACACATAGTCCAATGTAAAGAGGGTAATTCTATGAAACTATGGTTGCGTAAGATAGTCGTTGCTTTCGTAGCAGTCATGACTTTGGGGCTTTACATTCCCCCAATTGCATTAACATTAGATGCTGATGAAAGTAAAGACGCCATTTCGGAAAAATCAAATATCGATGAACAACAATCAGCGGTAGCCGTTGTTGAGCATGAGATACGAGATGAGCGGCGGAGTCAACCGACTCTGGAAGATAGACCGACGGCAAGAGAAACTTATCTTGAACACCTGACAGAAGGTGCGAAAGAACAAGCCTTCATGAAATTTGGTCCGCGCATGATTGATCGTGTAGAAGATGAGTTTACAACGGACATATTACCAGTTATTGAAGATGTCATAGAAGCGGTTATTGATAGAGCTGATGAGGATGAACTAGCTTACTATGCGATTACTGAAGAACCAGCTCATGGGTTTGGAGAGCGTATTTTTAATGTGTATGATGTGAGGAATCAATCAGATCTTGTACGCTTTCATGTTCGCCGTGAAAATCGTCCATTAGAAGGTTATTGGTTTAATTTCCATTATCATTTAAGTGACGATCAATTTGAAACACATCATGATATTGGTGAAATCTACTGGGATAAAAACATTCCACCTAAGTGGATGTCTTAAATTCAAAAATAAAACCACGATGACTCCCGGGTAAGAGCCATCTGGTTTTATTCCTTTCATATAACTGGCATGACATTCTTTTACGGGTAAATAAGAAGGATTGTCATGCGAGTTTTTTATTTTTCTTTGGGAAAAACAAGCCAAAGATAAAGAGCAATTCCACCGTATGTGATGAGAAGACTAATGATGAGTTGCATTTCTAGCTGTAACGATGTAAAACTTAATAAATAATCTGGTAAGAAGAGTAATAGTAAAACAACAACGAGCACACTTGTCTTCGCCCATAGAGTCATACCGATTATTAGAATGGCAGAAAGTGCGACTGCAAGCCACGTGCCTGTTTCGCCGAAATGAATCATCGGAGAATCAATTCGATTATTAAAGTAAATAATGCCTACGAAAATCCCCATCTCAATAAGAATAATTGGAGTGACAATGAGAATCGCTTTAGTATCACTTAACTGTCTCTTTGATATGAACTTCACAGCTGCAAATAATAGAATAATAAATAGAATACTATCAGCGATATGACCAACAATTTCAAAGACCGAATAGGCCAGTTCACCTTTTGATACATCGCTGAAAATTTTAAATGTAAAAGAGCCGATGATGATCAGTAAAATATATTTAAACCACCCAGAAACATCGATGTCCATTTCCTTTGAAATCATTTCCATATATTCGGCAGGTGAGTTTCCGACAATTTTTTCAATCGGTTTTCCATTTTTCTCAGCCTCTAGTAAGTGCATTTCTAGTTCATTCGTAATCTCTTTAATTTCCTCGAACTTCTTTCCCTTTGCAAATAAATAAGCACGTAAGTCTTCTAAAAACTTATTACTCTTCTTGGATAGTTGCGGATTTGTCATTTGTTTCAACTCCTTATTTGTTATTGTTAGTTAATCATCTGATTCGAAACGAAGCACTTGATTGACACTTTGCTGTAATTGTTTCCACCGATAGATAAACTGCTGAAGTTCTTCTTCTCCCTTTTGTGTGAGCGAATAATACTTTCGGCGAGGTCCGGCGGTTGATTTTTTAAATGTTGCTGTTACAAGTTCCTCGCGCTGCATCCGCATAAGCATTGGGTAAATCGTTCCCTCACTAAACGATTCAAACCCATAGGCTTCAAGTTTCTCAGCAAGCTCATATCCATAAACTTCTTTGTCTTTAATGATTGCCAAGACACACCCATCAATAATCCCTTTCAGCATTTGCGTCGACGACAAGTACATCACCTCCTTTTTGCTATATTGCATTGCAAGGTATATATTTAAAAAATGACCTTGTAATACAAGAAAAGGAAAATTAACGATATTCATTGCCTTGCATTACAAGTTATTATTTTAAGTATAAAATACATACTCTTGTAATGCAAGGGTTAATAAAATATTTATTGATTTAATGGAATTCCCTTACTAGTAATGCATGTCAAGAAAGCGGTTAGTCCTTTCGTATTCTAATCATTTATATATGACAAAAATGACAGATGTGTTAAATTTAACTTTTTTGTGAAATCATTCACATATGGGTTCCTTTTATATAACAGGCTTGTTATAATAATATTGCATCACAAAAACTAAGGATGGTGATCACATTGATGAAAGGTACAGCTATCTTATTAAATGATGACCAAACTGTTACATGCTTAGAAGGTGTCGAACGTTCTGTATACAAAGAAATGAAGGACCAAGCAGGTTGTGCGGATTACCATTGCACAATTGGTAACAGAGAGATTTGTTTTCAAGATGTTCAGTTTGTTTTTTGGTGTGATAGTGATGTTGATTGGGATTATGGATATTAACGATTAGAATCTTATAAATAAATTCCCCCTAATATACAAGTATCATCAGATATTCGTATCGAATGGATTTTTTCATTCGGTACTTTTTTTATTTTTTTAGGAGATTGAATAAAGGATAGTTTATACCTAAAGTATGAAGAAGATGTTAACATGATATAATATGGAATATGGTTATTATGGAACTTTTTTGAAGGGGGAAATAAAGTGTCAAAAAATGTCATTGGCTATGTTGGAACATATACAAGAAAAACGAGTAGAGGGATCTACCGTTTTGAACTTGATATAGAACAGGGGCAATTTACCAAGTTAGAATTAGCGTCGAAAATGAGTAATCCGACGTACTTAGCAATAAGTGAGGACAAAAAATATTTATACTCCGTTGCCCAAGATGAGGATATGGGTGGGGTGGCATCATTTGAGATTAATCAAGCTGATGGTGAGCTCCGCTATATGAATCGAAAATTAGAAAATGGCGCACCACCATGTCATGTCGATGTTCGGGGGGATGCACTTCTAGCTGGGAATTATCATAAAGGGACGGTTAAATGGTTTGAAGTGAGTGACCACCGAAGCATTAATAAAGAAATTGTAACAGTAACCCATGAAGGACAAGGGCCACACGAACGCCAGGAAAAACCACATGTCCACTTTACTGGACATACGCCTGATGGAAAGTATGTCGTCGTTGCAGATCTTGGTATAGATGAACTAGTGACTTATAAGAAAGTAAAAAATTCACTCGAAAAAATTGAAACATACAAGGCGAGGCCAGGGAGTGGGCCACGTCATATCGCTTTCCATCCGAATGGTAAGTTAGCTTATTTATTAACGGAGCTAAGCTCTGAAGTGATTGTGCTTGATTATGATTCGGAAACAGGTGCTTTCCAAGAAAAGCAAATCATTCGTGCGATTCCTGAAGATTTTACAGAAACAAATGATGCCAGCGCTATTCACGTCTCATCAGATGGAAAATTTGTTTACACTGGAAATCGTGGTCATAATAGTATTACGACATTTAAAGTAGATGAAGCAACTGGTCAATTGACACTTGTAGGGCATACACCAACAGGTGGAGAGTTTCCACGTGACTTTTCCTTAGACCCGAGCGAGAAATATGTCGTCGTAGCGAACCAGCATACAAACAATCTGGTCCTATTTTCACGTGACGAAACAACAGGACAATTAACAGCACTCGATTCTATCATTCATGTACCAGAAGCAGTCTGTGTTAAGTTTCTTTCATTATAGTTTGAAATAAAAATGAACGCATTGTTAAACAAGAGATGCCTTTTGATTGAGGCATCTCTTGTTTGTTGTGATTAATTATCTGCTGCAGAATATCTAAAAAACAGAATTAGAAACAAAATATACATAAAAATTCAGAAATATTAGTTCAAACGGTTGACAACAATACGCTATATATTATATATTTAATTCAACAATGTTGAATAACAGTAAACTTAATTGAAAAACATAGAACAATTACAACATCATTTTTTAAGGTAAATACATGAGAGCGCATACATTGATATAAATAGCAACTTTTTCAATATTAAAGGAGGGGTTAGCGGTGAGTCGTTGGCCAGAATATGTTCAAGTTAAAGAAGTTGGGCCAAGAGATGGTTTGCAGAATGAGAAAAAACGTGTTTTGACAAAGGATAAAATCACTTGGATTAATAAATTGTCTGAATCAGGGATTAGTGAGATTGAATACTCATCATTTGTTCATCCAAAGTGGGTACCACAACTATCGGATGCACATGAGGTTGGGAAGAAAATCAATCGTAACCCGGATGTTCGTTATTCAGCACTCGTCCCGAATATGAAAGGGTTAGAACTTGCACTTGATGCGGGAATTGACGGTGCATCAGTCTTTATGTCAGCAAGTGAATCTCATAATAAAAGCAACATCAATAAAACCATTGCAGAAACATATCCCGTTTTGAAAGAGGTCATTGAAGAAGCAAAAGCAGCGGGAAAACATGTGACAGCATATGTTTCAACGGTGTTTGACTGCCCATTTGAAGGTAAGATTTCCCCTGATCAAGTCATTGCTGTCTGTGATCGACTCCTAGAATTTGGGGCGGACGATATTTCCTTAGGTGATACGATTGGTACCGCTGTTCCATCACAAGTGGAAACATTACTAGATGAAGCGCTTCGTCGTTATCCTAAAGAGAAAATCATCATGCATTATCATGATACAAGGGGGATGGCGATAGCCAACATTATGACATCACTTGGATATGGCATTAATCGCTTTGATAGCTCAATTGGTGGCCTTGGCGGATGTCCATATGCTCCAGGAGCAGCAGGGAATGTCGCGACGAATGATATTTTATATTTACTCCATGGTATGGGAATTAAAACAGGAATTGATGAAAAGAAAATCGAAGAAGCAGCACTCTTTATTCAAAATAAATTGGGAAAGACACTGCCTAGCAAATCACTTGCCTATGCGATTGCACAGCAATAGCAAGAGAATTGCTAGGAGCGGATGAAGCCATCTTCCTTATAATAAGGGAAGATGGCTTTTAGCATTATCTTAACCTGCTTAAAAATCAACACGGTTTGTGTCTCCACCTGAATAATGATTTTACTACAATTGAGGCACGGTCCCGAGTAATTCCACATCTTCCCGCCAAACTTCCGAACTCCATATCACATTACAACAAGAGTCACGAACAAATCTTGACTGAATAGCTCCTCTCACTTATGATAAGAACATCATACACTGTACGTTAGAAAGGGGGAAATGACAATCGACCTTCAAGACATCGGTAAAAAAATTCGACAAGCTCGACATCGAAGCAAGAAGACACAACAAGAGATAGCCGACCAATGTGGCATTTCTAAAAGCATGCTATCAAAGATTGAGAACGGCCAATCAGCAGCGGCAGTAGCTACACTTTCGAAAATTAGTGAGGCACTAAATATCCCACTTTCCTGGATTCTTGACAATCGTCCAGAAACAGATTTAGTATTACAGCCTAAATCGATGCGCCAGTCCAAAGTAGGACATGAAGATATGGGTTATTCATATGAACTACTAGCGAAATCACGTTTTTCAAATATTGAACCAGCAATCGTTCATGTTACCCCAAAGGATGCGAATTTACGTCATGAACCATATACACATTCGGAAGATGAGTTTATTTACGTGCTAGAAGGTGAAATATACCTCCTTTATGATCAGGACAAACATCATCTTAAGCAAGGAGATACAGCATATTTCAAAGGTATGAAGCCACATTTATTTATACCTGTTGATAATCAAGGTGCCAAAGTATTAACGGTTTTTATTGAAGGAATAGAATAGAAAATGGGGCCGGGAGAAATGAACTGAACTGTTCCCTATCAAGTAGATAGAGGAGATAATATAAATTGATTTAAGCAGTTTTAGCTCTGTATTTAAAAGGGCAAAAGCCGTTTTTTCTTTCTTGATACCTTTCATATTGATCAATTTATTAATTGTCTTTGAGAAATCTCCGGCAATGTGCCGAGGATTTGTACGTTTTTATCGTGTCTTTTTTTATGCAATATCGCATATGGAGCGTTTAATGGTATGTAACTCAGCGTTGTTAGTTGAATTTATCTCGCATTGGGGTGTTCAATGGTATGTAAGTCATTGCTGTTAGCTAAAGTTAGCTCGCATTGGGGCGTTCAATGGTATGTAATTCATTGCTGCTAGCTAAATTTAGCTCACATTGAAGCGTTTAATGGCATACAAGTCAGCGATGCTAGTTAAAGTTATATCGTATTGGAAGTCTGCGCTTCAAGTCGTCATGATAACACCTATATTGTTAAAAAAGAGATCCACCCCTAAGGAAAAGGAGTGGATTATTATTTTTCTTTATAACAAACTATACAAATTTTCCACCAAATTATGGCCTTCGTTCCAGTGAACAAAATATGATGTACCAATCTAATATCATTATTTAATGCTAGTTATGTCCCAGTCTCATACTAATATTTAGTTGTTAAAATTTTTATATAACGCATGTATAGATTTAGCTGGAACAGGCTTACTCCAATAGAACCCCTGACCCAGATCACAACCTTGTGCAGCTAAGTAATCAAGTTGCTCTTTTTGTTCAATTCCTTCTGCTAAGACTGTGTAATGTAAGTTCTTCCCCATATTAATCATCGTATTGACAATAATTTCACCGTCAGAATCCATATCGAAAATAAATGAGCGATCCATCTTCAGTGTGTTGATGGGCAATTTTTTTAAATAACCAAGGGATGAATACCCTGTTCCGAAATCATCTATTGAAATATGAATGCCAATAGCACGTAAACTTTCAAATACATCATGTGTTTCGTCAATATTTAAAAGCGTTCCCTCGGTAATTTCAAGCTCTAGATAACGAGGATCTAACTCTGTTTCTTCTAAAATTTCTTGTAAGCAAACAGTAAAGTCATCATGATGAAACTGAATAGGTGATACATTAACACAAATTTTATCTAGGTGAACACCGTCTTCTTGCCATTGTTTCATTTGTTTGGTAGCGGTTTTTAAAATCCATTTTCCAGTTGGGATAATCAGACCTAATTCTTCTAAAATGGGGATAAATTCAGCAGGTGACACATGACCTAATTTAGGGTTATACCAACGTAATAAAGCTTCCGCACCAATCATTTTATTATCTTGTAATCGAATGATTGGTTGATAATATATGGTAAACTCATCTTTTTCTAATGCTGTTTTAATTTCCTGTTCAATTTGATAATAGCGATCAATTTCTGTGTTCTGATCAGGTGTATTAAAGCAATAGGAATTGCCACCCTTTGCTTTGGCATACCCCATTGCTGTATCTGCTTTGTTAATGAGTGATTCTATAAAAGTAATGCCGTCTGTACATGACTCTTCCATCATACCTGTACTAATTCCGACACTAATTGATAAGCTGATTTTTAAACCTCTAACATCATAAGACATACTGAGTTGTTGGATAAGCTTTTTTACAATCGCTTTAATGTCATTTTGACTCATTTCCCCGCGTAAGACGACGATAAATTCATCCCAGCCAAGTCGTGAAATAAAGTCTGTTTTGCTTAGACAATATTTCAAACGCCGTGACACTTCTTTAAGTACATAGTCACCCATATGATGACCAAATTTATCATTAACCGATTTAAAACGGTCAAAATCCAAAAACAGAACGGTAAATTGCGGGTGGTTTGTTGCTGAAACAACATCAAGCCACTGATTAAGTGCATTTCGATTCGGCAACGCGGTTAACGGGTCATAGAAAGCCAACTTTTTAATCGCTTCCTCATATTCCATTCGTGCTGTAATGTCATGGTGTAGCGCTATATACTGATATAACTCACCATCTTCATTGAAGAAAGGTACAATCGTCGTGTCTACCCAATAATAAGAACCATCTTTTGCACGATTTCTAATTTCTCCACGCCACACTTGACCGGTTTCAATCGTTTTCCAAAGATCTTTAAAAACTTCAGGACTATGATATCCAGAATTGACTATTTGATGTGTATTACCAACTAACTCATCACGACTGTATTTTGAAATACTACAAAATTTATCATTAACTGATTGAATCACACCGTGTTGATCTGTAACTGCGACAATCGTGGATTCATTTAATGCTTTTTCGAGATTATTCATCCGTCTTAATGCTTTATCCAACTGAGCCTTCTGATCCATCGTCAGCTTCCCCTTTAATTAACATTTCAACAAAATAATACCATATATGTGACTAAATTCACAAAAATGAAGCATGAATAATGTCAAAAATTAGCCCTTTTTGTCTAAAAAATTACACTCATGTAAAATGTCATTTACAATATTCATGGAAAATCCGCCCTATATATAAATAGAAGCGGAATCATAGGAACTATTTTTTTAAGATAACTTGAATGACATGCCCAGTACCAGTGTGTCCTGAACCCTCAATTCGTTCAGCTTCCCCATAATAGAAATGTAAGCATTTGTATGGCTTAATCCAATTTAAAATATCTATCGGATCATATAAATTGTCAATAACGGGTGGGCCGCCTGTTTTATAATCGAATTGCTCTTTAGAATAAACTTCAAATAAAACATGACCACCAGGTTTCACTGAACCAATGATATTTTGGATAAACTTTGCTTGTGACTCCCCGGGAACATGCCCGAATACCATCACTGCTGCATCAAATGTTTCGGTCGTCACTTTTTCGGTTATTAAGTCCTGCTGTACGGTCTCGACATGTACACGATTCTCAGCAGCTAATTCCTTTGTTTTTTTCAGTCCCGCAACAGCTTGATCATAAGATGTCACATCATGTCCAAGCGTCGCAAGATATACGGCGTTACGACCTTCACCTTCTGCAAAACATCCAACTTTTGATTTTTCAGGTATTATTGAACTTTTTTCACGGATAAATTCATTTGGTTCTTTACCGTAGAAATAGCCTTCCTTTGAAAAACGCTCATCCCATTTATTTTTAGACATCAATCTGTCCCCTTTATCGATTATTAAGTATTACAGTTATTATCTTATCATGAACGAAAAATATGTTTAACAATGTGCTTGCATAAAAAACCCCACCTGTATGAGGTGAGGTTTTTGAAGTTAGTGTACATTTTTGTTTTTTGTACTAAATGGTGCGAGCAAAATTGTTAATCCAAAGTAAAGCATCATCAGCCCCATAAAAGTATAAAATGCAAAGAAAATATCATTTTTAAACAGATAGACAGATGCTGCAACGATTAAGATAATGAGAATGACAAATAAATGCTTAAATCGTTTCACGAGAAGTCCCCCAAATCTTATAAAGTAACTCTAGTTTAAGTATACCAAATGGCCTGTAAAAGTGATGGGTGACTCGTGACAAGTTTGTGAGAGAATTAACAGAAGAAGCATTGCTAGATGATAACCAGTGGCATGTTTTAAAATTTAATGAAAACATTGAGGAACCGGAAGAGTTATTTACTACCCCGGAAATGGAACAACGGTTTGAAAGTGAACATGTCGAACTAGATATTGACGAAAATATGATTTATATTAAATTAGAATACGGTCTTCTAGCCTATGATAAGCAAGAATTAAGTCAAAAATGGGCAACAGCTATCAATGGAGAATTTGATACACCACCAATTGATGAGCCAAGTTATGATTTTGAAACGGATTATTATAATGGTGATGTATATACTCGTGTTCAAATGACAGAAGCAGGCGAGAAAAACGAAACAATATTAGCGATTATTGATGGTAAGACGGGAGAAATGAAGGAAAATTATACAATAAAAGATGGAAATACTTTTGGACCTTTATTTGATGGAGAAAGTGTTGTTGTCTTCTACAACAGTAGAGAAAGTCCACCAAAAGTGTATATCTTAAAATAATAAAAGAATACAATCCCACCCCTTAATCGTTATTAAGGTGGGATTCGTTTTTTTGATAGAATACAGGATAAATGTACTATAATGAATTAAAACAAGTTCATAAGGAGTATTGCGATGAAATGTTTAGAATCGTCTTTGAATAAACAACAATCCCCGCACCAAAGTTTACGTTCTTTATTTTTAAATGATATTCATGTCGACCATATCGCTGAGGAATTAGTCGTGTGTCATGCACATGGGCGGACGGCCGATGCCTTACATATTATGGATACCCACGATTTTGATTGCTTGGGTGTTGAAGAAAATGGGAAGGTCATCGGATATATTGAAAAGCATGATCTTGGTGATGGTATTTGTCGAGATGATATGAAATCGTTTATTACGACAGAAGTTGTATCCGACTCCACTTCATTACTTAAAACACTTTACTTATTCAAAGAGACAAAGCGTATCTTCGTTTTAGAAGAAAATCGAATAAGTAAACTCGTCACACATGCCGACCTACAAAAAGCACCCGTCCAGCTCTTTCTTTTTGGACTGGTATCGTTAACAGAAATGTACTTGTTACAGTGGATTAAGAAGTATTTACCTTATGAAGAGTGGAAGCCTTATTTAAATAAAAGTCGATTAAGAGAAGCCTATCGCATCTTCTATGAAAGGAAAAAAGTGAACGAAGAAATCCAGCTGATAGACTGCTTACAACTTTGTGATAAGCGTGATATTGTGTTGTCTGTGAAAGATATGTATACGATTCTTCCTTTCCCATCGAAAAATAAAATGAGAGATTACTTTAGGCAAATAGAAAGTTTAAGAAACGATCTCGCACACGCCCAGGACTTTATCGGGAAATTTACAAAAAAAGAGATTATCGAACTCGTGCTACAAACGGAGAAGGTGTTGAGAATTCTTGAGGAAGAGTTGTTGGTGGAAGAGTGATGTAATTGGATATGTTCAAAAAATGGAGGTAAAATTAATTGAAAAAAATTGATGTTGTCGCAGCAATTATTATAGATAATGGACAAGTACTTTGAGAGTATATGGTCTGGTTTAGAATAATAGTGGTTGAGAAGAAGATTATATATCCTCTTCTCAATTATTTATTATGCCTAGAAATGACACTAAGCTTCGCAAAACGCCAATTCTTTCCTTTCAGGGATATAGCGGTATTTTATAAGTCTAAGATTCGACCATTCCTTAGATATGGGTGGTCTAAAGCCTTTTAAATAGTTTCGCAAGGCAAGGGTATTTCTTATTTGAATTACTTTTGGAGGAAAATCATATGCAACAAGGAATGCTTTTATCATATTATAGTCCTCATAGCTATATTCCTTATTGACCCAATCAACATATTTCATTACTTGTATAATATCATCTTTAGTTGCAGGACCTTTTTTAATTTCCAACACTAAATACTTTGAAACCGTGTCATATCCAGGAATGAATCTATATCCAAATATATCCATTTTATCCATATAGATTACAGGCTTAAAAGGTGAAGCAATGACTTGGTGTGAAACATAGTCCCATCGACCAAATGTGCCTTTGTTTTGAATTATGTGTTCTAAAACACCGGTTTCTATTGCCATTTCATGCTTTAATTGTCCGTCTTTTCCTTTACAAAGATCTAAGATGTTTTCCGATGTAACTTTATATTTTTTATTAACTAAGTTATTTATACGCTTATGTAGTTTATTATTGGTAATAAAAAGGTTGCTTTTATTAAATAAATTTTCTTCATTGTTTTTTAGAATAATATCGATAAGCGCTTTATTTTCCTCTTCATCAATTTTAATAAAAGACAGTTTTTCAAAAGCTCGAAGCATTTTAAATTTCGTAGGATTTGATCTCAAAACTTCGTCCATATCAACGCCATTTTTAAAAAAATATGGTTTTCCTTTAAAGGTGCACAGCATTCTATTTCGTAAGTTTTCCGGAGAATGGTTTAAAATCATATCGTTTTTAATTTTAGAAAAATCAGGTGAAGAGGGAAAATCAGCATCTGGAAAATTGAGTAATTTACAATCTCCTTTTACGGTTATTAATTCACCAATTCCATATATTTTTCTTTGATGAAAGAAGAAAACATTGTCCCCGTCTTTCATTGTAATATAGTCAGCGAATGTCCCTTCATGATGAACACTCCAATAATTGTTTTTTGGTAACTTTAAATTGGTGCTGTATATACCATCATATATTGACCCTGTAAGTGCTCCAATGCTATTCAAGCTAAAAATATATCCCGCCATTAATATACCTCACTTAATTCTGAAGTGATTTTTGCCACGTATTTATTATCCAACCAAAAACCTTGTTTAGTAATTTTTCTCCCATCAGGTAATTTTACGTGATCTTTACCATCTCTTCCTTTTGGCCTAATGTGGCAAGTATCATTGAACCCTGGTTTTGGAAGGTTGTTTTTTACAATGACTCGGTTTTTTTGTTGGGTAGGTGTTAAATCAATTCCTGTATTAATTAGATTTTTAACATGAAACCAAAAATCTTTTAAGGGACCATCTATTGTTTTTTTCGGCATATTCCAAAGTTTAATGCCTTTAAAGTAAAGCTTCCGATTAGGATTGTCTCTTTCCCTTTCTTTATATTGGAAAACAACAAATAATAACTTAGTTTCCTCAAAATATCGTCTAATCCAGCTATCTCCCCAATTCTTGTTTGCCCATTCAATGAAATCAACATTTTTGAATGACATATGTTCTTTAGGGACTCCATTTGGCTCTAATCTTACTGTTTTAAATTGAATGTTTGCTTTAGCAAATTCGTCTATTTGATTCAATTTTGTTCCCTGGATTCCCAATAAACTACTGATAAATTGTTGTAAAAAGTTTTTTCGTCCATAGTTAATTTTGTAGTCTATTTTCTTTGATATATCATCAATAGACATACCGATGTATGGTTTGAATTTTTCTTCTAATATTTGAGAAAATGACTTTTCTTTCAATTCTTTTGACGTTGTAATGCGTTTTAAGTCTTCTTTACGAATAATATTCCGAACTAGTGCGGTCATATAGCTTTGTTTTAATGAAAAGGCTCTTTGCATGGCTGGTTCATCGCTGAAGGGTTGTGTGCGCAGCGATTTTTTGCTAGCACCTTTTGTACTTGCAGCTAGATAGTTAGTGTCCGCTTCCGAAAGCTCGTGGGCACGTCCCTCACGTATTTTTTCAACGATTACTTTCCAATCTTGTTCTATAATTGCTAAATCTTCCTCTGAGTATGTATGTAAATATGATTTTATTAATTTATAATCTGCCCGTTTTAATTTGGCTGTCCATAAGTAAAACATTAATAGTAATTTTGCATTCTTTTTCCAAAAGCTAGATGTCTCAAACTGACGTTGAACTTCCTCGTGATAATTAATAATATTTAAGACGAGTCTTTCTTTAGCAGATAATGTACCGTTTTTATTCTTCTTAATGGGCGTTACTTTTAATTCTATTCCTAGATTGGCAAAGTCAGCCTCTTTTTCAGAGTTAACTTCATAACCAAAAAAACTTTCTTCAATAATTTGGCCAAGATGTCCCTTAGATCGTTCATTTTTAATTCGCCCTGTTTGATCAATATTTCTAAAAGTCATTCCTTCTGCTTGTTTAGCCTTTGCAAGTAGTTCTTCTTCAGTTTTATAGAGCATAAAATACATCCTTTGCAGAAATTGTTGGATTCAGAATTATTGTAACATATAAAAATAAAAGCTGATACTAAACGTATCAGCTCGTAATCAATTCAAGTTGTACTTCTTCTACTTTATTTTGCTTTTCTATTTCTTCGATGCGTTTACCCATGATTTCAATGAGACCGACAACGAGTGCATTTCCCATGCAAAAATATCGCATTCGATTGGTCATACCTGCTGTCCAATTATCAGGAAAATCATTTAGCCGTTCACATTCAATAGGTGTAAGCCTTCTTTTACGTCCGTTAACTTCTACGATATGTGTACTACGATTATTACTTCCTTCACTCGTTAACATGGTTCTCCCTGGCTTGTCCAATGAATCTGTTGGAGACATTCCCCCTTCAGAAAAGTAATATTTATGTCCATCTGGGGATTGTCTTTCAATCTTCTTAGGTCCACGCATATATACAAATTTTTCTTCCTCTTCTTTTGATAAATAAAATTCTCCATTTACATTTTCTTCATCAATAAGTATATCTTTTAGAGGAGTAGGTTCTTGTAGTATAGGATCAACATGAGCTGTGTATACCTTCCCATATCTCATAACACCTGCTGGGTGAAAATTAAATGAAAACTCATCAGATATTTCGACAATATCCTTTGGCAGGTCAACTGAATCAGTTCTCTTTTTATAAGGTTCCTCTTTAACAGGGAAAGGTTTTGCAAAAAAGCCCTTCTCAAAAACAATATCTTTTAATTTATATTGTTCTTGCTCGGAGTCAAATGATAGTCCGTTCTTATAGGCAAAGATAAACACTCTCCGTCTACGTTGGGCAAAACCGTATTCGGCAGCATTAATCATACGCCATTCAACACTATAGTCGAGGTCTCTAAGAGCTGCAAGCATGACGGCAAAATCACGTCCACGTTGTCTAGAAGGGGATTTTAGTAATCTATCGACATTTTCAAGTAAAACATACTTTGGATGTGTATGCTCTATTGCTCTACGAATTTCCCAAAACAATACCCCTTTTTTTCCTTGAATCCCTTTCTCTCCCGATAGAGAACGAGCAACGGAATAGTCTTGGCATGGAAACCCTCCGACTATTAAGTCCGGTGCAGCAGCTTGAAACTCCTCATTCGATATTGTAGCAATATCTTTATTAACATGAGTTCCCTTATTGAAGTTTCTTACATAGCAGTCAAAGGCATCCTGGGACTTACGGGACGGTTCCCATTGGTTTGCCCAATTTACGACAAATAAATCAGGATTTGCTCTTTCAAGTCCTAAGCGGAAACCACCAACACCTGCAAACAATTCCATAACATTTAATTTTAAATTTTCGCCCATATAAGAACACCCTTTCGCTTGTTTACACTATAATACATTATTTGTAAACAAAGATCAAGTTTAACGCTTGTTTTTGATATATTCACGATTCACGGCAAGTTCAAGATTATTACAAATAAGCTTGACACCTAATCGCATCATAAATGCTGTCAAGATATAGATTGTTGTTTTTTCGTGAATATCTCGTTAAAGTTGTTTAGATTATTGCAGAGTATGTAACGTAATCGGCGTCATTCATCTTCAACCTCAACAAGAAACATCTTATCGTTAAATCCTCCTCGTATTTGTGCTTTATCGACTCTGATTTTTTCCACTTGTTCAATTGATGCGCCGTGTATGTGGCTAAGTGCATGGATGATTTCAAGTACGTCAGCAAGCTCTTCTAATGCTTCGCTCTTATTTTGTGCGCTTAGGTATTCAGTCATTTCTTCCTTTAGCTTCTTTTTTAATTCCTTTTCATATTCTCCATCGTTTAACACTTTCGTTGTGCATGCTTTGCCATTGCTATGTATAATTTCAGGAATTTTGTCGCGTACAAGTTTGTTATAAACAGGCATTCTTTCATCTTCCTTTACGTTTGTGTTATTTAAATTGTAGGAAAAATAGATTCACAGTGCAAACAGATTCCTTTAAAAATATTCCCTCCCCTGTAACAAAACGGTGTATGATGGTACTAACATATTGAGAAGGTTGTGAAAGAGGCGGGTGGCATGAAGGAATTAGAAAATTTATATCGGGAGATTCATCCGAAAGTATATGCTTTTTTCTATGTGAAGACGGGGAGTCAAAGTGTGGCGGAGGATCTAACGCAAGATACGTTTTATGAAGCAATGAAGAGTTATCACTCATTTCGTAAGCAAGCAAGTATTAAAACATGGGTATTTTCGATTGCGCGTAACCTTCTTTACAAATATTATCGTTCGAATAAATATAAAAAGCACCTAGAGAAACGTCTTGTCCTTGCACATGACCACCCGCTATTACTAGAAGATGCTTATCTATTAAAAGAGGAAAGTACCTTACTTCTAAAATGTATTGAATCATTAGATGAATTAAGGCGAGAGATTGTGACATTAAGGGTTTTTGGAGAATTATCATTTAAAGAGATTGGTGAATTAGTCGGTAAAAGTGAGAATTATGCTCGGGTGCATTTCCATCGGGCGAAACTACAGTTACAAAAAAGAATGGAGGGAGACGATGAAAAATCAATGCCCAATCGTTGAGGATTTATTGCCATTATACAATGAAGATTTACTTCATCCAGAAACGAAGGTATGGGTTGAAGCACATTTGCAGGAATGTAAAGAATGTCAGGAGTTATTAACATTGTCACAAGAGCCGCTTCCTACAGATTCGATCCAACCATCGCTTGAAGAGAATAAGATGTTTAAGAAGATTAACCGTAAATTAGCGATTTATCAAATGATTTTTGTCGGATTGTCTCTTATATTAGCAATGACGACATCACTTGTAAATGAGGGCTTCCATTTTATATTAACGTATCCGATTCTCGGGTTAGTGACATTTTTATTTTATAAAGATATTAAACTCGTTTTCTATTTAGCGACGATACCGCTTTTTATCTGGAGTATCGCTGTCGATATATCGGATTATACGAATGGATATTTTATCGAAGAAACGACTGTTACAGAAATGATTAGTGATGTAACTTTGAATAGTATTTTTGCTACGTTTGTGCATTTGCCATTCGCTTTAATAGGTGCATTAATTGGATTTCTCATTCTTAAATTAACGGGGGGTGGTGATCAGCATGATGATGAAGAAAAAATTAATTTATAGTTTCTTTTTAGTCGTCTTAATAGGTGGTATTTTATTTTTATATAATGCGTTTAATGGGAATCCTATCAGTAAATTTTTGGCCAAAAAGGAATTAAAAACCTACTTAGCAGAAACGTATCCAGATGAAGAGTTTTATATAGAAGATGGTTTTTATAACTTCAAGTTTGGTAGTTATGATTTTAATGTTGTTCTAATTGGTGAAGAGGATGCTGAATACGAGGTCACATTGACCGGTTTTATCAAGCCAGAAATATGGTATGACGATATATATTATAGTCGGTTAGACGAACCACTGATTGAAAAACTTTCTCGCGAAGCAAGTGAAGAAGTCCTAGGATTATTAGAAAAAGAAGTCGATCATATCGTTACGCTAGATGTCGAAATTGAAGTATCTCAAGGCACATATCCGAAAGATACAGCGTGGGATAAATCGTTAACACTTGAAAAACCACTTAATTTTCATATTGTGCTTGATTCGACAACAAAGACGAAAGAAGATACATTACAAAGTGCACAAGTGATTCAAACGTTATTAAATGATGCTCGTTATAATTATGAGCGTGTGACGATTAACGGGAATATACTTGATGAGGAAGGGAAGGAGATTGCCGATACAGGTTATGTTAAATACGCCTTATCTTTCAATCCAGATACGACATTGAAATTGAAAGATATTGATGAGCATGAATAACAGATGTGGAGAGTTGATTGACGTGAATCAGCTCTCCTTTTATAATGGAGTAGAAAAATTCATTCATTTTAGAAAAAGGCGGGTGTATTTGATGATTAACGAGGATACGTCACAGGCTTATGCTGAAGCACTAGACCAGTCCGATGTATTAGCATCCTTTCGTGATGAATTTTATGTGTCAGATGACGTCATATATTTTGATGGTAATTCATTAGGGTTGTTATCCAAACGTGCGGAGCAAACACTATTAGCGATGCTTGAATCTTGGAAACAAGATGGGATTGATGGTTGGACAAAGGGGGACAATCCTTGGTTCTATTACTCAGAAGAATTAGCTAAAAAGAGTGCTTCTTTAATCGGAGCAAAAGCAGAGGAAGTGATGATTACTGGTTCCACTACGCAAAACTTACACCAGTTACTAGCGACATTTTATAAGCCAGATGGTAAGCGAACGAAGATGATCGCTGATGAGTTGAATTTCCCTTCTGATTTATATGCGATTAAGAGCCAGTTACGCTTACGTGGACTTCATCCCGACGAACATCTTATTCGAGTGAAGAGTCGTGATGGCCATACGATTTCAGAGGAAGATGTGATTCAAGCAATGACAGAAGAAGTTGCTTTTATTGTTCTTCCAAGTGTGTATTATCGAAGTGGGCAAGTGTTGGATATAAAGCGTGTGACTGAAGCTGCTCATGAGCACGGCATTATAGTAGCTTTTGATTTATGTCATTCAATTGGTGCTCTGCCACATGAGTTGAGTGATTGGGGTGTCGACTTTGCTTTTTGGTGTACGTATAAGCATTTGAATGCTGGCCCTGGGGCGGTTGGTGGCTTGTATGTGAATGAAAAGCATTTCGGAACTGAACCGGGTCTTGCGGGTTGGTTTGGCTCAGATAAGGAGAAACAATTCGACATGGAACATACGATGATACCTGCAGGACATGCTGGAGCATATCAAGTTGGGACACCACATTTATTAAGTGCGGCTCCGTTACTTGGGTCATTAGAAATGTTCGAAGCGGCTGGAATTCACCGTATTCGTGAAAAATCCCTCCATTTAACTGCTTATATGATGATGCTCATTGAAAATGAGTTAGCTGATTATGGATTTGTTATTGTTAATCCGACAGATGATGAATCGCGTGGAGCGCATATTTATTTGGAACATCCCGAAGCTGCGCGTATATGTAAAGCGTTAAAGGAAAACAATGTTATCCCGGATTTTCGTGCCCCTTCTGGCATTCGCCTAGCACCTGTTGCATTATACAATACGTTTGTAGAAGTCTTTAATTGTATTCAAATTTTGAAAACGATTATGGATGAAGAACAGTATAAGAAGTTTACAAATGAACGTGATGTTGTCGCTTAGAGTATGATGACTAAAAGAGGAGGGATGAGATGACGAAGAATATATCAGATTTGCATCAGAAGTTGACAAAAGAACGGGATTTTCATACCGATTTTAAAGAGGAAATGACATATACGGATTATCTCCAATTGGATCGTATTTTGTCGAGTCAGAAAGGCAAATCGAATCATCATGATGAGACATTATTCATAATTATTCATCAAGTAAGTGAACTATGGCTGAAATTGATGATCCATGAATTAGAGGCAGCTATTAAAGCGATTCAAACGCATCAGATGCAAACTGCATTTAAAATGTTAGCCCGTGTGACAAAAGTACAGACGCAAATTATTCAAGCATGGGATGTTTTATCGACACTTACGCCTGCGGAATACTTGGAATTTCGTGATACACTTGGGAAAGCATCTGGATTCCAGTCGTATCAATACCGTTTATTTGAATATGCCCTGGGCTATAAAACGAAACATATTTTAAAAATATATAAGCAAGATGAGATGATTTATGAGCGACTAAGAAAAGCTTTTCATGCGCCAAGTATTTATGATGTATCGATTCAAGCATTGGCACATGCAGGACTACCTATCAATACTGAGCTATTAAGTCGGGATTTTTCAATCACATATGGTGGAGATTCAACGGTAAAAGCCGCGTGGAAGTGTGTTTACGAAGATGTTGAGACATATTGGGAATTATATCAACTTGCTGAAAAGCTCGTTGACATCGAAGACTGGTTACAGCAATGGCGTTTTCGTCATATGAAAACAGTAGAAAGAATCATCGGTTTTAAAAAGGGGACAGGTGGTTCTTCGGGCGTTAGTTATTTGCGCGCGGTATTAGATCATCGTTTTTTCCCTGAATTATGGGAGCTAAGGACAGAATTATAAATAAATATTTGTAAGCGCTTACCTATGCAATTTATAAAGAAAAGGATGATGTTCCAAGTGGAAAAGGGAAGATGGATGGATATATCACAACCTTTAACAAATGACATAGCCGTTTGGCCAGGCGACACACCGTTCTCATTTCACCTATCTTTAACGAAAGCGGAAACAAATTCAGTTAACATTGGTAAATTAAGTACGAGTACACATACAGGCACACATGTTGATGCACCGTTTCATTTTGCTGAAGATGGCAAGAAGATTCATGAACTTGATTTGCAGACATTTATTGGCGGTGCACGGTTAATTGATGTTACGGGAGTCCCAAAGGTTGGTGTCGAGGAATTGAGAAGCCACGACTTATCAGGTGTTAAGCGATTGATTTTACGAACGAGATCAATATATGATTTCAAGCATTTTCCAGATCAATATACAGTTTTAGATGAAAATATTGGTCCTTACTTGAAAGAGCGCGGTATTATTCTCATAGGTACAGATGCCCCTTCAGTTGATGCAGTTGATAGTAAGACATTGGATGCTCATCATTCATTGCATCGGAACGGTATAACAATATTAGAAAATCTTGTACTGAGAGATCTTACACCAGGTGATTATGACTTAATCGCACTTCCACTTAAGATTCAAGATGGTGATGCAAGTCCGGTTCGCGCGGTGATGCGGAAAAGTTGAGTCTTGTAAAAGTTAGTTTAAATGCCTAAAGAGGTTTCAATATGTATCAAGATATGAAGGGAAAATTTCAAAATAATCATTTCATCACGGTGACAAATAAAAAAATCACCTTAATATTAATCTAAGGTGATTTTTACTTACTTAAGAATCAATTGTTTTAGTCTTTATTATTTTTTTAAAAAAGTGTGTCAAAAAAATTAAGGTTATAAATAAAGCAATCTTTAGTAATGGTGTAAAGTCTGTTAAAAATAAAATAACTACTCCGATTACAATATATAGTATAAATAAAAGGCTTAAATATAAAGCTTTTTGTTTATCCAATGCTGTCCCCTCCTATTTATAGAAAACATATCTCATTATGGAATAACCATTATAGCCATTAAAGTTCTGATTAATGCAATGATCTTGTCTTGCTTTCTTATTCGTTGCTGCTGCTTTACTCCATGTATTTGCATTCACTCCGAGACCAATCGCAAATACACCCATAGCTGTTCCAATAACCTTGATAAACCATGCTACCATAAGTGTAAGAATATCAGTCTTTCCAGATAAGGATGAAACTTTCTTTGCCGCTTTTTTAACATCGGAGGCACTAAGCCTTTTTTTGTGTCGTGCATTTATAAGTCTTATTGCCACTTTTTACGTATATGCATTTGCACTTTGCATAGGAACAACACTTAGAAGGAAGACACAAGCCATGACGACGGAAAACACTTTGTTAAATAACTTACCTTTTTTCATAGCAATCTCTCCTGTTTAAACACTATAATTCTAATAATAGTCATGGTAGAAATAAAAGCAATAGGTTCGACAAACCATATCACAATTCGGCAATTTATCTTTGACGAAAGCGGAAACGGACCAGGTGATTATTAGTAAATTAAAATTAATAACGAGTACACATTCAAGCATCCACGTTGATGCATCATGTTCTTGTAGATCTTACACCAGGTAATTATGACTTAATCACACTTCCACTTAAGATCCAAGATGGTGATGCAAGTCCGGTTCGCGCGGTGAAGCGGAAAATTGAGTAAAAGAGTAGAAGAGTTGAAAAAGGGGCAGGGACAAAATGAATTGAACCTACTTAGAGCGTCGGGTTTAGCGATAATAGGTAGTTAGAAACAAAGAGATTTTGACAAAATAAACTGAACTGCCCACTGTTAAGTAGACAGCAAACGGTTTTGGCTCGTATTAAAGAGAGAGCTAAAGCCGTTTTATCATTCTTTATATCTTTTATATTGGTAGATGAAAATATATGGACCCATTGTTTAAGAAATGATCGGCAATGGTGTTTTTGATTTGTACGTTTATCCCTTGTTCTTTCTAAAATATCGCGTTGGAGTGGATAATGATAGGTAAGTCGGCGTTCGTTGCTTGAGTTACCCCGCATTGAGTCCGTCAATGTTATGTAAGTCAGTGCTGGTTGCTCAAGGTACCTTGCATTTAAGCCGTCAATGTTATGTAATTCAGTGCGGGTTGCTCGAGATACCTCACATTGAAGCCGTCAATGTTATGTAATTCGGTGCGGGTTGCTCGAGATACCTCTCATTGAGCCCGTCAATGAAATGTAAGTCGGTGCGGGTTGCTCGAGATACCTCACATTGAAGCCGTCAATGTTATGTAAATCAGTGCGAGTTGCTCAAGATACCTCGCATTGAGCCCGTCAATGATATGTAAATCAACTGAATCCCTTCTACTTTGCTCGCTTTATGGCGTCGCTTTAACACCGGTAAAAAAGAGAGGCTAGGACATAAGTAGAAAAACTATAAAGCATGTTTATTTCTAAAAAGTAAAAGCGCATGAAATCAAATGTACAAATCTTGACTTCATGCGCTTATTAAATTTTTTCTGGGTTTTGTCCTAGTCTCTTATCATTAACTATTCACGAGTTCACGCTTTTCCTCGTGCTTAACAATATATTCAACGTTCGTATCCTGCTCTAGCTGTGGCGAATCTTCTTCAACTAAGTCAGTAAATTTCTTTACATCATTTGTTGCCGTTCTTAAAACAACATGTTTTTTATTGAATTTTGAAGGTGAAGCAATCCCACAGGAAGCTCCGAGCATAAACAGTCCTTCACGCATCGTCGTTAAGTAATTCGCAGTGCGGAATTTCTTCTCTTCGACGACAACTCCTGCTTCTAAATGTGGTAAGTGTGATGTAATTCCAACTGGACAGAGGTTCGTATGACATTTTCCAGCATTAATACAACCAACTGTATTCATCGCTGCCCGAGCAATATAGATTAAATCAGCCCCAAGTGATAAGGCGACCGCCATTTTATTTGCTGTAGCAAGCATACCAGAAGCGATGATTTTAACCTCATCACGTAGACCGTACTTTCTAAGCGTTTGATCGAGAATCAAAATACCAGAGAAAATCGGTAGCCCGAGGCTATCAGCCATCTCTTGGTATGTTGCTCCTGTTCCACCTTCTGCACCATCAATTGAGATGAAGTCAGGTTTCTGACCCGTTTCTTTCATGTAGCCCGCTAATTCATCAAAAGAATGGTCGTCTCCGGCAACAACTTTAATACCAACAGGTTTTCCGGTAATCTCTTGCCAGTGCGTAATCATCTCGAATAATCCCTTCATGTCAGAAAAGAGTGGGAAACGGTTTGGACTTTCGACATCTTTCCCCATTTCAACACCACGAATTTCTGCAATTTCGGGTGTGATTTTTTCTTTTGGCAGTTTACCACCACGGACCTTTGCACCTTGAGCTAGTTTAATCTCAATCGCTTTCACTTCTGGTCTTAAGGCATTTTCTAAAAAGGTTTCTTCATGATATTTTCCGTCTTTTCGTGCACCGAAAAGGCCAGAACCTACTTGGAAAATAAGGTCTGCTCCTCTTTGTCCGATGACCCCTTTTTCAAGTAAGTCTTTAACAATATGAGGTGCATTTTCTCCAAAGCGCTTCTCCAATTCAAAATTCGACGCATGTGGATTATTTTCAATATATTTAAGAATTCGTTTTGTTGGCCGGTCGCTAGGTTCATAAGTTGAATCGACAAGATGGTATACTTTCGACAAATGATATGGTGAAATACCACCTTCTCCTGTATTCATAAAACTTCCGCCACTAATGGCTACCCCTTGAGCGAGTGCTTTAACAGCACTTTTCGATAAAGCACCATAGCTCATCGCTGAAATGCCGACTAAGCCTTTAACACGAAAAGGGTGTTCTCTATCTTTTCCGATGACAATACTGTTCTTATCAGTCAGATGCCATGGTTTGATTTGAACTTGATTACGCTTTTCTTTCCGGCTAGTCAGAGATTCATTAATAATTCGATACGTATATGTTTTAATTGGTGTGGCATTGTCTACTTCTAATTCATTGACGTTTAATGGGAACATAGAGTTTGATAAGTAAAAATCCGTTTTATCAAAGTTTTTCTTTGACCCAAATCCAATGACCGTATTAGCATATTTCCCGGCTTTAGCAATAGTCTCCTGTGTATCACGGTCGACCGGACGTCCTTCCTTATCATTTAAAAACCAATACTGCCGAAATTCAGGTCCGATCATTTCGAAAATATAACGCAGCCTTCCTAAAACGGGATGCGTTTTCAAAATAGAGTGCTGGTTTTGATACTTATCCTTCAAAAACAAATAGATTAAAAGAATAATAAGGCCGTAAAAGATAATTAATGGAAGCTTCTCTAAAAACGAAACGATGATAGACAGATGAAACACCCCTTTGTAATGTATCATAGCTGAATATTTCCACAGTTAATAACTGTTAAAACGTGTGAATGTATTTAAAAATATCTCCGGTGATAATTATATGGAATAATACCCTAAAATTCAACTAAGTTTGATGAAATCCTTAAAAAAGGGGAAAATGTTGTGAAATAAAGTGTAGAGCTGTTAGAAAAGGATATAAATTATGTAAAAAGAAGGAAAAGTTATGATTTCTAAAAAGTCCCTTTCAAAAAAGGAGTGCCGAAATCTTGATATTCATATTCTTAAATTTCACCCGAGATAAGGCCGCGATAAAAGCTAATCTGCCCGATTAATCTACTGTATTTCAAAAAAACTGAAAAGCAGAGCGCTATACTTATCATTTAAAAGCACAAAAAAGGCTGCCCAATAGCTTAAAATAAACTTTTTGGGCAACCTCTTGTTATTTAAATTGGATGGGTTGCATGCTTTCATTAAGCGCACGCATATCATAGCCGTTATCTTTGTAATATTTAAGAAGTCGTTCTAGATGGGCTGCGGTTGTGTCTTTCTCATGCATGAGTACAACAAGTGGTTCTTTACCGTCTAGTTGCATAGTTTGACGGATTGCAGCATCAACGAATCCACCGCCAGTCTGTTTCCAGTCAACCGTATCGATATTCCAATCCCAGAGGATAAACTCTTCTTTGTCAGCTGCTTGTTTAAATGCGGATGTAACGTACGGACGTGACCCATAGGGTGCACGAACTAAATGTGTCCGAATACCGGTCACATCCTCTATATATGAAATAGCTTGATTCATCTCTCCAACAAAGCTTTTAGGAGATTGATAGATTTTTGACACTTCATGTGTGACACCGTGAACACCGAGGGTATGTCCTTTTTCTGCCATTTCTATAACGATGTCTTTGTTCTTCCTCATATTAGGTTCAAGCATAAAGAAGGTCGCTTTTGCATCATACTTGTCTAATAGATTTAAGATTTTCCTTGAAGCAGTCGTGCTTGGACCGTCATCAAATGTAAGATAAACGACTTTTCCCTTTGCTGGGGGTGTTTTTGCTTTTTGGCTTTTATTTGTTTCTTCGGCTTCTTTTTTCTTAGTTACTTCTTCTGTTTTACCTGTATCTACTTTAGTTTCTTCTTTTTTAGGATCAACGCTCTTGGGTTGAATTGCTGCCTCTACGTTGTCTTTCTCTGTCTTTTTAGCCGATTTGCTTGTTTGTTTCACTGTCTGTTGGACTTGCGCTTCCTTCTTTTCAGCATCGACATTTTTACTAGCGAAGTGTTCAGTTAAAAATAATGTCGAAATCATGGTTAAGGCGATCAGCAATCCAATCGTTAATTTCCCCATTTTGTTTAATTTTTTGCGTCGTTTTCTTGATGTCTGCAACTTCTCCACTCCTAAACCGTTTCACAATAATTAACTCTATAACTATCGTAAACTTTATTTCTAATAAATGTGTTACAAAGAAATGACAATCAGCATTGATTGTCGAATTCTACGAAACGTGTCGGTTTAAAGAGAAGTACATGAGAAAACAATGATAACAGATTGTAACCTAATTGCTATTATTTATATCGTAAGAACGAGTATAATATAGGTAAATATGTATGAGGAATGACTACAATGAAGTTATATCGAAGAGGGCTTTTTCTACTATTCATGTTAATCAGTTTAACAGGGTGCACGATGTTTGAAACGAATATGTCATTAATGTCACCGCCGAGTTTACCTGATTCAGAAGAAGAGATTCTTCTCGCCATAGATAAACATGTTCCAAATTCTCAGGAATTGTTGACACCATTAAATGACAAGAGATCGAATCCGATTATAATGGAAGATTTGGATGGAGACGGTCAAGATGAAGCGGTTGTATTTTACAAAAAGAAATCTGGAATCGTAAAAGGTGTCGTTTTAAAAGAGAATGATGGGTGGAATCAAGTTGCTACATTTGATAGTGGAGGAAAAGTGCTCCATGATTTGGCGTTTTTTGATTTAACCGGTGATGGTAAAAAGGAAGTATTTATCGGAACTGGATATGCAAAAGACCATGACAGTAGTCGGATTCTATACGTTTATCAAATATTTTCTAATGAACCTGAACGATTGCTAGAGGAAGCTTATAATCATTTCTTAACGGACGATTTTGGTCCTAATGGTCCAGCACTAATGCTCATTACCTTTTATAAAGGCAAAGAAAACACGGTAACGATGTATCAAATAAAAGATAATGGATTAATGATAATCGATCAGTTAGCTTTAGATGAGTATATAAATGGGTATGTTAGTTTAAAGAGTGGACGCATCTCACCGTCAAAATGGGGACTGATGCTTGATGTAGGAATGGGAGCACATTCTGGGAAAACATTTGTTATCTCTGTTCAAGATGGGAAAATGAGAAATATTTTTCCGAATTTAGATGAGGATCCCACTATCAAAGCGTCCACGACTCAAAGTGATGATACGAATGGAGATGGCGTATTGGAGTTTTCTGTTCTAGAAGATCCCGTTACAGAGGAAGAGCTGCCTCATGCTGAAATGCCATATATTACGGTATATTATCAATTAAATGATGCATATGAACAAGATATTGTCTCAAAGTCGTTTGATAATCACACATATAACTATAAGATTCTTCTCCCGTTAGAATGGGACAATATTAAAGTGAATAAGACAGATGACTGGAGATACGTTGAGATAATCGATGCAGAAAACAATCAGGTTCTATTTGATGTCTATGTTTCTGAAATAAAACGTATAAATGATGATTGGACATTATTAAAAGAAACCGATCAATATGTTTATTTATCTAAGACGGTGAATAAGAAGAATAAACATTTATTTCAAGTTATACATGATTAGATTGAGTGAGGGATGAGGTCGATGGAGAAGATATTAGTAATAGAAGATGAAGATAATATTCGAGGCTTTGTAATTGTCCATTTGAAGCGGGAAGGATTTATCGTTTTAGAAGCAGCTTCAGGCGAGGAAGGTTTGCGAGTTTTAGATGAAAATCCAGATACGAGCCTTGTGTTATTAGATATTATGTTACCAGGAATAGATGGCTTTCAAGTTGCTGAAGAAATTCGTAAACATAACCAGACAATCGGTATTATTATGTTAACGGCTAAGACGATGGAATCAGATCAAGTCCATGGCCTCAATCAAGGTGCAGATGACTATATCGGCAAACCATTTAATCTAAATGAATTGACAGCTAGAGTTCATTCGCTCGTACGACGGATTCGGACCCATCAGTTTCCTAAACAAACTGGAATCCGCTTAAATAGGGCTGAACGTTGTTTGATAAAGGGTGGGAATGCCATTGAACTGTCACCGACAGAATATCAGATTCTTTCCATTCTTGATATGGCAAAAGGTAAGGCGGTTAATCGAAACGATATTTTAGACGAAGTGTGGGGGTTAGATTTTCCAGGCGACCCAAAAATTGTTGATGTTAACATCAGACGAATCCGCCAGAAAGTTGAGGACAACCCATCAGATCCAAAGTATATTGAAACAGTTTGGGGTTACGGTTATAAATGGAGAAAGTAACACGAAATAAAAAAGGCATACGACACTATTTAATGTTACAGCATGTCATCGTCATTTCGGTAGCCGTTCTCCTGTTTGAAATTGTCGTTTTTATCGGTCTTTACCAATACTATTATCGTAATACAGAGGAGATTTTATCATCTCATGCAAAAAACGCCGTCCATTTTGCGATGCGTTCAACTGAGTTATCGCCATTTAATTTGCAATATATGATTCCAGAGATGATTAATGATTATCGGTTAAAGGGAACTGAGATGCAAATTGTTTCCCCATCCGGGAATATTCTCGCTTCTTCATCAGGATTTTCACCAGAATACACGGTCGATCAACGTCTTCTAAAAGAGTCATCAATTGATCATCCAATCGTTTGGAAAGGTAATAATGAAGGGACCGATGAACGGGTTATGGCTGTTATTGTTCCGTTGGAGAACGAAGAGGAACGGCTCGTTTACTTTCGCTATCTGACGTCATTAGAACGGATTGATTCATTTTTTAATAAGCAGATGTTTTTATCATTAGGGATTGGGCTGGGAATCATTTTAGTCGCTTCTTTACTAAGTCTTGCTTTCGCCAAACAAATCACGAATCCCCTCATACAATTGACGAAGGCTTCTAAGCAGTTGAGTAAAGGTGAATATGATGCCATGATTTCTCATGGGAAATATCTCGGAGAATTAGACACGTTGGCTAAATCATTTAATGAAATGTCACATGCCTTATTACAACATGAGAAGATGAAAAATCAATTCATTTCATCGGTTTCACATGAATTAAGAACACCATTAACAAGTATTAAAGGTTGGAGTGACACCTTGTTAACAGGGGACTTAAAAGACCAAAAAGAAGTAAGTCAAGGTTTGCATGTTATATCTGAAGAAGCTTCTCGCTTAGCAGATATGGTAGAAAATTTACTTGATTTTTCAAGCATGAATAATCAATCCTTTACTTTAAATCCAACGACATTTCAAGTGTCAACGTTTTTAGAAGATGTTATGATGCAATTTGATAAATTAGGTAAAAAGAAAGGAATTGAAATCCTCATCCACTCAAGCCAAGATGTATCCATATATGCGGATCGCAATCGTATGAAACAAGTCTTTATTAATGTGATTGATAATGCGATTAAACATAGTCAATCCGGCGATGTCATTGAATTAAATGCTTGGGTGGATGGCGGAAGGTTTATATTCTCTATTAAAGATGAAGGAGAGGGAATGACGGAAGAAGTTCTACAACAAGTGACAACCCCCTTCTATAAGGGGAATCCAAATACATCAGGAACAGGTCTAGGGTTGTCAATATGTAAGGATATTATTGAACTTCACCATGGAGAATTTCAAATTGACAGTCAACAAGATGAAGGAACAACTGTTACGATTTCGCTTCCTTATGACAGAACACAAGGCGATTTGCACTCCGTCTAGTCATCATATACAATAGATGGAAACATTTGGGCTTGGAGGTAATCTAATGGCAAGTTTCGAAGATTTTAAAGCATTGGATATACGCGTAGGCACGGTTTTATCTGCAGAACCTTTCCCAGAAGCGAGAGTACCAGCGATTAAAATGGTTATTGATTTTGGAGAACTAGGTGAGAAACAGTCATCTGCACAAATTACGAAGCGTTACACATCTGAGGATATGGTTGGGAAACAAGTCATTGCTGTCGTTAATTTTCCACCGATGCGTATTGCAGGGTATCGTTCGGATGTCTTAGTATTAGGGGCAGTTCCTAATGAAGGTGATGTCATCTTATTATCACCAGATGAACATGTAGAAAACGGGACACGTATTTCATAATAGAAAACGGAAAGAGGCAGTGTGTAGCACTGCCTCTATTATATTTAATTATTTTTCCGTTGTCAGTGCAGTCATAAAGTAATCCCGTACATGAAGCCAATCATCTAATTTTACATCAAAGTCTTCATAACGATTATGTGGTGCAGAAAACATAATGCCTTGTCCTTTAAATATTTCAAGTTGATCTAAACTATCATCAATTAAATAATCAGTATGGACAATGCTTTTCACACCGCAGAAAATAAAGTTGTGTGGTGGGATAAAAGGAAAATGTTCTCTTAACCATTCAAATTTTGCTTGAAATGATTCAGGTGCGAACATTGCTGCTGTCGCAATAAAGATTTCATAGTGTTCACTAAGTTCTTTAACGACGTCTTGACTGTGCTCAATAACAGGCAAATGTCTAAAGAAGTCATACGTATCAACCATTTGATAGATTTCATCTTTTAACTCGGGGAATTTTTCTACTAAAGTATATCCAACCATATCTTTTTTTGTTAGTTGCTTATCATATTTTTTATTAAAACGATCAAGCTTTTCCTGAACTAAATCGGCTAACACTTGGTCCATATCAAGGGCAATTGTTTTTTTCAATCATATGCATCCTCTCGTCTATATTAAAAAAAACTATGAAAATATAACTGCTTCTTACTCATTATAAACATCTTCTAACATAGATTCATCTATTATGCAGTTAGGAACTATTATTATAGGGAAAAACAATATATCTAAAACAAGAATTTTTTAAATGATGAATAAGTGTACTATAATACATATATATACATATGAAAGAGGGGATATGAATGAGTGAAAAAGTAACGATTAAAGTCAATGACAATGGCTCACTACTTGTAACAGGTGATGTTGAACTTGTTGATAAAGAAGGGAATGTATTTGAAACAAAGAAAGCATTCTCACTTTGTCGTTGTGGTCATTCACAAAACAAGCCATTTTGTGATGGGAGCCACAAAAAAGAAGGATTTGAAAGTGCACCACGTGCTAAATAGGAAGCGAAAGGCACGGATAAAGAAGATTGATCTCCTTTATCCGTGCCTTTTCTATTTTTCAATCGTTAGCCAGATTTCCCACTTATCATCAATAAATTTATAGTCAATTTGTGTAATCGTAATATGTTTGAGTTCTTGAATGGATGTTATTTGTTCAGTGTTTTTAATATACATGGGCGGTGGTTGGTTTCGATTTTCTTCAGCAAGCGGTATCACCTGTTCTTTCGCTAGCCACTGAACAACCTCACCTTTCATCTCCATCTGACCTTCGATTGTTACTTGCCCACGCATCGTAATAATAAGTTCGTTTTCATGCTTATTTACATGTGTTACGGTGAAGTGATCGAATGACATACCGATATCAATTGTTTCACGGTTAAAAACTTCTAAGAGTTCATCATGCCTTTCTGCACTTTCTAACGTATAACTTAACTGTAAATCGTTTTCTTCCGTTTGTTTTATCATATTTAGAGTAACGAGACAAGCGAGGAAGATAACCACCATACTTGCGACAATGGCTAACTTAAATCTGAAACGATGCTTTGTCTTTGGCGTTTGAATACGATTTAACACTTTATGTTTATCTTTTTCAGTAAGGGCAATCGGTAAATTGTAAAATTGTTCTTTCGCTTGTTTAATTTTATCATCCATTAAGAACACCTCTTTCGATAAAGAGTTGTTTTAGTCGTTTACGCCCACGGCTCAATCGCGATCTAACGGTTGATGGATTTAATTTTAACATATTGCTTATTTCATCAGTCGTAAATTCTTGAAAATAATATAAAATGAGTATTTCCCGATATTTAACAGGAAGCATCATGATGATTGTGACGAGATGATCTATTTCATTCTGCTTTAAAAGTTGTTGTTCGGGAGACAGTGTTTCTGTCGATAATGTTAATTGTTTTAAACGTTCTTTGAGCCGTTGATTTCGGACTTGCCAACTTCTGAGATGGTCTTTACACTTGTTGATGGCAATCGAATAGATCCAACTGCGAAGTGAGGCCTCACCTTTAAATGTTGATAATTTTTCATATACGGTCAAAAACACGTCCTGGGTCACTTCATCGGTATCGGCCTCATTTTTCATATAAGTATAGACAAGTCGCTTTATGTCATGACCATACATATTCATGATTTGTTCAATTTGTTGAACCCTGTCTTCTATTTGCAATATATCTGTTTCATGAAGTGATTGACCCATAATCTCGCCCCCATCCGAAAACGCTCCCTTGTATATGACGAAAGATTCGAATTCTTTGTTGCAAAAATAAAATGGTGTTCTTAATCGGAGACGGTTTATGCCAGATTCCTTAAAAAGACACCATTTATTATTTCAAATATTAAATTTAATGTCGTTTACTAAGCCATAAAATACCAGATTTAACCCAACGAGGGAATAATCCTGTAAGTGGCTGTTGAAACATACTTCCGAATCCATCGCTTCTTCCTAGGGATCCAAGTGTGCCACGAAGTTTAATATCTTTCGGCTTTTTCGGTTCTCTTCCATTTAGAATATCAGCCAAGATATCAGCAATTCGTTCACCTTGTAAACCAGCTAGTTGTGCACTTGGTGAAAAGTCTGAAGAAGCATTATCACCGACAACATAGACATTCGGTTGTTCAGGCACTTGGAAAAACTCATTAACAACAACTTTATCGTAGCGGTCCTTTCCAAAAGGAAGTTCACGGACTAGGTGATGTGGTTGTACACCCGCTGTCCAAATGGTGACATCATTGACAAAACAAACACCATTATTACAAACACCGTCTTTTTCGACATATTCGACATTTGAATGATGAATCACTTCGACGCCATTTTTTATAAACCAGTCATGGACGTGAGCTTGGACTTTCGGATCAAATGCTTTTAAGACAGATGCACCTCGGTCTAGAAGGCGAATGTTTAAATCAGCCCGGCTTTCTCTTATTTCTGAAGCGACTTCGATTCCACTTAACCCAGCTCCGACGACAGTTACTTTTCTGTATGCTGGTAAGTTACCAACAGCAGTACCTGTCTTTCGTGCTTTGGAGAAAGATTGAACACTATTCGTATATTCAGCTGCTCCAGGTACATCGTGATAAATATCTTCACAACCAAGTCCGATGACAAGTTTATCATATTCAACAACACGACTAGAATCACTGAAAAAAATCTGTTCGTTCTCAATATCGATTTTGCTAACCGTCCCAAACACATACTGAATGCGATCACTTTGTGGAAAGTCTAAACGAACATCGCGGTCAGCTGCTGTTCCTCCGGCGATGGTATAAAATTCCGTTTTTAAAGAATGATACGGATTTTTATCGACTAAAATAATTTGCACATCATCTGGAAGGTTAGCGTTATTTAAGCCTAGGGCAACTTTTAAACCACCGTAACCCCCGCCTAGAATAACTATGTTTTGCATGATTTTAACCCCCTACCCCTGTTATGAGAAAAGTTTGTTAAAAATTTCACATCATCCCTTCTTATAGATTATCAAAAAAATGTATCGCTGACTAGGAAAAGATAGTTGGCATGGTGGATACTCAAATTAAGGTAAAAAAGAAGACCCCTAATTCTTTTTAGAGATCTTCTTTCGTTTATTAATAAGAACTTAGTCGCTCAATACGCTCATCTAAATTCGGATGTGTAGAAAATAGTGCTGATTTTCTTTTACCGCTAATTTTTAATGTCGCAACAGCTGATTGGTCTTCCGTTTGTACGCGTTCAACATAGTTCTTTAGCATTTGTAAAGCATGTTTCATTTTCTCAGTTCCTGCTAAATCGGCGCCACCTTTATCTGCATGGAATTCGCGATGTCTAGAGTAAGCAAATACAACTAGGCTACCTAGGGCTGAGAATAGGAGTTGGAAGACGATGATGGCGATAAAATGAACAATTGGTGCTAAATCGTCTCTTACAACTTGTGATACAAGAAACGCTACAATTCGCGCTAAGAAAACGACAAATGTGTTCACAACACCTTGTAATAAGGTCATCGTTACCATGTCACCATTAGCTATATGGGCCACCTCGTGAGCGATGACTCCTTCAATGGCATCATCATCCATTTCAATTAATAATCCACGTGAAACAGCAACTAATGAACGTTTTTTAGAAGGCCCCGTTGCAAAAGCATTGACTTCATCAGATTCATAGATGCCAACCTCAGGCATATGCATCATGCCTGCAGCACGTGCTAAAAGATGTACCTTCTCAACGACCATTTCCTCCTCGGCTGAGAGTGGGCCATTCGGGTCTAGAACACGAACACCCATAACACGCTTGGCCATCCAACGTGACATCCATAATGAAATAAAAGAACCAGAAAACCCAATCGTTGCACTAATAATAAGTAGTGATCCATAATCAATTTGTCCATCACGAATATACCCGCCGACAAATGAAAACACGATACTAATGGTGAGCAATACTAAGATGTTAGTTAATAAAAAATAAAAAATACGCTTTCCCATGCTACTCCCCCTGTTACATTAATCAGTTGTTTATATTATATGGGTAACCAATCAATAATACAACTGTTAATTTTATTCAAAAGTTAGCGCTTTCATGCTATTCTAAAATCAGAATAACAAAGGGGGAGAAGTTATGATTAAACATGCGATACAAGATGATTATGCGGAAGACTATGCGTGGTGTTATGGATGTGGTCGGTTAAATGAAGCTGGCTTACATTTAAGAACTGGATGGAGTGGGGATAAAACCGTAACATGGTACACTCCAAGAGCAGAACATAAAGCAATTCCAGGTTTTATTTATGGTGGATTAATTGCGTCATTGGTAGACTGTCATGGGACGGGCTCAGCTGCTTTATACGTTCATCGTAAAAATGGTCACGAGCCTGGTGATGGTGTAGATGCTCCACGTCTTGTCACAGGATCACTCACAGTGAACTTTCTCGCTCCAACTCCTGAGGGCGTTCCATTAAAAGCAGTCGGCATGGTAGAGGAAATTCATCCGAAGAAGTTTAAAGTCATGACACACGTTTATGCTGAAGATGTTTGCTGTGTAGAAGGTGAAGTTATTGCTGTTATGATGCCCGATACATTTAACAAATAGGGAAATCACACGCCGTATTTTTAATATGGCGTGATTTTTTTGTGATATATTCCATTTTTTTATTATCTAATCCAAAAATTTAAGTAGAAAAATGTCGAAAAAATGGTGAACTTTAATGTGAAAGGTAGCACTTGAAGAGACAATATATTATCATGAAAGTAGGTAAATGTTTCGTATGAAGCCGTGCAATTGTCTTTGGGAGGAGTAATGAAATGGATATCAGTTTTGATTCTTTATTAGATGTTATCGGTGAATTGTTTTCAGATGAAATTTCGATTGCTATTACAAATAAGAAGGAATATATCTATTTTCGACCGAGCAAACGAATTGATTTAAAAATTCGCCCAGGAGACCCGATCGTGGAAGGTACCATCGCCTATAAAGCACTAGAGAAAAAACAGAAGGTATCCGAGTTCATGGATCGAGAGTTATTTGGTGTCCCTTATCACGGAATGGCTGTCCCTTATTATGAAAAAGAGAGCTTAAAAGGAACGGTCCTCGCGATCTATCCAGCCATGACAGAGGGAAAATCTGTTGTTACAGTTAGAACGGCTGACGGATGGAAGCCGATACCGTTTGAAGATGTGATTTATATCGAAGTAAAGAATCGAAAAACACATGTTTATACACAAGAAGTGACCGGAACACATAAAAACACGTTGCAGGAATTCGAATATGCTCTTCCGCGAGAATTGTTTGTCCGATGTCACCGATCTTTCATTGTAAATGTTCATCAAATTAAAGATATTTTTCCAGATTCCCACTCAACATTTGTTCTTGAATTGACGAATGGCGCTCGTATTCCGGTTAGTCAGAATTACTCTAGTTATTTTAGAAAATTATTAGGATTTTAACTTATATTGTTAAAATCCTACCTTTTACAACTTATTTAAACGAGTATTTTCTGCTTCAACCAACAAATAATATGTCTAAGGCGCTAAATTTGTCGCTTCGACACGTTTCTCCAAAACGTACTTTTAGTAAGCTACAATGAAGATGGAGTATATTACAGTAAGAAGAGGGATGATTAAAATGGGGGAAAGGATTAATCGCATAAGAGTCAAGGCTTTACATGATCGCATCGTCTCTAAAGAAGAAGCAGCGAGCTGGATTAAAGATGGTATGACATTAGGCTTAAGTGGTTTTACACGTGCAGGTGAAGTTAAAGCGGTTCCATATGCCTTAGTAGAACGAGCTAGAAATGAATCATTTAAAGTCAATGTATACACTGGGGCGTCTTTAGGTTCAGATATAGATAAGCTGTTTACTGAAGCGGGTATCGTTAACAGGCGTTTGCCATTCCAAGTCGATCGCACGATGCGTAAAGCTATTAATGAAGGGGAAATAAATTTTGTCGATCAACATTTATCTCATACAGCAGAACTTGTACGCGCTGATGTGATGCCTATCGACTATGCTATTTTGGAAGCGATTTCCATAACTGAAGACGGTGAAATCATTCTTTCGTCCTCTGTTGGTAACTCTCTTTTATTTGCGGAACATGCTGAAAACATTATTATTGAGTTAAACACAGCATGGCCAGAAAACCTTGAAGGGGTTCATGATTTATACAGTCCAGGGCCACAAGGAGATCGTACCCCGATTCCACTAACGAAACCAAATGATCGAATCGGTCAAGTTGGCATTAAAGTTGATTTAAATAAAATAAAAGGCATCGTTTTTACGGACAAGCTTGATGATCCGTCAGATATTGTACCACCTGATGAAGAAACACAGACAATGGCAAATCATTTACTTGAGTTTTTACGGAAAGAAATTGCGGCTGGTCGATTGACAGAAAAGCTAGCTCCGATTCAGGCAGGGATTGGTTCTGTCGCTAATGCTGTCTTACACGGGATGCTCCAGTCCGAATTTGAAGGTTTAGATGTATATTCAGAAGTATTACAAGATGCCATTTTTGATTTGATTGACGCTGGAAAGGTAAAAAGTGCGTCCTGTTGTTCATTTGCGATTTCAGAGGAAAAAATGAAGCAAGTTTATGGCAACTTTGATAAATATAGAAATAAATTAATTATGCGTCCACAAGAAATATCTAACCATCCGGAGATTATTCGCCGACTCGGTACGATTTCAATTAACACGGCATTAGAATTTGATATTTATGGCAATGTGAACTCAACACATGTAACGGGAACGAAAATGATGAATGGTATTGGTGGTTCAGGTGATTTTGCACGAAATGCACGCCTAGCCATTTTCGTAACGAAATCAACCGCAAAAAATGGTGAAATATCCAGTGTCGTACCTTTCGTATCGCATGTTGATCACACTGAACATGATGTTGATGTTGTCATAACTGAACAAGGTTATGCAGATTTACGTGGACTTGCACCAAGAGAGCGCGCACCATTAATTATTGAAAACTGTGTGCATCCGATGTATCGCGAGAAAATGCGCGAATACTATGAAGAAGCATTAAAACGAGGTGGCCACACACCGCACGTTTTAGAAAAAGCTTTTTCATGGCATGATAATTTGATAAAAAATGGTACGATGCGTGAATTAGTCCACGTTTAATGACAATTATTTACAGAAAAAAGATAAGACTGTATCGGGGACGAAGACACAAGCTCATTGTAGGTTTATATAGACGCACGAAAAAAACAAGCTGACTTTCCTTGGGGGAGGAGAGTCAGTTTGTTTTGTATTTTAGAGGGAAAGATTTTTATCACGCTTCATTATAATTTTCCAAAGTAATAAAGCCGAACCATAGGGGAGGGCATCGGCTTTAAGTAGTGGGGGTGGGCACTTTTTTATAGATAAAATAATATCACCGAGAGACATGTGATGACTTTCAAGGGGAACTTCATCTGATTACCTCCAAATCATGTGACATTATTTATCTTACTTATACTGTACAATATAACTGTTAAATCAGTGTGTAACCTAGGTTAACTTTATGTAAATTTAACGATATGGTTCGTTTACAGCATAAAAGGAGTATGACATAATAGACATATACTATTTTGCTGAAAGAGGAATCGACAATGGAATTAGTATACACGGGTAAAACGAAAGATGTATATCGTTTAAATGGCGGAAACTATTTGCTTAAATTTAAAGATGATGTGACTGGTGAAGATGGAAAATTCGATCCGGGTGCCAACACGGTCGGGTTGACAATGGAAGGTGCAGGAAGGGCAGCACTAAGGCTGACGACTTTCTTTTTTAAGTTATTAAAACAGGAAAACATTCCGACACATTACATTTCATCGGACATTGAGGAGCAAACGATGACAGTTATTCCTGCTAAACCATTCGGAGAGGGCTTGGAAGTGATTTGTCGTTACCGGGCCGTGGGTAGTTTCTTACGTCGTTATGGCAAGTATGCTGAAGAAGGACAGGCTCTAGATGCTTTTGTCGAAGTGACGCTAAAAGATGATGAACGCGGAGACCCACCGATTAGTAAAGATGCCCTTCATATGCTCGGTATTTTATCAAGCGATGAATATGAAACGCTAAAAGACATGACCCGAAAAATCTCCCAATTGGTTAAAGCAGAGCTTGCTAAAAAGGGAGTCGACCTATACGATATTAAGTTTGAATTCGGTCGAAACAGCACTGGTGAAATCATTTTAATCGATGAAATTTCTGGTGGTAATTTACGTGCTTATAAAGATGACGAATATATTGAACCAATCGCATTAACAAAGTTGATGTTAGATTAAGTATGGTTGTCTGAAAAAAACAAGTGGAGAATAGACTTCTCCGCTTGTTTTTATGTTCAATGCGCAGTCTCGTTGTTTTTTTCATCCCCGAGAGGCTGCATTGACGCTTCAATGCGTCGTCTCGTCGTGCGTATTCTCCTCGAGAGGCCGCATTGCCGCTTCAATGCGTTGTCTCATTGTGTATATTTATCGCGAGAGGCTGTATTGGAGCTTCAATGCGTTGTCTCGTTGTGTTTTTCATCCGTGAGAGGCTGTATTGGAGCTTCAATGCGTTGTCTCGTTGTGTTTTTTATCCCCGAGAGGCTGTATTGGAGCTTCAATGCGTCGTCTCGTTGTGTTTTTCATCCGTGAGAAGTCAAGTCCATATTTATGTGTAAATTCGATTTTTCCCAGACAATGTTTTAACCACTATTTTTATTGTGAGTTTCAATCAGCCACAGCTTTGCTGCTTGCCATTGATGTCGTGTTCGAATCTTGGCATTCGATGGAAGGG
>NZ_DATBTY010000063.1:0-22560 GCF_036516575.1 Cerasibacillus sp.
TGCTTCCCGCGCTCGACTTGCATGTATTAGGCACGCCGCCAGCGTTCGTCCTGAGCCAAGATCAAACTCTCCAAAAAAGAGTTATATTTAAACGAAATTCGTTTAATGTTTATCTTAGCAAAATTACTTTAAGAAAAACGAAGTTGTTTTTCTTGACATACTGGTTGTTCTGTTCAGTTTTCAAAGTGCAATTGTTTCATTGCCTCAAAAGTGCGACTCTTATATAATAACACACTTTATCGGATTAAGTCAATATGTTTTTTAAAAACTTTTTTCTTCGTTTTTGACTCGCTTATTTTGGCGACAAATAAGACTTTATCACGATTAAAACAGAAAGTCAACAACCTTTTTTTCTTTTTACATCACAAATATGCACATATCTATTATATACTCTTTATTTAAGAGACGAATCGATTTCACTTACGAATTACACTACTTGTAAATATCTAATTAAGCTATAACATTACGACATAAAGTAAATTTGTTTACATGAAGGTACTATTAGATGTACGATATAGGTTAAGTAATATAATGAACATTAATTACTATATATATGTAGAGCTTTAAGGAGGACTTGTATTATGCCAAGGCTTGTCTATTCGAGTAAAATAAATAAAATTAGATCTTTTGCTTTAATTTTAATTTTCGCAGGAATCATTCTTATGTATGTCGGTCTTCTCTTTAAAAAAACGGAATGGTTGATGCTCACATTTTTTGTACTTGGTATTTTAAGTGTTATTTTTAGTGTTGTCGTCTATCTATGGATTGGTATGTTGTCACTACGAGCCGTCCCGATTATTTGTCCAACTTGCGAAAAGCCGACTAAAATGCTTGGCCGTGTTGATGCATGTATGCATTGTAAACAAACGCTTACTCTTGACAAAGATCTAGAAGGTATGGAATTTGATGAACGATATAACAAACGTACTTTCTTAAAAGACACAAAAGAAAAAATGAAAGAACAACAAAATAATCGTCAATAGAACTCAAAAAAATCTCGATTGAACTGTTTCATTCAATCGAGATTTTTTCATAGGGATTATTTCGCTTCTTTTTCAAGTTGTTGGCATTCTTTACAAATTCCATAAACCTCAAGCCGATGATGTGTGACATCATAACCCGTTACTTGTGCAGCTAATTTCTCTACTTCATCGAGTGATGGATAATGGAAGTCTTCAATTTTATTACATTTCTCACATATAATATGGTAATGTTCAGATGTATTGCAATCGAATCGACTTGAAGAATCACCATATGTCAATTCGCGAACTAACCCGACTTCCTTTAATACACGTAAATTGTTGTATACAGTTGCGACACTCATATTAGGAAACTTATCTTCGAGTGCTTTATAGATGTCATCAGCAGTTGGGTGTGTCATTGAATTTAGCAAATAATCAAGCACCGCATGACGTTGTGGTGTAATACGTACACCAGCTTTTTTTAATGTTGCTATCGATTCTTGTAATTTACTTTCCGCCACCGTCATGCACCTCGCTTTCATTTATTTATTTCTAATTATATTTATTATATTGTAATCCTTATAAATAGTTTACCTAACACACCACATAACTGTCAATGATATTGTTTATAAGTGATAATTATTACAATCAAATAATATATTATAATCTAAATATTTTACTGAAAACAAATGCCTAATATCCTCGCGACACATCGACCTCATTAATTAGTGGTTGTTCCTTTCCACGATATTTATTCAGATTTTCTTTAAAAATATTCAATGCACGTGGAACATACTGTGGAGATATACCTGATAAATGAGGTGTGATCGTTATGTTCTCCTCTTGCCAGAGTGGATGGTTTTCTGGTAGTGGTTCTTCCTCAAATACATCTAACACGGCATGAGCAATTTCTTTATTCTGTATCGCTTGAAGGAGAACATCACTCTTCACTATGTCTCCGCGTCCCATATTTAAAAACACAGCATGATTTGGTAATAGGCGAAATGATTCTTCCGTAAATAAATATTTAGTCTCTGGTGTACTTGGCAATACGGATACAACGAAATCAGCATCTGGTAATTGCTGATGCAGATCTGATGTTTGGTATGTCTCATCAAAAAACTCTACTGGTTTTCCACTTCTTGAAACACCTATTGTCTTTATATGAAAAGCTTTAGCTAATCGAGCAACTTCTTGTCCAATTGCTCCTGTTCCCAATATAACCATTGTACGGGCACTTATTTCTTGCATTTTAATGGAGCGCTCCCACTTTCCTTCCATTTGATGCTTTATTAATGTTTTTGCTTGGCGATATACTTGTAGTAACATTGCTATAGCATATTCAGCCATCGGGATTTTATGAATCCCACGAACATTTGTAACTAATATATGATGTTTCTTAATAGCTTGATGTGGTAATTGATCAACCCCAGCAGATAAAACCATAATCCACTTAAGTTGACTAGCCTTTTCGATATGCTCGTCTGTTAAATCTTCCCCGTATGTAACAATAATTTCAGCTTGAGGCAGTTCATCTGTTGCTTGAGATATATCATCACAAAATGTAAATGTTTCATTTGGAAATGCCTGTATTAGATCCTTATGATATTTTTCAGATATTTTTGCAGTAACTAAAATCATGTTGCCTCATCTCCCTTTGTCATAAATATAATCTTATCTATTTTCTATTCTTACATGTTTACATTGAATGAACAACTGTTTGAAAAAACAGCCCCATCAAAGAGCTGTTTCGTATTAAAAGTTATGATAAATGTTCCTTAACATATTGTAATGATTCTTCGACGTGATTCTTCACTCTAACTTTGCGATATTCCTTTTGTAATATACCTTCTTTATCGATGATGAAGGTTGAACGTTCAATACCGTAATATTCACGCCCAAACATTTTCTTAAGTTTCCAAACACCGTATAACTCTGCAACTTCATGATCTTCATCTGCTAAAAGAGTAAATGGCAAATCGTGTTTAGCAATAAACTTTTGATGGCGTTCAACCGGATCGGGACTTACACCGATAATGACTGTATCGCTATCACTAAATTGTTTAAAGTTATCTCTAAAATCACATGCTTGGGTTGTACAACCTGGAGTCATGTCTTTTGGATAAAAATATAGTATAATGTTTTTCCCCTTAAATTGTGATAGACTAACTTTCTCTTCATTTTGATTTAATAAAGTAAAGTCAGGTGCTTGTTTACCTACTTCAATTGTCATCATGAATCCCTCCATCTTCTTTTATTAAAGCATAACGTATTCATGTTCTATTTCCTAGAAAAAAGGCATATCGATAATTTAAATGGACATGCTTCTTTTTTTAATGTTTAATATCGTCACCTATACAATCGTTTATTTTTTTCGAACAATAAGGTATGATAAAATGAAATTGAATATATCGCTACTTGTTCAATACGTATCATTATGATACAAGAAAAGAGGTTTTGTTAATGAAGAAAAGACAATTCTGGCTCATCTTACTCGTAGCATTATTACTTTTTCCCGTGACTGCATCAGCCGATTTAATTGCTGGGGAAGAAATTGTCACATTAGGTGAGGATTTATCAGCAAGTGATAAGCAAAAGATATTAAATGAATTTGGTGTTTCTGAAAATGATGTTGACATTGTATATGTAACCAACGAAGAAGAACATAAATATTTAGGCGAGTTTATCCCTGCTAGTCAAATTGGATCGAATGCTATTTCGTCAGCAAAAATCACTATCGGAAACAAAGGCGATGGGATCGTCGTTGAAACAAAAAACATTACGTATATAACGAATGATATGTATGTCAATGCTCTCGCAACAGCAGGTATTGAGGATGCTAAAATTCAAATTTCCGCTCCTTTCCAAGTTTCAGGTACAGGTGCATTAACTGGAATTATTAAAGCTTATGAAGTAAAAAGTGGCGAAAAGATTGATGAAGACCAAAAATTAGTTGCGAACGAAGAGATGGTATTAACGTCTGACCTTGTAAAGGATGGTGTTAATGAAGAGGATGCAACGGAATTCTTTAGAAAAGTTAAAGAAAGAATTTCCGAAGAAAAACCAGCATCCGACCAAGATATCCGCACGATTATTCAAGAAGTTGCTAAGGATTTAGGCATTACATTAGATGATCAATTACTTGACAAGCTTGTTGAACTATTTAAGAAAATTAAAGATTTGAATATCGATTGGAACAAAGTAAACGATACATTGAAATCAGCTAAAGATAAATGGGACGATTTTGTATCTAGTGAAGAAGGTAAGGGAATCATCGACGCAATTATCAATTTCTTTAAAGCCATTTGGGATTGGTTTGTTTCTGTCTTTTCTAAATAAAGAAGGCCCAGCATATTTGCTGGGCTTTTTTTATGTTAGGCGTTATGAACCTCTGTCGTGGATTCCTTTACTAAATCTTGGACTTGATATAAATCGTAATAACTGCCGCGTTTTTCCATTAACTGTTCATGTGAACCAACTTCAACAACTTCGCCATGTTCAACGACGACAATCCGATCTGCATGTGTAATAGTAGCCAAGCGATGTGCGACGATGAAGGTTGTACGATTTGAAGCTAACTTCTCCATCGCTTCTTGAATCATATGCTCACTCTCTAAATCAAGAGCCGATGTCGCTTCATCAAAAATAAGTATCGGTGGATTTTTCAAAAAGACACGTGCAATGGCGACCCGTTGTCTTTGACCACCAGATAGCTTAACCCCTCTTTCTCCGACTAATGTATCATACCCTTGTGGAAGGTCCATAATAAACTCATGAGCATTAGCGGCTTTTGCAGCAGCGATAACTTCCTCATCTGTCGCGTCGGGATTTCCCATCCGGATATTCATCGCAATCGACTCACTAAATAATATATTATCTTGTAAAACCATACCAATTTTATCTCTTAACGTGCGTACTTGAACATCACGAATGTCTTGACCATCTATACGTATAGCACCGTCTGTCACATCATAAAATCGTGGAATCAAACTAACAATCGTCGACTTTCCACCACCACTCATCCCAACGAGCGCAATTGTTTCTCCAGCTTTCACATCAAGATTAATCCCTCTTAAAACTTCTTGCTCTTCAGACTCATAGTGAAAACGGACATTATCAAATCGAATCTCACCATTAACCTCATTCAATGGTTGTGCATTTTCTTTATCCACAATATCATATGGTTCATTTAAAAGTTCATGTACTCGATCAATAGAAGCAATGGATTGGGTTAGAACAGTTGATGAGTTAATTAGTCGACGTAATGGATTATAGACACGGTCCATAAAGCCAACAAAAGCCACCATTGTTCCAAGGGTTAAATCCCCAGAAATAACTTGATAACTCGCAAAAGCGATGACTAATAGTGGGGCTAAATCGGTAATCGTATTCGTAATAGCAAAGGTTCTTGCATTCCAATTAATTTGGCTCATCGATTTTCGCCAAAAATGTTTGTTGCGTTCAGCAAACTGTTCTTGCTCGTAATCTTCTAAAGCAAAGCTACGTGTCACTGAAATGCCTTGAACACGCTCATGTAAATGCCCTTGAACTTCAGCTAATGCTTGTGAACGCTCACGTGTAGATTTTCTAAGTTTCGAGAAAAAGTATTTAACAGCAAAGCCATACAAAGGAAAGAGTGCGATTGCAACAATGGTTAGACTTACATTCATATTTAACATGATTATAATAGCAATTAAAATCGTAATGAGATCAAGCCAGACATTCATCAAACCTGTTACGACAAAATTCTTCGTTTGTTCGACATCGTTTATTACCCGGGAAATGATTTCGCCAGTTTTTGTTCGAGAATAAAACGACAAACTTAGACGCTGGATATGGTCAAACAATTTATCACGAATATCAAATAAAATCCGATTTCCTACCCATTGTGCTAAATATTGTCGGGCAAATTCCACTGGTGGACGCAACACAAGAAATATAACAAAGGCCGATCCCATCACCCATGCTAGACGACTCAACTTATCAGCATGACTTAAAGCTTCAGCCCCAATGATATCATCAATGACATATTTTAATATCAGTGGCAATAAAAGCGGAATAGCGAATTTAATGATCCCAATGATAATCGTCCAAAAAATTCGCCCTTTGTACGGTTTAACGAATTGCATATATTGTTTTACACTATTCATTTAAATTATCCTTCCCCCACTCTATATTTACAATAGAAAAGCCTTGCTACAATTAGATGTAACAAGGAAATTGTTTTTTAGAATATATACCCTCATTATATCATGAAATGACTTGTTTTAACGATATGTCAAGAACCGTTCATACCAATAGTCAAGAAAATCGGGTACAAATGGACCTTTCTTTTGATAAATAAACTTTCTTAATACATCAATTTGCTCATATAGGATACAATCAATTGCTTCTGGATAGTTCATTTGCTTTTTATGGAGCGTATACTCATCTTCATCAAGCAGTTCAATCGTCATATCTGGAAATACTTTAAGGTCGAGATCATAATCGATATATTTTAATGCACCTTGTTCATAAAGAATCGGCGAGCTCATATTACAGTAATAATGTGCACCATCTTCTCTAACAGTACCGATTACATTAAACCAATAGTGCGAATGAAAATAACATACAGCCGGTTCTTTTGTCATCCATGTTTGACCATCACTTTCTGTTACTTTTGTTTTATCATTGACACCGATGATGAAACGTTTTGTCGCTTGTAAAATGAATGTCTCATCCCAAACGCGGTGTAAGGTGCCATTGTGTTTATAACTTTGTATTTCTACCCATGAACCGATTTTCGGAATGATCATGATGGGTCATCCTTCCTTACCGTTTGGTGTTTATCATATCATAACGAAATATATTTTTTTCTGCTACTTGGACGACTTATCAATATATTTCCATAGAAAAAGGGCTTTCTGGTGGGTAGAAAGCCCTTTATTGTTACAATTGGGGGAGACGTATCATACTTACTATTGTTTGTTTTGTTGTGACTTTTGGTTTTTCTGTTTTACACTCTGTGCATCTGTTTCAGAGGCAAATTCAGTACCAAAATTTCCTTGTCCTTGTCCTTGTGCTGCTTGTTGGTTTTGTTGCTTCACTTTTTGTACATTTGTACCAGCTTTCGACTTCTTTTGATTGTTGTTAGCCATCCTTTTCACCTCCACATGTTCTAATTTGTCCATTTTAGAAAATGTTATCCATCATTTTTAGTGAAGTGAAAAGGTGGTATATCTTTAAGACAAATGTGACATCATTTTTTGGTGCGGGACAGGAAAAGGATAAGTATCTAATGCGTCTTTTGGTATCTGCTTTAACCGTTTGTCGGTCACTTTATCTGTTGTTGTAGCGTGAAAAACCTCTATATCCCAGATAATATGCGAGAAGACATGGCGTAATTGCCCCTGTTTATTTCCTAGGCGAATATTTAATCCGTATTCACTGGATATATAGTTTTCTAAATGTTTGATTTCAATTTCCTTAATGGGCACCATTGGAAATTGCCAGAGGTTAGCTAGTAAGCCTTCATTCGGTCTTTTCTCAATCACAACATGTCCCTGTTTATCCTGGATTAATAATGATATGTATGGGATGCGCTTTTGTTTTTTTGCTTTTGATTTTACTGGAAGCCATTCCTCTATTCCTTCTGAAAACGCGCGACAATGTGATTGCACGGGACATAATAAGCATTGTGGTGATTTCGGTGTACAAATTGTCGCGCCTAAATCCATAATCCCTTGATTAAAGGCCGACGGATTTTCAGTTGATATGATTTTAGCGACGACACGTTCAAATAAGCGCCTTGTTTTCGCTTGGGCAATATCATCTTCTATTTTTAAAACACGTGAAAAAACACGCATCACATTTCCATCTACGGCTGGATATGGTTCATTAAAGGCAATCGACATAATGGCACCTTTCGTATATGGACCGATTCCTTTTAATTTTAATAATTGCTTGCTATCATTTGGTACACGACCATTATACCGAGCAACAACCTCTTTAACCGCTGTATGGAGATTGCGCGCTCGGGAATAATACCCTAATCCCTCCCATGCCTTTAACACATCTTGTTCTTCTGCTAGAGCAAGTGCTTGTGGTGTTGGGAATTGCTTTATAAAACGCTGAAAATACGGAATAACCGTATCAACTTGTGTTTGTTGTAGCATAATTTCTGATACCCAAATTTTGTATGGATCTTGATTTTTACGCCATGGGAGGTCTCGTTTATTGTTTTCATACCACTCTATTAAATCGTGCTGAAATCGAGTAGTCTCAAACCCATCTAGAAGCTTTTCTATCATAGTTCGTCATCCTTTGTGATACAATAGTACTATAAGAAAAACATTTTTATGTCTATGTTTCCTAATTATTTTATTCACCAAAATTATTCTGTCAACTTTGAGGAGGAAATCACATAAATGGATACAGGCACCCATATTGTCATGGGCGTTGCATTAGCCGGGTTATCGACATTTGACCCCGCTGTACAAAACGATCCCGCTCTATTTCATGCCGTTTTTGCTGGCACAGTCATCGGTTCACATGCTCCAGATTTCGATACGGTGTTAAAGTTACGTAACAACGCAACATATATTCGCCACCATCGTGGTGTATCGCATTCACTTCCTGCGATTTTATTATGGGGTGTGCTCGTTAGTTCCGCTATTTATGCATTTGTACCCGAAGTATCCTTTTTGCATTTATGGTTTTGGACGTTTTTAGCCGTATGTATACACGTATTTGTTGATTTGTTCAATGCATATGGTACACAAGCGTTACGACCCATCTCTAAAAAATGGATAGCTTTTGGTTTTATTAATACGTTCGATCCGTATATCTTTGGTTTGCATATCGTTGGGATTATCGCCTGGATCCTAGGTGCCAATCCCAGCTATACATGGCTGATTATCTATACCATACTTTTTCTCTATTATATCAAGCGATATATGGATAAGCGTGAAATCGTAAATATTATTAAAGAGCATTTACCTGATACGATAGACGTCGTTACATCACCGACCATTAAACATAATGAATGGCGGGTTGCCGTTACGACAACGGACCGCTTTTACGTCGGTTCTGTCATCGATGGTCACATTGAAATTGTTGATGAATTTGCGAAAATTCCATTACCTGATTCAACACTTATGGATATTGCTAGGAAGGATAAAAATATCTCTGCCTTCTTATCATTTTCACCAGTCTATCGCTGGGAAATCAATGAAGTAGAAGATTATACGGAAGTTCGTTTTATTGATTTGAGATACCGTTCTAAATCGTACTATCCTTTTGTTGCTGTTGTGCAAATAAATGAGGGTATGGAAATTATCAGTTCATATACAGGTTGGATATTCTCAGAGTATAAATTACAAAGAAAACTTTATATTGGCGATTCATTATTATAGATTTTAAAGCAGCAGATTTCGTTCTGCTGCTTTTATTATTCGGTTATTCTCTTACCTAAAAGCGAAATGGGAACCGCTTCTTGTTCTTCATATTCTTCGCCTAATAGATTGATCCGTTTACCCCAGGCGAAGACACCATCGATATAATCAACTCGAAAATGATGCCCCGGGTCTCCATTCATTTCATATACTTCATTTGGTTTATAGTCATCTGGATTCATCATATACGCTAGAGCTACTTGCATTTTGCGCTCAAGAATTTGCACTTCACTTATATTACCAAACTGCTCTGCCTTTTGCAGTTTTTCTTTTAATTCACCGACCATTTCTCGCAATTGTTCAACAGTGTAATCGCTATATCTTACTTTCGACGGTTTCATTATTTGCATCTCCCTTCCACTATATTTTAAAGTGAATCATTCAATTGAACAATCGAAATGAATTTTATTCTATTATGGTTCATCGTGATTTTCATACGTATCAACGAATTGTTGAATCATGTCGAAAGAAAACCCTTTTCGATATAACCCTTCTTTCACTTTATTTTTCAATTCATATCCACTAAATTTTCTCTCATGTTTTTTCCATAATTTTTCACCTTGATAAACTAAGGCATCCCATTCACTTTCTTTATCTTGCTCTTCAGATAAAAGCATCATCGCCTCATTGATTATATGTTGGGGAAAACCTTTTCGCATTAAGCCCGCTTTAATTCGGTTTAATTCCATCTTATACGATCGCTTACCCGATCGAGCGAATGATTTTTGTGCCCATTTGAATGCATGATTTGTTTGAATTTCTTTCGGATACTCTTTAAGCGCCTCCTCGGCCTCTGCTTCAGTTATCCCTTTCTGAATCAGTTCTTTTTTTAATAGAAGCGGACCCTTCGTACTTGTTTTCATTTTTGTTCGCACATAACTTTCAGCAAACATCAGATCATTAAGTAACCCTTCTTGCTTTAATCGATTGATAACTGGTGCAATATGTTCAAAGTTGACTTCCTTCTTATTGAGATAATCTTCTATTTCTTTCGTTGTTCGCATACGATAACTTAGATAATGAATGGCAAGTTGATATGACTTAGATAGATTATCTTGTTTTTTTAGACTAGCAACTGTCGTTTCGTCTAATTCTTGTCCTTTATGTAAACGGTGTGAAACGAGAATATCTTCATCAACACTAAAACCATACGTTTCCTTTTTACCATCTGTAAGGAAAATATTATAACGGGACGTGTTATTTTTTTGGACGGAAATACGCGAAATTTTAAACATTTTATCTCCCTTTCCTTCTTCTATTTATCATAACATGGATGTGTTATGATAAGAATAATAACGATGTCTTGAATTGTTAAATTGGAGGGGTTTCAATTGAATATTTTATTGACTGGTGGCACAGGTTTCATCGGAACCCAGCTTATGAAACACCTGCATAAAGAAGAACATCACACGTATGTTTTAACAAGAACACCATATCAATATCATAATCATTCTCTAGCAACATATCTGTCATATGAGGACGCAATTCAACAATTACCTAAGATTGATGTTATGATTAATTTAGCTGGTGAATCATTATTCGGTTATTGGACAAAGAAAAAACAAGAAAAGATTTTAAACAGCCGGATTGAAACGACCGAATGGCTCATCGAATTAATCAAACAATTAGATGAGCCTCCAAAACTACTTATAAACGGCTCTGCTGTCGGTTATTATGGCACGTCAAATGATCATATGTTTACAGAAAATACAACTGAATCTGGCAATGATTTTTTAGCAGATGTTGTTAAAGAGTGGGAACAAACCGCTCAACAAGCGGAAGCGCTCGGTATCCGTACCGTCCTCGCACGATTTGGGATTGTCCTGGGAAATGAAGGCGCCCTACCGCTCATGGTTCTCCCAGTGAAATTCGGTGTTGGAGGAAATATCGGGAAAGGTCAACAATGGATATCGTGGATTCATATCGATGATGCTGCACGTCTCATATTACACATTATAAATAATGAAGACATCCGAGGTCCGATTAATGTAACAGCACCAAATCCGGTTCGACATAAAGATTTTATGAAAAAATTAGCAGATGTTTTAAAACGTCCGTATTGGTTGCACACACCAGCTTTTTTATTTCGTGCAGCCACCGGTAAGATGAGTTTTCTAATATTAGAAGGCCAATACGTTCTTCCTAAAAAAGCAATGGAGCATCACTTTCAGTTTTCTTATCCACATTTGGAGGAGACTTTGTATGATGTCTTGAAAAAATAAAAGACAATAATGACCCACTTCTTACGCTACTGGAGTGGGTTCTTTTTTTAAAAGGTGGAGTTTGGTTTCGATTTGTCTTTTAAATAACTTCCTTTGCGTCCTGTAACAGAACTAAACTAAAATTTTCAGGGTGCAAAACATCCTTGCATCTTTGTCCGATTCTTATGGAACACTCCAATGTGATAGAACTTTTAATCGAAGCAGCGACTTATATAACATTGAAGTTCTCAACGCGACTCAGTGCGCATGTTTATCATCATTCATTTTTTGTACATTATTTTTTTAAAAAAAGGATTCCCTTTTTGTTTGAAACGTTGTAAAATAGGAAGCAGAAAAGAGGTTTTACAGAGACGCTGATTAACCTAAAATTATATAATTCGATGAGAACATTTTGCAGACGGACGTCAAGGTCGTTTGTTCAGAGGGAAGGCAAATGGTGCGCCACCAGTTTTTACTGGTTCTAGTAGGTTCGATTCCTACCCCGAATTTTTGTTTGAAGTTTAATAAAAATTCGCGGTGTGGGATTGCCTGCAGTATCCCTACAATAAGTATGCAACCCACCCGCTAAAAATAAGGGAGGGTTTTTTTATGCTGAAAAAACGTGATCTTCACGAAGTACCAGTATTATTTGAGTTAATGTCTCATCCGGAGGTTTTCCCTTATGTGAGACAGAAGGCAACAACATCTGATGAATTTTATTTCATCACAAAACAAACAATTGAAGCAGAAGAAAGGGGTGAATTAATTTCGAGGACCATTCTTGATGAACATTACCAACCGATTGGGACCATTAACTTATTTGATATTGCGGAAGATTACGGTTTTCTAGCAACCTGGGTCGGTCGACCTTATTTTGGTAAAGGGTATAACGGACTTGCTAAAACACAGTTTTTTAATGAGTTATTTAATGAAACATATATCCAAAAAATACTCTTGAAGGTGCGCAACACAAATGCTCGTTCATTACGTGCTGTTCAAAAGTTATCTTATGTTGAGAAAGCTAATTTGCTGTACCCAGTCCTATATGAACAAATAAATGCCGAATCCGGATATATGTATGACTTATTCGTCATTCATAAAGAGAGTTATCTCTCCTATCAGCAAATGACACAACTAAGCCATTCACAAGTGACTGCCACTTAAGTTATGTAGATAAGAAAGTATTAAAATGGGGACTTGTGTCCAGCAAAACGACAATCACATTTGGAAAATATCTAAAAGAGGATGCTAACATTTGTGGAAATTAGAAGTTAATAGATGAAAAGCAGAGTTTTAGGTGATGAGTTTAAGTATCTTAGAACTCTGTTTTTATATTGTGAGCAAAAAAGGAATAAGAATTCTTCAGATTATCCACATTTTGCTTGTTACAAGACATTTTCCCCCTGTGGATAATGTGGATGGATTATTAAGTAAATTGTTTTATATAACTTTATTCCAACCGTATTTGTGCATAACTCTGTGGATATGTGTTATCAACTTTCCTCAATTAATTTTAATATGATATGCCACGCCTCTTTTTCTGCTTCTATATTGCTCGTACCAAATCCATATCCTGTTAGAATATTTGTTGATCCAAACAGAGCTGCCGCTTGCCAAATGTTTTCCTTTTCTATATCTTTTATAAAGATAGTGACTGTCTGCTTACCGCCTACCTGAATCGAAAAATCAAACGTGTGAAACATCATCCGGAGTATTTTAGATTTTGTTAAAACTGTAATCGTTGGATGGTATAAAACAAGGCAACCAATCATAACATATTTCTACCCCTTTCCGTTCTAATTAGTTACATTTTAACATATGTTCGCATTAAGAACAAAGAATAGGATTACCACATGTTACCATGTAATATAATGTCCATTACCGAATAATACATATCAGAGTGTGATATAAAATGACAGTAGAGCAAATAGCACATAATATCAAATTATTAAGAGAGCAACAAAATTGGTCTCAACAAACATTAGCAGATAAAATGCATGTCTCAAGATCAACCATTACTAAATGGGAAACAAATGTCGGAACACCTGATATTCGTTCATTAGTGAAATTAAGTCATATATTTGGCATTACACTCGATCATCTCGTCGGTACAGACACATTTCATAATCAATTACTTAAAGAATTTAAACGTGTATACGGATCAAATACCCAGTCCTTTGATGATGAGGTTGCGGAACTGATTGGGTACATCATGACACACCCTGAATTTAAAGAACAAATTATTCGTTTAAAAAAATTACCTATCCAAAAACAAATTTCGATTCATCGGCTTATCGCTGATCTAATCGATGAATTAGAGCATGTATAAATCAGACAGATGTCTGGTTTTTTTATTTTAGATACGTTAATCACATTCGATTTAGATTCATATATTCGACCATTAAAAATACAAGTAATCCTATAATTAGAGCGATTATCGTGTTAATTTACGATATTTAAGATACAATAAAAGTCCATAGTTTATCTCCTAGAGGTGGTTATAAGATGGGTTGGATATATGTTTTGTTTGCTGCCATTATTGAAGTCGTCTGGGTGCTCGGACTAAGATTCTCAGAAAATCTCCTTCATTGGAGTGGAACAATAGTTGCGATTATTTTGAGCTTCTACTTTATTATTAAAGCCTGTGAAGATCTCCCATCGGGTACGGTCTATGCTGTGTTTACTGGATCAGGAGCAGCAGCTATTGTTTGTATAGATATCATATTTTTCGATGCTTCATTTTCGTTTTATCAGTTGTTCTTTATTGCGCTCATTATTGTTGGTGTCATCGGAATCAAGTTAACTACCGATGAAAAAGATACGAAACGAAAACGTATAACAGGAGCTGAATAAGGAATGTATTGGATATATTTAGTCATAGCAAGTTTTGGCGAGATATTTGGGGTAGCATGTATTAATCTCTACTTACAAAAGAAGACATGGCTCCGCCTTCTCCTTATCGTTGTGACGTTTAGTTTTGGTTTTGTATTTTTACGTTTAGCCATGAATGGCATTCCGCTTGGAACAGCATATGCTGTCTGGACAGGGGTAGGCGCGGCAGGTGCTGTATTAATGGGTATCCTATTTTTTCGTGAATCAGCTGATTGGAAGCGGATTATCTTCTTATTCTTTATTATTACGGGAGCTGTTGGATTGAAAATCTTAGAATAAAGGATATTATAATAAACACAAATACATACAGTACTTAACGTGAGGCTGACAACAGCCTCTTTTTTATTTTCTGTTGCATTTTTTGTATGACTGTTATATTATGTGTATAACAGATATAACGAAGCTGAAAAGGATGACTTAAATGTTGATTCAACTCGATATGGAGTCAAAAGATCCACTGTATACACAACTAAGAAATCAAATTGTCGAAGGTATTGCTTCAAACAGGTTGAAACCTGGTGATGCTTTACCATCCGTTCGTTCTTTAGCTCAAGACATCGGAATCAATTTGCATACAGTTAATAAAGCATACAAACAATTAGAGCATGAAGGTTTTCTTGTTATTCAAAGACAAAAAGGAGCACTGATTCATCCAGACGGTGTGCCACAAGCGGATGATTTTTACTGGATGGAGCTTTCGAAAGCTCTAAGGCCAATGATTGCTGAAGCAAAATGTCGCGGAATTGACGAACATCAATTAACAACGTTATGTCAAGAAATATATCAATCATTTAATAAGAAAGGGGATTCATCGTCATGAAATTAACGCTTAGCATGACATTATTTTTAACCATGATACCAATTTTTATTGCTATTATTTGTATTCCTTTTTGGACTCGAAAAACCGTAAGTTTCGGAGTAACGATTCCAAGAAATGCATATGATCATCCTGACATTCGACAAATGAGAAGGAATTATGCATTGATTTCTAGTATCTTTGCATTATTTGTAGCAATAGCTTTCCTCGTAGCCTCCTTTGTTGGAGATGAATTAACAGCTGGAATTCTTTATCCAATGCTCATCATTCTCTATATCGTTGGAAGTGCTTTTATATACCTACCTTTTTATCAAAAAATGCGTGAACTTAAGGAAGCACGTCCTGAGTGGCAAACAAAATCAAATATTGTAACGATTGACACGTCATTTCGAAACCAGAAACTAATCTATTCAAATAAATGGTTCATTCCATCTTTTATCATTTCTTTTATTACAATCGTTGTCACTTTGATTGGTTATGACTACCTTCCTAACGATATACCAACTCGTTACCACTTTAATGGTGATGTATTAGCAACCGTACCAAAGTCATATCGTTCAGCACTGTTTTTACCAATTTTGCAGATCTATATGACACTATTGTTTCTATTCTTGAATACCGTTATTAAAAATGCAAAGCAACAAATAGACAGTGCAGAACCAGAAGAGTCTTTACAACGAAACATCATTTTTAGAAGAAGATGGTCATTGTTTACGATTGTGATTGGAACAGGACTGATTGTTCTATTTACCCTCTTACAATTTGCTTTAATTGTTCCTATTAATCAACAATTTGTTGCTATGATGCTTATTATTTTTGTTGCGATAGTCATCATTTGGGCCCTCGTTCTTTCCTTCACGACTGGGCAAGGTGGAAGCCGATTAAAAAATGGAAATACAGGAAAAGTAACACTTGAAGATGGTGATGTTATTAACCGAGATGATGATAACTACTGGAAATTTGGTGTCTTTTATTTTAATCGAAAAGACCCTAGTATTTTTATTGAAAAAAGGTTTGGTATTGGTTGGACGAATAATTGGGGGCATCCCTTCTCATGGGGAATCGTTATTGTTATTATTTTACTGCCGATTATCTTAATTTTGGTTATTAAATAAAAATATATTATTAGGGGGTAACAAGATGTTAGATGTCTTAAATCAAATTAATTGGGGTATTATTGCACCGCTCATTGTGATTCAGCTTATCTTAATGGTCATTGCGCTTGTTGATTGGTCCAAAAGAGAGGTGACAAATGGTCCAAAATGGCTATGGTTACTTATCATTATTTTCGTAACGACACTCGGTCCTATTCTCTACTTTATCTTTGGAAGGCGTGATGACTAAATGACATTATTAACTGTTAGTGATTTAACAAAAACATACGGTGAGCACACCGCTGTTAATAACATTCACTTTGAATTAACAAAAGGCAAATGTATCGCGCTTCTTGGTCCAAATGGAGCAGGAAAAACAACGATTTTAAGAATGCTTGCTGGTTTATTAGCTCCGAGCACAGGGTCGATTACTTTTTCTGGTTATAAACCGAATCAAGATATTCGAAAAGAAATCGGCTATCTGCCCCAATATCCTACTTTTCATTCATGGATGACGGGACGAGAATTTTTAATTTATAGTGGGCAACTTCATTCTCTTTCAAAAAAGGAATCACAGGAAAAAGCCGACCTTTTACTAAAGAAAACGGGCATATATGAAGCGCGTCATAAACGGATTCATACGTATTCGGGTGGTATGAAACAACGGCTAGGCATTGCTCAAGCGATTATTCATCAGCCAAAACTTCTTATGCTTGACGAACCAGTATCTTCATTAGACCCGATTGGACGCCGCGATGTATTAACCTTAATGGAAGAGCTGAAGGAGAACATGACGATTTTATTTTCTACGCATATTTTATCGGATGCCGATGAAATTAGCGATGAATTACTTTTATTAAAAAATGGCCATTTACTTGAATCTGGTTCAATTAATGAATTACGCAAAAAGTATCAAACCGCCATGATTGAACTACAGTTTACTGGAGATATTGCCATGTATGAACAGAAATTATTAGAACTACCTTCTGTTACAAATGTCATCAATAAACGGGATGTACTTCATGTTTCTGTCACAGATGTTGATCAAGCACGTGATGAAGTCATACAGAAAGCCGCTCTTGAATTATGGCCGATTACACAATTGACTATGAATCATTCGACGTTGGAAGATTTGTTTATGAGGGTGGTGACAAAATGAGACAGTGGTATACAATTTTTCAAAAAGAAATGCTTGAGAATTGGCGGAATTTTAAGTGGGTATGGGTTCCACTCGTCATTTTAGTATTATCAATTATGGACCCGATTACAACTTATTATATGCCCGAGATATTAGATGCAGTCGGTAATCTTCCAGAGGGGGCTATCTTTGAAATGCCGACACCAAGTCCCGCCGAATCAATCATGATGAGTTTATCACAATTGAGTACATTGGGTGTATTAGTCATCATCTTAATGTCCATGCAAACGATTTCTGGTGAAATAAGAAGTGGCGTATCTGAAATCATTTTGGTAAAACCAGTGAATTACTCCAATTATGTCACTGCTAAATGGGCGAGTTTTGTCCTTATTAGCTTAGCTTCACTTTTTATCGGTCTCATTGGCTCTTGGTACTATACGAATCTCCTATTTGGTGATTTAGCTTTTATTGATTTGTTAAAAGTGTTTGCCTTTTATGGCTTATGGTTTATGTTTATCATTAGTTTGTCTATCTTTTTTAATACAATGGTTAAAAATCAAGGGCTCATCCTCTTCTTAACAATCGTGATTGTGATGGTTTTAAATTTATTAACAAGTGTATTAGGGAAATATTTTAACTGGAGTCCTAGTCAGTTATCCCAACATATTGGGGAAATGCTGCTAACAAATGAAATCACTTCAGATTTAATGGCGAGTGCAATCATAACGATTGCTGCTACTATATTATTATTAATTATCTCTGTCATTGTCTTTAAATCAAGAAAAATCGCAGAATAACCTATAGTTTTCTGCGATTCTTTTACTTATCTTACGAGCGTTAGTTTTCTCACTAGTAACCAAGTGAGTGTGTAAATGACGATTGTCACACCAATCATTTCTATGAAAAACATCCTGTCAATGATTGATAGTATGCTATTAAAAAGATCAGATAACCAACCAGTTGCAATACCAACTAGCATGAATAAAACAGTCATCCCCATAACGATTCCTCCACCGACTAAACCATACTTATAAAAGAGGAGGCCGATGATATACATCACGATCATAAGCAAGAATATAATAGCGGTATGAATAAGAATCTGATTCAACCATGAATCATCAATTAACCATGATGCTAGATCTAGTAAAACATATGTTTGGATATCCAAATATTTAATCGCACTTGTTATGATTCGATGTGTCACAGAAAGTATGAGTGCTTGCGATAATGCTAATCCAAGAAAATAGATGCCCATGCTAAGAAAGATATTTTTTCTTGTAGCCCCAACCTTAACAGCATATGGGAGTACATCCTTAACAGAATGAAAGCCGATGATAGCGCTATAAATATAGACCATAATTGAAAAGCTAAAATACATGGAATAGGTTGGATTGACAATCATCATGGATAAGAGTATGGAGACAATTGTTGTACCTAATAAAATACTCCAAAAGACAGTCATACTAAATTTTATATTCATCGTATAAAAGTAAAATAGCCCCTTCATTTGTCTTTCCATTTTAAGCTCCCCTTTCTCCTTCTGTTAAATAAATCATTAAGTCTTGAATCGGTACCCCTTCGACATGAAGACCTTGTTGTTTCGCTTCTTCGCTATCACCATAAACATAAGCCGTCATCATCTGTCCTAGTGTTCTTGTCTTAATGATCTCTTTATCAGCAATAAAAGTTTTCACTTCTTTGTTATATCCAGAAACGGCACAAGCATGACGGCGCAAATGATCGGTTTCCTCTTTTAAAATCACTTCTCCATCTTGCATAATTAAAACTTCCTCAAATAATAAGCTCACTTCATCAATAAGATGCGTTGAAAAGATAATTATCCGTTTTTCCTGTTCATATTGCTCTAATAAAATGTCATAAAATGTTTTCCGTGCTGCGGCATCTAAGCCAATATACGGTTCATCAAAAATCGTAATCGGTGCATTACTTGCTAAACCAACGATAATTCCAAGAGCAGATTCCATCCCTTTTGATAAATGTTTAACTTTTGTATTTTGTTTTAAATGGTATAGTTCCCTTAACTCTTCAGCTAGTTCATAATCCCATTTCGGATAAAAATAAGCATACATTCGTAAGACTTGCCCAACTCTTAATTCTTTCTTAAAGTTGTTCCCTTCTTGAATTAAACAAATAGATTCAGTGAGTTTACGATTATCAAATGGATTTTCACCGTTTATCTGGATTTCTCCACTTGTTGCTAAAATATGACCAGATAAAATATCCATAAATGTCGTTTTGCCGGCTCCATTTCTTCCTAATAGGCCATATATTTTAGGACCCTCGAGCGTAAATGTGATATTATTCAATGCTCTTTTACCCTTATACTGTTTCGTTAAGTTTTTTACTTCAATTCTCATCTATAAATTCTCCCCTTTCAACATATGGAATAATTCTTCTTCACTGATGTCTAATATTTCTGCCTCATTTTTTAAAGGCAAAATATAGTTTTCATAAAAGGTTTTTTTTCTATTAGCAACTAATTTTTGTCTGGCATCTTCTTTAACAAACATACCTACACCTCTTCTTTTAAATAAAATATCCTCCTGTACGAGCTCATTAATTCCCTTCGCTGCTGTGGCTGGATTAATTTTATAAAACGAGGCAAACTCATTCGTTGAAGGCACTCTGTCCCCTGTCTGTAACCTCTTTTCGACGATTGCATCTTCTAATTGTTCCTTTATTTGCAAATAAATCGGTTTACTATCGTCTAAACTATGTTTCATTTTATCACCTTGTTATATGGTTCATTACTTATGTAACTAACCATATAACTAAATAAGCTGTTTGTCAATATATAATGTGAAAATTGGTTGGAAGAATCTTAATAAAATGATTTAGGAAGGCGAATTTATTTTACCTGTTGTTATAGCATATTTTCACGTATTGTTATTTCGATGAGATTATGAGACCTGAAGTTGTGTAAGGTGAGGGCTGAACTACGATGTATTGGGTTATTTAATAGTTTACAAGTCTGTGACTGACAGCGTAGTTATTAAACATTGGAGAGGGCAATGCGATATAAGTCTGCTCTCGCAATGAGAATTACCTTCCATTGGGGGAGGTAATGCGATTTAAGTCCGTACTTACGCTGGGAATTACCTTGCATTGGAGGGGGCAATGTGGTATAAGTTCCCACTCACGCTGGGAGTTACCATGCATTGAATGGGCCAATGCGATATAAGTCTGCTCTTGCAATGGAAATTACCATGCATTGGGGGAGGCAATGTGGTATAAGTTCGCTCTCACGATGGGAGTTACCTTTAAATAATTAGATAAAAATAGAACGTCCAAAAGCCAAACTGACTTATTGGACGTTCTTTTTCAATTCTTATGCTCTTTGTACTTGGATTTCATCATTTTCAACATCAATACTGACATTTTCAATCGTACCATATTCAAGTATTAAATCTGTTAATGGATCTTCAATTTTATCTTGGATGACTCGACGAAGTGGTCTTGCACCGAAGCGTTTGTCATAACCAAGTTGTGCAAGTTTTTTCTTCGCTTCAGCCGTAACCGTAAATTGAATGTTTTGGTCTTCGATTCTTTCTTGTAGTTCATCAAGCATCAAATCAACAATCTGTACAAGATGGTCTTCTTCAAGTACATTAAATTCAATGATGGAATCAAAACGGTTTAAGAATTCCGGTTTAAAGTAACCACTTAAACTTTCAAGTGTTGAAATGGATTCATGTCCATTATTGTTAAATCCGACATTGATCTCTTTTACACCTGTACCAGCATTGCTTGTCATAATTATTATGGTATCCTTAAAGCTAACCGTACGGCCTTGTGAATCAGTTAAGTGACCGTCTTCCATAATTTGTAAGAACATGTTTTGAACATCTGAATGAGCTTTTTCGATTTCGTCTAATAAGATAATTGAATATGGATTACGGCGCACCTGTTCAGTTAATTGTCCTGCTTCTTCATGGCCTACATAACCTGGAGGTGAACCGATAATTTTAGAAACAGAGTGTTTCTCCATATATTCACTCATATCTAGACGAATCATCGCATCACGTGATCCGAACAACTCTTCAGCAAGCACTTTCGTTAATTCTGTTTTTCCTACACCAGTCGGACCAACAAATAAGAATGAGCCAGTTGGACGATCCTTCGCTTTTAATCCAGCACGACTGCGACGGATTGCTTTAGCGATTTTCTCTACTGCTTTATCTTGACCAATGACTTTCTTACTTAAATTGGTTGCCAGTTCTTTCATTTGTTCTTGTTCATCTGCTTGTAATTTCGTGACTGGAATACCTGTTTTTTCCTCTACAAGCAGTTGGATATCAGAAATATCAACATCAATGACTTGTTCTTTTCCTTTTGCTTTTTCAAGTTGTTTTTCTAATTGAATTTCTTGATATCTGAGATGAGCAGCACGTTCATAATCTTCACGCTCAGCTGCTGCTTCTTTTTCCTTCTTAATTTCGCTTAATCGATTTTCAATTTGACCAGAATCTTTACCAGCGTTTTCAAGATTCAATCGAGAACCGACTTCATCCATTAAATCAATCGCTTTGTCTGGTAGAAAACGATCTTGGATGTAACGATTTGACAATGTAACAAAAGCACGAATCGCTTCATCTGAGTAACGGACTTCATGGAAGGCTTCATAACGATCTTTAATACCATTTAATATTTGAATCGATTCGTCAATCGTTGGTTCCTCTACAATAATCGGTTGGAAACGTCGTTCAAGAGCTGCATCTTTTTCAATCTGACGGTATTCTTTTAATGTTGTGGCACCGATTAATTGCATTTCTCCACGAGCAAGAGCTGGTTTCAGAATATTGCCTGCATCCATTTGTGAACCTTCTGCGGTACCTGCACCGACTAAAAGATGAATTTCATCGACAAACAGGATAACATCTTTTCGAGATTGCAGTTCTTGGATAAGTTGTTTCATACGTTCTTCAAACTGTCCACGAACTCCTGTGTTTGCAACTAAAGAAGCAACATCAAGTAAGTAAACCTCTTTATTCATCAACTTAGCA